>JBEKVD010000006.1:0-77940 GCA_049514315.1 Candidatus Limnocylindrales bacterium | reverse complement strand
CGGGACTTCTGGGCAGGTCGTCCCGCCGGCACGAGCTGTCTCGAGCCGGCGGTCCGACGACGGGAACGACTAGTGTGGTATCTGGAGGACGATGAACTGGGTGAAGGCCACGTAGTACACGACCGCCGCGAGGGCACCGCCGATCAGCGGGCCGACGACGGGAACCCACGAGTACTCCCAGTCCGAGCCACCCTTGCCGGGGATCGGCAGGATGGCGTGGATGATGCGCGGGCCGAGGTCGCGGGCGGGGTTGATCGCGTATCCGGTCGTACCGCCGAGCGAGAGGCCGATGACCAGGACGAGCAGGGCGACGGGCAGCGCGCCCATGGTCGCCGGGGCCTTGGTACCGGGCTGGCCGAAGCAGAAGATCACAAAGACGAGCATGAAGGTGCCGATGATTTCCGACACCAGGTTGAGCGGCAGGTTGCGGATGTTCGGGGCGGTGCTGAAGACGGCGAGCTTGAGGCCCTTGTCCTCGGTGGCCTTGAAGTGATCCCAGTAATGGATGGCCACCAGACAGGCACCGATCATGGCGCCGATGAGCTCACCGGCGATGTAGGGCGGAACGGTCTGCCAGGTGATGCCGGTGCTGCCCTGCTTCATCGCTTCCATAACGGCAAGGCCGAGGGTCACGGCGGGGTTGAGGTGGGCGCCGCTGAGCGGTCCCGCCACTACCACGCCCATGAACACGGCGAATGCCCATGCCATGGTTATGACGATCCAGCCCGAGTTCTGGGCCTTGGAGATCCAGCCCGAGTTCTGGGCCTTGGACTTCGACAGCAGCACTCCTGCTACAACGCCGTCGCCCAACAGGATGAGCGTCGCGGTCCCGAAGATCTCCGCGACCATTTTCTCCATCATTGGCTCTTCTCCTGGATACGCAACTCGCAGGGCGCGGCGCACAAGTGCCGCCGCGGTGCGATGATATCGACATCGTTGAATGAGTGGGAAACGGGCCGACGCGGGATCCGGACGCTCAAATCGGAGCGCTGCGAGGCTCGACGGCGAACGCCGGGGCACGCGCCAGGCTGCTGCGCGCGTAAAGACGAATGGCTGCGCTCACGCCTCCTTTCCGGGACCAGCCCACGCGGGGCAGCAGAGCCATGGTCGAGCAGCGGACCCGCGGCCCAGACGCGCGGGCACCCGCAGCTAACTTAGACTCTAGGCCAGAACCGAGGCGGCAAACCTCAAATCATTGTCACAAACCGGCGAGACCGGACCTCAGCCGCACCACGGCCGTCCCGGAGCCCCCGCCCGCATGTACGGCGGCCCCCATCGACCCTTGCCGCCCCTATCCGACGGCGCGTCCAACGAGTGTCCCCAGACCGAAAGTGACCGCAGCCGCGAACATGCCGAGCAGGACCTGCCGGCCGCCGGTCCGCAGGACGCTCGAGCCTGTCACCATGGTGATCGCCGCGCCGACGAGCATCAGGGCCGCGGCACTGACCGCGATGGACGCCACCACCGCGCCGGTGCCCGAGGCGAAGAAGAAAGGCGAGACAGGCACGATCGCGCCGAGGGCGAAGAGGAAGAACGAGGTGATCGCTGCGACCCACGCCGACCCGCCGAGCTCCTCGGGGTCGATGCCCAGTTCCTCGCGAGCGAGCGTGTCGACCGCCCGGCCGAGCTCTCCGCCGACGATCGACTGAGACATCAGCCGTGCCTGTTGTGCCGTGAGGCCCTTCGACTGGTAGATGAGGGTCAGCTCCTCCTCCTCCTCGTCCGGGACCTGGAGCAGTTCCTCGCGCTCGACCTTGACCTGGTGGGCGAAGAGCTCGCGCGCGCTCTGGACGGACAGCCACTCCCCGATGGCCATGGACAGGGCACCGGCGAGCATGCCGGCAAGCCCGGCGATCAAGACGGCATGGCCGCCCCCGGACGCACCGGCCACACCCATCGAGATGCTGAGATTCGAAACCAGGCCGTCGTTCGCGCCGAGAACCGCCGCCCGCAGCTGGTTCCCGCCGCTGCCGCGGTGACGACCTTCGATACGCGCGATGGCGCCGCCCTCGACACCACGACCGGCTGCCAGCTCGCGGAAGAGCCGCGCGTGCGATCGCTCGTCTCCCGGCATCCGGGCGAGGGCTTCCGGTTGATCGTCGTACATGGCCTCGTCCGAGGCCTCGCGCTCGGCGATGGTCGGAACCACCAGGCTCGGCCCGAAGTGGCGCGCGATGAACATGAGCACGCGCGTCCGCCAGGCCGGGCCCATCCGGCTCGTGTCCACGCCGGCGGCTTCGAGCTGCCCTCTCCACACGCCGGCGTGTATCGCCTCCACTTCGACCATGTGGGTGTAGAAGTCTCGGACCGGCCGGCTTTCTTCCTTCTCGGCCAGCAAGGCGTACAGGGCGATGGCGTCTATCTCGCCCTGGAGATTCTCCCGGTACCTGGCGACGTCGGCCCTGCCGGGGACGGCCGGAGCCGCAGGCTGGGATGCATGCGTTCCTCCAACCTCGGACTCGATCGACCCGGGCGTCGGTTTCTTCTCTGAGCTCACGGCCTAAGTGTGGCGGGTCTGCCGCACGCCCACAACGCCAGCTCCGCAGGCCCTCAGCCTTGATCAACCTCGGATCAGATTCCGGCATCGCCGAGGGAGGCTGCGACCTTCCGGCGCTCGGATACGACGTCATGGACGGGCCCGACCGAGTTTACGGTCGTCTTACCTGCGCCCCGAACGGGCCGAAGACGGCCACCGGAACATCTTCAGCGTCAACTCCCCGAGAGTAGGACAAGGAGACCGCACTGGTGAACCTTCAGGTCAGATCCGCAACCAGGCTCGCCCTCACGGCGCTGTTGCTCGGCGCCGCGGCCGTCGGGTGCGCCGGTCACGCCGCGTCCGGAGCCGGGGGGCCGGCGGTCTCGGCAACGACGGCCCAGCCCGGCCGGCCGGATCGGACGATGCCGACGCTTGCCGCCACTCCGAACGACTCGGTCGCTGCAGACGCCACGACGCCCGGCCCGACGACGGCGGCGGGCGAAACGGCCGCTGCCGGCCCAACGGCGGACCCGCTCAACAGCCAGCTCTCGAACCTCGACGACCTGCTCAACGGCATCGACAGCTCACTTTCGGCCAGCGCCGCCGGCGCCTCCGGTGGCGAGTAGCCGCCCCAGATCGAAAGGAATCGATCCATGAAGTCCCGGATCACCGCTCTCATCGCCGGTCTTGCCCTGGGGAGCTCACTCCTCTTCGCCTCTGCTGGTATCGCCACCGCGGCATCGCCGTTCGCCGGCCTGTCCGGCACGGGCGTGTGCGCCGCGGAGTTCGCGGCCTTGAAGACGCCCTCGATCGCTGCGCTGCGAGCCTTCGGGGACTGCGAGATCAACCGCCGCTTCGCCACCCTGAGCGACCTGTCGGCCCGGATCGCGGCGTCGAAGGTCATGACTGGCTCCCACGCGGCCGCGCTGCAGGCCGGGATCACCTCGACTCGGTCCGGCCTCACCGATCTCAAGAGCACGATCGACGCGGAGACGAGCATCCCGGCGCTCCAGCTCGACATCGCAAACATCGCGGCCAACTACCGCGTCTACCTGCTGGTCGTTCCGCAGGCCAACCTGATCAACGCCGCCGATGGGGTCCTCTCCGCGCAGACCAGGTTCGCCACCGTCAACGCCAATCTGGCGGCCCGAATCGCCGCCGCCAGGGCTGACGGCAAAGACACCACGGCCGCGCAGGCCGACCTCGATGCCATGAACGCCTCGGTGGCCGCGGCCGTGGGTTTGGCCGACCCGCTGGCCGCGCAGCTCCTGCCGCTCACCCCGGCCCAGTACGACGCCGGCAGCGGCAGGCCGATCCTGACGGCCGCCCGCACCGCTCTCGGCCATGCCCGCGACGACCTCAGGTCGGCGATCGCCTCCGCCAGGGCCTGCCGCGACGCTCTCGAGTAGACAGCCCGCGGCGAGCGACCCGGCTTCCACTTCGAGTCGGAAGCCGGGTTCGCGCGCGTCCGGTCGCTCTCGGTTCGCTCTCCTTTGCGCCGCGGCCCGGTCAACCAAAGCCGGGGCACGCTGGTTGCAGGGCTTTGCAGGGCTTGCACGGCGCCTTATCTTTCTCCTCGCAGGTTCGCGCGGGATTGCCCTCATTTGTGAAACCTGCGAGGGAGGTCGTCATGGTCTGCCCGAGCTGCGGCGCCCAGGTCGATGTTCCGGGCAAGTTCTGCGCCAGATGCGGCGCCCGGCTGCCCGAGGCGGTACCACCGCCTCCGCCGAGCGACTTCGTTGCAGCGCCTCCGGTTCCGTCAACTGACGAAGCGCCATCCTCCACAGAAATGCCGCCAGCGCCCCCGTGGGCCGGGCCGCCTGTACCTCCGGCCGCCCCGCCATGGTCGCAGGCCGCGCCGCCAGCGCCTCCGGCTGCCCCACCATGGTCCCAGGCCGCGCCTCCGCCTGGACCTCCGGCTGCGCCAGCATGGTCCCAGGCCGCGCCTCCGCCTGGACCTCCGGCTGCGCCAGCATGGTCCCAGGCCGCGCCTCCGCCTGGACCTCCGGCGGCGCCTTACCCCGTTCAGCCTCCCCCGCAGTACGGAGGCCCGCAGTACGCCCCGCGCTACCCATCCCCGGTTGCCGCCACGGGCGTGGCCGCCGGGGGGACTCCAATCGGGGCGCTGCTCGCCGTTGCCGGCGGCGCGGTGGCAATCGCGTCGGCCTGGCTGCCCTGGATCACCGCGCCGGCATCCTACGGCTCTGCCACTTACAGAGCCATCGACGCAACCGACCTATCCACCCTGCATTCCGGCTACTACCCGCTGATCGGCGGTGCAATTGCAGCCGTCTTCGGCCTGCTGCTGCTCCTCCGCATCGGCCTCGGTGCGAGCCAGCCGAAGGTCGCGGGAATTGGAGCCGTGCTGGGCGGCCTCGTGGTGATCGCCGCCGAGGCGGTCGCGTACGGTTGGATCAACGACCAGATCACCGCATATACCGCGCAAGACGGAGCCGGCTTTGCGATCGGCTATGGCCTGTACGTCGGCCTCGGAGCCGGCATCGTCGGCGCCCTTGGTGGCTTGATGGTCTTCCTCGGGCGCCGGTAGTTCGCCCTGCGGCGCCACCCGCCGGCGGCGGAGCGTCGTTCGTCCGCCGTCTTCGCCCGGCAACCCGCCGATGAAAGACCCCGCCACCTGCGGCGGGGTCTTTCTCATTTCGGCAGCGTGGTCCGCGTGGCCGGCGGTGGGGCCAGCTGGGGAACTTGCGCCAGTGCCCGACTGGTCGGCGCGACGGCGGGTTCCCGGGCCTCTCGGGCCGCTCGTTTGGAGGCTGGCTTCGAAGGTGGCTTCGGCGCGACGGCGATGTCCTTTCGTGCCGCAACGCCGGACCCCTTCGCCGCCCGGGCCGGCCTGGCGGCACGTGCCCCCACCCGGCCGGCCGTAGCAGCCCCGGCAAGACGACCGGACGCGCCCCTCCCGGCGACCGCGATCGGTACCGGCGTCGGATTGCGGTCGTCGACCCCGGCGATCAGCTCGCGCACGAATTCACAGATACGATCGGCCTCGCCGTCCATGCCCTTCAAGACGATGTTCTCCACCTGGACGGCAACGATGCGATGCCCGCCGCTGGCTTCGACTCCCAGCTCGCTGATTGAGAGCTTCGGCCAGCGGACCAGCTTGCCGGTCGCTCGCGGACCGTCGACCGAACCCGTGGGCCTAACGGTCACGATGATCAGACCGGCGATCGTAGGCGCCAGAACGGAATAGCGCACCTCGGGATCGTCTCCCCAGACCACCCAACACTCAGGGTCGAGTGCCGCGCCCAGGTCCGTGAGCACCGGTCCGAGGACTGTCAGGACCCGGTCGTTCAGCAACTCCTTCGGACCAGCCGTCTTGCGCCACTCGTTCAGTCGCATCGAATCGCCTCTCCGGGGACGTCGGCTGTGATAGATCGATCATCGGTCAGGCTATCACGGCTTCGCGCTCGGACGACGCCGACTCGATCTTGCGAATGAGGCGCCGGCCCGCCGCGCGGATGATGCGGCCGCAGAACGGGCGCGTATTCTGACGTCGGCGGGATCGGACGTCGGCGCGGGAGATCGACCGATGGCCCCGACCCAAGCTCAGCTTCGAGCAACGGTTTGCCAGTGGGAGGTGGCGCATGAGAGTCGACCGCGGCCGGCTCAACTGGGGAATCTTCTTCATAGTCCTCGGCTCCGTGCCGCTTGCCTACCACGTGGGCCTGGTCTCTTCTTCGGCCGTTGCTGACGCCTGGCGGCTATGGCCGCTGGTTCTCGTGGGCATCGGCCTCGGATTCGTGCTTTCACACACGAGGGCCTTCTTCGTCGGCGGCCTGATGGTGGCGATATGCGTGGGCCTTGTCTTTGGAAGCGCCCTTGCCATCGGCCCCAATATCGGTTGCGGCGGCGGCAACGCGACACGCACCGTGACCCAGTCGGGCTCATTCCAGGGCAGCTCCGCGGTGGAGCTGGACCTGCAGTGCGGCAACGCCACCGTTTCCACTTCGAGCGACGGGCAATGGCACGTCAGCGCCTCCAACACGAGCGGCAACACCGCCCAGGTAAGCTCGAGTGCAAGCTGGCTCCGCGTGAGCTCCGCAGCGACCAACGGCTGGTCATTCGGCCGAGGCGACGACGACTGGCAGGTCCAGCTGCCGTCCGGCACGTCGATTGATCTGACCTCGACGCTCGACGCCGGGGACGCTCACTTCAGCCTCGGGGGCGCCGACCTGGCGTCGGTCCAGTTCTCGCTCAACCTCGGATCGCTCCACGTCGACCTTTCGGGGGCGAAGGTCGGGACCTTGACCGTTTCGACGAACCTCGGCGCGGCCTACCTGACCCTCGATGGGTCATCCGATCTAACGGCCGATCTCAAGACGAACCTCGGCTCGCTCGACGTCTGCGTGCCGGCCGGGCTCGGGGTCCAGGTCACGGCGAGCGACAGCCTCTCCTCGAGTGACTTCAGCGGAGCCGGCCTCGTCCAGGTCGGCAGCGTCTGGAAGTCGCCTTCGTACGACACCGCCGCGCACAAAGCCAATCTCACGGCCGAGACGAGTCTCGGATCCCTGAAGCTGAATCCAGCAGGAGGCTGCAAGTGAATCCACGAAAGCTGTACCGGTCGGCCGACGACCGAATCCTTGCCGGTGTCGCAGGCGGCGTCGCCGCCTACTTCGACGTGGACCCGGTCGTCGTCAGGATCATCTGGTTCTTCTCGGTGCCGTTGACGGGTTCGCTCACATTCTGGGCCTACCTCGTCATGATCATCGTCGTCCCGCTCGAACCGACCGAATGGCCTGCGCAGTCGCCGTGGGCGGCGGGCGGCGGGCCGGGCGCCTCACCCTCGCCGGCCGGTTTTGCCCCGCCGACGACCGGCGCCGCTGAGGGCGCCGCTCCGGGCGGCTCGACCGGATCCGACGATTCAGGCGGCAACGCTGCGAGTCCCGGCTCCGCCGCAATACCCCCCGGAACGCCCCCGGTTTCAGCTTCGGGAGACTGGTCGAGCGGCGACTGGCGAACGCAGAGGCGCCAGGAGCGCTGGCAGCGGCGCGCCGAGCGCCGGGGACGCGAGCACGGTGGGGCGGGTCTGGCCTTCGGGCTCCTTCTGATCCTGGTCGGCGGGATGCTGGCCTGGCATCAGATCGACCCGAATTTCGACCTGAACCTGACCTGGCCGGTGGCGATCGTCGCCCTCGGAGCGATCCTGGTGATTTCCTCGATTCGGCCCCGCGGCCGGGACTGAGCAGCCCCGGCCGACGGCCCCGCGGCGACGCCGTCGGCGAACGCCGACAAGCGCCAGGCCCAACGACGCCGACCCGTCCGGGTCGAACGCCGCCGAACCCGGCCGGGCCGAATGCGGCCTGCTCGGCAGTGCGACTGTTCGTTACCTGACGACGAGGCCCGTCCTCCCGAGGTGGCTCCTCCACCCCTGCGGGCCGGTGCACCAGGCGGGCCGGTTCCGCCTGGTGCGAGAGCAAGGTCCTTTTGAGCGGGGCTTCAGGAAGTCGGACTACGGTCATCGCGAGTCCGTGAGCCGCGGCCTCACCCGGCTTGTCCCCCACCGGAGGTCCGCACCTTGAGCGCGCCAGTCTCACCCAGCCAGCTACCGGCCGACCGCCGCCGCCGCAACCGAAACCTGCTCATGATCGCGATTGCCGTGATCGTGATAGCCGGGGTCGCAGCCGGAGGCTACGGCCTCTGGTACATCCTGATCGGCCCGAGCGCTCCGGCCGCCGTCAGCTCCGCCGCTCCGGCCATTCCCACCGGGGCAAGTGTGGCGGCCCCGGCCTCGCTCGACGTCACCTGGAACGTGAACACCGCCCTCGGGTCGATCGGCGACGGCACTGCCTCGTTCGTCGGCTACCGGGTCCAGGAGCAACTGGTAGGCGTGGGCGGCCACACCGCCGTAGGCCGGACGACGAAGGTCACGGGATCGATGACCCTGACCGGCGCCGTCGTGAGCAACGTTCAGATCACGGCCGACCTGACCGCGCTGGTCAGCGACAGCCCCCAGCGGGACAACCAGCTGCGGGGCCAGGCGCTCCAAACCGACACCTACCCGACGGCAACGTTCAAACTGACCGCCCCTATCGACCTGGGCACGCTGCCGGCCGACGGCGCGACCGTCAGCGTCAATGCCACTGGGGCTCTCACGCTCCACGGCGTCACGAAGACGGTCACGATTGCGCTGCAGGCGTCCAGGCAGGGCGGCATCATTGCCGTGACGGGAACGCTGCCGATCCTCTTCTCCGACTACTCGATCAAGAAGCCGAACAGCTTCTCGGTCCTGTCGGTGGACGACAACGGCACGATGGAGCTGCATCTGCTGTTCACCCACGCATGAGTTTCGGCGGCGGCACTGCAGGCCTGCCCCGACGATCGAAGGAGTGACGATGTCCTTCATGCGCTTTCTCGGTAGCCGCACCAGCGAACCGGCCAGCGTCAACCCCTCCGGGTCCGTCCCGCTCGCGTCCGAGACCGAGGCGGTCCGCCGCATCGTCAACAGGCTCGAAGCGCTCCCGCCCGACCAGGCCCGTCTCCTGGCAGGAATGGCCTACGTCCTGGCCCGGGCCGCGTACGCCGACATGGAGATCAGCGACGACGAGACGGCGGCCATGGAGCGGGAGCTGACCGGCTCCGGGCTCGACCAATCGCAGGCGGTCCTGGTCGTGGAGATGGCCAAGCTCCAGGAGAAGACCGCCGGCGGAACCAGCGACTACCTGACGACGCGCGAGTTCCACGAGCTGTCGACCCCGGAGCAGCGATTGACGGTCTTGAGGGCCTGCTTCCGCATCTGCGCGGCCGACGACGCGATCAGCGGCACGGAGAGCGCGACCCTCGACGAGATTGCCAGCGAGCTCGATATCCCGCGCGAGGACCTGCACGCGGTTCGGGCGGAATTTGCCGACCGGATCAGCGCCCGCCTGGGCTTCGGCTCCTTCTCCGGCGGGCAGAGCTGACACCGCCGCGCTGACCACCCGCCTCGCCCGGGCGGATCAGCGCGTGGCCCGTGGACAATCGCCGGGCCGGCTATCCGAGATGCTTCCAGCGTTGCTCACCCGTGATGAGCGCGTACAGCAACGCCTGCTCCGTGTACCAGCGGTTCTCAGCCTCGTCCCAGACCCTCGACTGCGGTCCATCCATGACCTCGTCGATCACCTCGTCGCCGCGGTGGGCCGGCAGGCAGTGCAGGAAGATCGCCCGCGGCGCCGCCAGGGCCATCAGCTCCCTGTCGACGCAGTAGCCGGCGAAGACCCGGGCCCGTTCCTCGCGTTCCTTCTCCTGGCCCATGCTGGCCCAGACGTCCGTGTAGACGGCATCGGCGCCCCGGACGGCCGCCCTCGGGTCGTGGCCCAACTCGATCGCCCCGCCGTTGGACCGACCGTGGGCCCGAGCCGCCTCGACGACATCGGCCTTCGGCTCGTAACCCTCGGGCGTGGACACGGCCAGGGTGAATCCGAGGTATCCGGCCGCCTGGATCAGGGAGTGGCAGACGTTGTTGCCATCGCCGATGAAAGCGACCCGCAGCCCGACAAGCTCGCCGAACTCCTCCTGCAGGGTCATGACGTCGGCCAGGGCCTGACAGGGATGGTGGTCGTCGGTCAGGGCGTTGATGATCGGGATCGTGGCGTAGCGCGCCAGCTCCTCGACCCTGGCCTGCTCGAACGTGCGGATCGCGATAGCGGTCAGATAGCGGGAGAGGACTCGGGCCGTGTCGGCGATGGTCTCGCCACGGCCGAGTTGCAGCTCATCGGGACGGAGGGCGATGGGCAGCATGCCCAGGCCCCAGGCCGCGGCCTCGAAGCTGACCCGTGTCCGCGTCGACGGCTTGTCGAAGATGAGCCCGACGCGCCCGCCGGCGAGCGCTTCCCGGGCCATCCCCTTCACGGCCTTGAGCTGGCGGGCTAGTTCCAGGTTGACGAGAAGGCCTTCCCGCCCGAGGGAATCGAGAGTCAGGAGGTGGCGCGTCATCAGGGTTCCTCCGCTAGGGACGCGCTGCCGACGTCGAGGCGGCTCGCGCCCGCTCGACTATCGGAGCGAGAAGTTCGGTGAGATTCGAAGCCTCGTGCCCGGCCGCGTCGCCCGCCAGCTCCTCAAGCTCGTAGCGGACGCGAACGACCGGCTTCTCGAGCTTGAGAACCCGCGTCAGGTCGATCGGCGTCGCTGACAGCACCAGGTCGGCCGGCATGGCGTTGAGCGTGGTCTCGAGCTCGTGCATCTGGCCCTGGCCGTAGCCCATGGCCGGGATCAGGTGCTCCAGCGCCGGGTAGCGGCTGAGTGTCTCCGCCAGCTGGCCGACCGCGTACGGAACAGGATCGACGAGCTCGGCCGCCCCGAACCGCCGCGCCGCAACCACGCCGGCCCCGTAGGTCATGCCGCCGTGGGTGAGGGTCGGGCCGTCTTCGACGACCGCCACTCGTTTGCCGGCGATGGCCCCGCCGTGCAACGTGAGAGCGGACCGAGCCAGGATGACGCGGGCGCGGCCATTCATCGTCGCCACGTTGGCGCGCACCTCGGCGACCTGCTCGGGCGTGGCCGAATCGACTTTGTTTATCACCACTACGTCGGCCATGCGGATGTTGGTCTCGCCGGGGTGGTAGTGCATCTCGTGGCCGGCCCGCAGCGGGTCCGCGACGACGACGAACAGGTCGGGCCGGAAGAACGGGAAGTCGTTGTTGCCGCCGTCCCACAGCACGACGTCGGCCTCCGTCTCGGCCCGACGCAGGATCGCCTCGTAGTCGACCCCGGCGTACAGAACGCGACCGGCATCGAGGTGGGGCTCGTACTCCTCGCGTTCCTCGATCGTCGTCTCGTAGCGATCGAGGTCGGCGTAGGTCGCGTAGCGCTGGATCCGTTGGGCGACGAGATCGCCGTAGGGCATGGGGTGGCGAACGACCACCACCTTCAAGCCCTGCTTCTCGAGCAGGCTGGCCAGGCAGCGAGTGGTCTGGCTCTTGCCGGCTCCGGTCCGCGTGGCACCCGTCGCCACGACCGGCCTGATGCTGGGGATCATCGTCCGGCGCGGACCGAGCAGCTCGAAGTCTGCTCCGCCGGCGAGTGCCCGGCTGGCGGAGTGCATCACGTGCTCATGGGCGACGTCGCTGTAGGCGAAGACGACCCGATCGATTCGTTCGGAGGCCAGCAGCCCTTCCAGCTCGGACTCGGCCACGATCCGGATGCCGTCGGGGTACAGCGGCCCGGCCAGCTCCCTGGGATAGCGACGCCCGGCGATGCCCGGGATCTGGGTCGCCGCGGTGAATGCCACGACCTCGACGCTCGGGTCGTTGCGGTAGACGACGTTGAAGTCATGGAAGTCGCGACCAGCGGCTCCCATGATCACGACACGGGTGCGATTCATGGTGTTCCGGCCCTTCCGCAGTCGCGCCGTTGGGGTTCATCCCCGGCAGCGAACCTTGGGCTGACGAGCCGGTTCCGCCCTGGTCCAGCGGTCGTCGAGCGGCGATAGTGTCGCCCGAGCGGGCCGCCTGCGCAAGAGCCGCCCGACTCTGGCAAACAGACCACCTTTCAGGTCAAGTACTGGACCATCCCAAAGACGCCGGAGGCAAGCAGCACCAGCGTCACGCCCCAAAGCACCGCCGCCTGCGGTCGAGTATTTGCCAGGTCGCCGAGCAGGTCGCGGTCGCTGGTCAGTCGCACCAGGAACGCGAGTGGCAGCGCGAGGACGACGACGTTGAAGACCATGGCCCCAACGCACACGCGGACGAGGTCCCCCGAGACCAGGGCGACCACGGCCGCCGGGATCACCTCGGCCAGGTAGACGCCGTAGAAACCGCGGGCCTGGCCGGGCCTGAGGTTGAGGCTGTGGGGCCAGCCCATCAGCTCGCCGATGCCCCAGGCCGCCGACAACGAAATGACCACCAGGGCGAGCAGGCCCGAGCCGATCAGGCCGATCGCGATGAGCCAGCCCGCGCCGCCGCCTGCCAGCCGGGCCATCCCCTCCGGCAGGTCGGCCAGCCCGGTGGCGGAGGCCGCGACCGGGGCCGCCGACTTCATCGCGGCGGCTGCGGCGATGATGATCGCCGCCATGAGAGCCTGGCTCGCGACCGCCCCGAGGAGAGTCTCGATCCTGGACCCGCGGAGGTCCTCCCGGGTCAGCTGCTTGTCGACGCTCGCGGACTGCTGGTAGAAGAGCATCCACGGCATGATCGAGGCGCCGACGATGGCCACCACCAGCGTGAAGTAGTCGTGGGGTACATCGCTCGGCAGCGGGTTCAGGTCCGAGACGAGGTGGCCCAGGTCGGGTCGACCGACGATGGCGAGGAAGACGAAGCTGAATAGAGCCAGCGACAGTGCCAGGGCGAATCGCTCGAACCAGCTGTAGCTGCCGGTCATGACCATCGAGGCATGGACCACGAGCGCGCCGACGATCGCCACCGGCGCCGCAATGCCGATGATCCCCGCTCCCAGCGCGATGCCGGCGAACTCGGCCACGTAGGCCACGAAGTTGATGACGGCCATGCCCACGACCGAGACGGCCGCCCAGCCCGGACCGTAGCGGGACCGGACGAGCTCGACATGGCCCTTGCCGGTCACGAGCGCAAGGCGAGCCGTCATCTCCTGTACGAGGAACAGCAGGGGCACGATCGCGAAGCACGGCAGCAGCAGGGCGTACCCTGACTCGGTGCCGCCCTTGCCGGCCGTGATGACGCTCGGCGCGTCCACGTCCGCCAGCATCACCACCCAGGCCGGGCCCACCACGCGCAGCCAGCGGGCCAGGGCCGGGGCTCGCAGCGCAACGCCGAGCGAACGGATGCCGCCGATGAGGGTCACGAGCCGAACCATAACCGAGGTGCTGACTTACCGGCAGGTCCGCATGGCAGTCGCCAGGGTTCCTGCGGCCCCGCGACCTCAGTCATCCGGCCCGGGGCTCCCTGCAGCAGCCAGTCCCACGAGTCTCAGCCTGACACCAGGCTTCCAGGCTCTCCGGTCCGCCGGCGCGCGACTCGCGAGGTGGGAATCCGCCCGTCGCGCTGAAGCTATAGATCGGTAGCCGCGGCCTGGAGCTCTTTCGCGGCCGCGATATCGACGCCCAGGCGCCCCAGCGCGCTCAGGACCGCCTTCATCGAGGCCGTCGTGATGTTCGGGTCGATGCCCACACCCCAGCGGACCTCGCCGTGCGAGCGGGCCTCGACGTAGGCCACGGCAGTGGCCTCCTCGCCCGCGCCGAGGGCGTGCTCGGCGTAGTCGAGGATGTCGATGTCGATCCCCAGGTCGCGGCGCAGAGCGTGGACGAAGGCGGAGATCGGGCCGTTGCCCTGCCCGGAGATGGCCGTCACCACATCACCGGCGGCCAGTCGAGCCCCGACGGTGACGGTGCCGTCATCCGACGCGGTGTTATAGGCGACGAGCCGGGTCCGCGGCGAGGCCGGCAGGTACTCCTTCGCGAAGGCCTCGTACATCTCGTCGGCCGTTATCTCGGTGCCGCTGCCCTCGGTGATCACCTTGACGTAGCGCGAGAACTCGATCTGCAGCCGGCGCGGCAGGTCCATGCCGTGCTCGGCCTTCATGATGTAGGCGACGCCGCCCTTGCCTGACTGGCTGTTGACCCGGATGACGGCCTCGTAGCTGCGGCCGACGTGCTTCGGGTCGATCGGCAGGTACGGCACCTCCCAGACCTCGTAGTCCGGCGGCAGGGCCTCCATGCCCTTCTTGATCGCGTCCTGGTGCGAGCCCGAGAACGACGTGTAGACCAGGTCGCCGACGTAGGGATGCCGCGGCCCCACCGGCAGCCGGTTGCAGTGTTCGGCCACGCGCCGCAGGGCGTCGATGTCGCCGATTCCGAGGCCCGGGTCCACGCCCTGGCTGAACATGTTCATGGCCAGGTTCACGACATCAACGTTGCCGGTCCGCTCGCCGTTGCCGAAGAGCGTGCCCTCGATCCGGTCGGCGCCTGCCATCAGGCCGAACTCGGCCGCGGCCACGGCCGTGCCCCGGTCGTTGTGGGGATGCAGCGACAGGATCACCGAATCGCGGCGCGGCACGTTGCGGTTGAACCACTCGATCGCATCGCCGTAGATGTTCGGCGTGTACATCTCGACCGTGGCCGGCAGGTTCAGGATGATCGGCCGCTCCGGGGAGGGCTGGATGACGTCCATGACCGCGGCGCACACCTCGACCGCGTAATCGAGCTCGGTCCCGGTGAAGCTCTCCGGCGAGTACTCGTAGCGGACGTGGGTGCCGGGAAGGCGAGCCTCCTGCTCCAGGCAGATCCTCGCGGCGTCGACCGCGATGCCAATCACGCCTTCCCTGTCCAGGCGGAAGACGACGCGTCGTTGCAGGACCGAGGTCGAATTGTACAAGTGGACGATCGCCCGGCGCGCGCCGCGCAGGCACTCGTAGGTGCGCTCGATCAGGTCGCGCCGGCACTGGGTCAGGACCTGGATCGTGACGTCGTCGGGGGCCAGGTCCTCGCGTATGAGCTGGCGGATGAAGTCGTAGTCCGGTTGCGACGCCGACGGAAAGCCGACCTCGATCTCCTTGAAGCCCATGCCGACCAGGGCCTTGAACATCTGGAGCTTGCGCCCGGGGTCCATCGGGTCGATGAGGGCCTGGTTGCCGTCGCGCAGGTCGACCGAGCACCAGACCGGGGCGTGCTCGATCTGGCGGTTGGGCCACTCCCGGTCGGGAATGCGGAGCGGCAGGGGGCGGAAGGGTACGTACTTCTCGACCGGCATCTTCTGGGGGTGGGCTGGTGCGGGAGGCATCTCTCTGTCCTTCTTCGTCTATGTCGTCGTCCGCTGTCTTCGCTCCGGGCCGAGCGGGGTTCGTCGGGGAAACAAAAACCTCCTGCGATCAGGCAGGAGGTCGTCGGCGAGCACCCTGACGGGGCTCGCCTCAGGTAAGGAGCAGGCTGGTGTCGAAACTGACCCTGTTCATGGTGTCGCGTAGTGTAGCCCCCGTACGGAATCTGGTAAACCTTCATTTGTGCCAGAAGAAGAGGCGGGAAGAAGCCGGCTGCAATGGTGGCGAATCCCCGGGGCCCAAGGGTGGCGAATCCCTCGGGCCAATAGTGGCGAATCCCTCGGGCCAATAGTGGCGAATCCCCGGGGCCCAAGGGTGGCGAATCCCTCGGGCCTGGCATAAGCTGACCGGGTCGGACACTCGGATCGACGCGATCGAGCTTCCCGCCGACGGAAACCTCGAAAGGGCGCCCGTCAGGCTCGACCAGCTCCCGGGACGGCGACCCCGAACGACCAGTCGTCGAAACGCCGCCGCCGCGGCCAAGAGGACAGGAGCGCCAGGTGAGCGACTCACTCAACATCGACGACACATCCGCTCCTGCTGAGCCGGGCCCCGCCCTCGCGGGGGCCCCGGATACGGTCGACCAGGCCGCGGAGCCGGGCGCCCTGACCCTCACGCCGCCAGCGGCAGTGGCCCTTGTCCCGACGGAGCAGGCCGCCGCGGCGGTCAAGCTCGACCCGGCGACCGTCGCCAGGCTCGATGCCATGGCGGCCACGTACATCGCCCAGATCACCGGGCTCGACCCGCACGATCAAGCGTTCGCGTCCCACGTCACCGACATCGAGAAGCTCGGGGACGAGGACATCAAGGCCTCCGCGGCGGTCTCTTCGCGCCTCCTGGACAAGCCGATAGGAGCGATGAAGCATGGCGGCCTGTCGGAGGCGTCCGCCGTATCGAGTTCGCTCCAGCAGCTCCGCCGCCAGGTCGAGGACCTGGACCCGTCGCGCCAGGGCGATCTGCTATCGCCCCACAAGCTGCTCGGCATCCTGCCCTTCGGCGACAGGCTCCGCAACTACTTCGGCAAGTACCAATCGAGCCAGGGCCATATCAACGCGATCATCGACGCCCTCTACCGCGGGCAGGATGAGCTCCGGAAGGACAACGCCGACATCGAGGGGTCGAAGGCGAACCTCTGGGCCGTCATGGATCGGCTGCGCCAGTACATCTACCTGGGTGAGAAGCTCGACACGGCTCTCAGCGTCAGGATCGCCGGGATCGAGGCGACCGACCCGGAGCGGGCGAAAGTCCTCAAGGAGGACATGCTCTTCTCCGTCCGCCAGAAGGTCCAGGACCTGCTCACCCAGCTCGCGGTCAGCGTTCAGGGTTACCTGGCGCTCGATGTCATCCGGCGGAACAACGTCGAACTGATCAAGGGCGTTGACCGGGCAACGACGACGACGGTCTCGGCCCTTCGGACGGCCGTGATCGTCGCCCAGGCCCTGGCCGATCAGAAGCTCGTCCTGGACCAGATCACCGCTCTGAACACGACGACCTCGAACCTCATCGAGGGCACTTCGGTCCTGCTTCGGCAGCAGTCCGGCGCAATCAACGAGCAGGCCGCCTCCTCGACGATCGAACTCGCCAAGCTTCAGACGGCGTTCGACAACATCTACGCGACGATGGACGAGATCGACGCCTTCAAGCTCAAGGCGCTGGACAACATGTCCAAGACGGTGGATGCCCTTTCGACCGGGGTCCAGAAGTCGCAGACCTACGTCGACCGGGCCCAAGACCGGACCCGGCCCGCGCCCAAGCAGGGCTGAGGGCCTCGCCCGCCGGTGACGCGTCGGTCGCGGCGGGGCCAGCGTAACCTGCCGGCCAGGGGCGATCCCGTCGGGAAAAGTGGCTCCGGCGGTAGGATTCGAACCTACGACCAAGCGGTTAACAGCCGCCCGCTCTACCACTGAGCTACGCCGGAGCGAGTCGATCGCCTGGGGCGATCCGAGCGCCGTCGCGGCGCCGCGCGTCAGGATATCACGGCCTCAGCCGCGGGTTGGGCGCGACACGAGTGGGGTGCGACCAGCCGTTTGACGTTGAGCGGCGAAGAGCTGCGTTCCGAGGCCATGGGGCGGCGGCCCCTCCACGTCCGTCTCAGAGAACAACGATACCGCCCCCGCCTGGGTACGTCCGCTCGGTCAGGCTTCGCAAGATAGCGCCGGCAGGTGTGGGGAAGTCGGCCCGCAACGCCTCTCTGTGATCCCGCACCAGGTTGCGGTTGTGGCGCGTGTCCGCGAGCAACAGGACAACGCCCGACACTCCCGGGTCATCGCGCTTCTTGAGTGCGATCCGCCGCTGGAGCGCCTGGATGTCCCGCGGCCTCGTCTCGGCCTCGACAGCCAGCTCAGTGGCTCCGACCGTGAGCACCGCATCCCAGGCCCGCTGGTCCCCGGCATGGCCGACGGGCACCTCGAAACGCCACGCCACGGTCGGCGCGACGCGGCTCCTCAGCCGTTCCAACAGTGCCCGATGCGCCGCATCGCGGATCGGCGTCCCGGCCGCGTAGGCCCTGGCACTCAGCTCCAGGCCGAGGACCGCGAAGAGTCGCGCGAGCTCCAATACCGACACGCGCGGCGCCCCGGCACGCTCGACACGACTGACCTGAGCTCGCGATGCCCGAGCGGCGATGGCGACCGCGTTCTGGCTCAAACCGTGCTCGAGGCGGGCCATCCGCACCTCGTCGCCGAGTTCCAGCACGATCGCGTTGCCGCGCCGCGTGCCGAGATCGACCGCTCGATCCTTCGTCGCCATGGTCGGATACTGAACCGGTCGGCTTCCCTCCGGCTTATCGAGCCCTCACCTCGCCGCCTTGCCTGCACGACTCGCACGACGGATCACCCCGGCGAGCGACGACGGACTGGCCCGATCACCGGGTGAGCACATACGACAGGCTGAGTCCGGTGAGCCGAGCCGAAGTGACGCTCCTGACCGGTCCGGGAGACACATCTGACGGCCCAACCGTCCCAGCGTGCCTTCAATCGAGTTGGTCGGGTCGTTAGTGCATCCGAACCTGGTCACAGATGGCCGCAGTATCCGCCGGGGCGGCTCCTGGCCGCCGATGTGCTCAGCTGGTGAGCAACATCCTGGAGTTCCGGCCGATTCCGCGGGTTGTGGACGCAGATCCGAGCAGGAACGACCGCCCCCGCCCCGGCCCTCCCCTACTCCAGGTAGTCCTTGAGCTTGCGGGACCGGGACGGGTGACGTAGCTTGCGCAGGGCCTTGGCCTCGATCTGGCGGATCCGCTCGCGGGTGACGTTGAACTCCTTGCCGACTTCCTCGAGGGTCCGCGCCCGGCCGTCTTCAAGGCCGAACCGGAGCTGCAGGACACGACGCTCGCGGCCGGTCAGCGAGTCCAGGACGGCTTCGACCTGCTCCTTGAGCAACTGATGGGACGCGGCCTCCGCGGGCGCCAGCGCGCCGCGGTCCTCGATGAAGTCGCCGAGGTGCGAGTCCTCCTCCTCGCCGATAGGCGTCTCGAGGCTGACCGGCTCCTGCGAGACCTTGATGATCTCGCGGACCTTCTCCGGCGTGACCACCTGCTCCTGGCCCTTGGACATCGCCTCGGCGATCTCCTCGACCGTCGGCTCGCGGCCCAGCTCCTGCAGCAAGGTTCGCGAGACCCGGATCAGGCGGTTGATCGTCTCGACCATGTGGACGGGGATGCGGATGGTGCGGGCCTGGTCGGCGATCGCTCGCGTGATCGCCTGCCGGATCCACCACGTCGCGTAGGTTGAGAACTTGTAGCCCTTCTCGTAGTCGAACTTCTCGACCGCGCGGATCAGGCCGATGTTGCCTTCCTGGATCAGGTCCAGGAACGACATGCCGCGGCCGATGTACTTCTTCGCGATGGAGACGACGAGCCGGAGGTTGGCCGACGTCAGCTGCTCGCGCGCGTCGCGCCCGATCCGAACCAGCTCGCCGCGCCGGTGAGCGAGCTTGGTGTTGGCCGGAACCTCGGGGTCGGTGCCCAGGCGCTTCAGCAGCTCCGCGTCGTGACCGGTTTCGATCCAGCGCTTCAACGCCGGGTGCGCCACCGTGTCGCGCGTCCAGTCGTAGATCGCGCGCAGGCCGACGTTGTCGCGCGAGTCCAGATCACCGTTGTGCACGGCGAAGTAGGCCCAGTCGAGCAGGATCAGGAACGACTCCGGCGTGAGCGTGTCGTTGTAGACCTGGACGTGATGGCGCGCTTCCCTAAGCAGGTCTTTGGTCCCGACAGTCGTGGCGTCCTTGCCGGCCTTGATCAGGTGGAAGTCGATCGTGGGAACCAGCAGGTCGGCCGCTTCCTCCGCCGAGACGGCGTCGGCGACCATTCGGGCGGCCTCCGGACCGAAGGGCAGCCTGTACTGCGGCTTGATGGTGCGGGTCTTGCGCTCGGTGTCGTGGTGCGTCCATTCGTGGAGCGACAGGATGCCCTTCCACGGCTCATCGACCATCTGCTCGCCCAGCTCGATGGCCTTGGCCAGTACGACCTCTTCCTCGGCCGTCAGGAGAGCGACTTTGCCGATCTCCTTCAGGTACATCCGGACCGGGTCGTCGATCCCGATCATGTCGGCCGAAAGGGCCTCGAGCTCCTCCGGTGTCGGCTCCTCGAGGGCCTCGGCGTCCAGCTTGGCCGGGGCGTCGCCGGGGACCCTCGGCTCGATCAGGATGTCCTCCTCGACAACCTCGACGCCCAGCTCGACCGATTCGTCGTCCAGGCTCTCGGGCGGGACGACTTCTTCCTCGTCCGCCAGCAGGTCCTCGTCTTCGAGAGACTCCTCATCGAGTTCACGGCGCGTCCGCACGCCGGCGAGCTTCGCCTCTTCCAGGTCCGCCTTGCGGCGGCTGCCGCCGGAGAGGGCGACTTCGACGAGCTGCTTGTCAAGTGGGTCGGTCATCGGTGTCCTCCAGCGGATGCGAGAAGGCTGGTGTCCTGCCAGCGCCGATCGAGCGATCGGCGGGCTTCGTTCAGGTGACGCTGCAATTCGAGCAATCTGGCGACTGCTCCCGGGTCCTCGGCGGCTTGCGCCTCGACGAGCTCACCGGCGTTGAAACGGATCTCTTCTTCGAGCCGGTCCGCCTCGAGGGCCAGCAGGCACTGGTCGACTCCAATACGGACTCGGTTGCCGTCGAGCTCACTCGGGTCGGGGCCGCGCTCGGCGTAGAGGGCGATGGCCAGGCCGCGCAGCTCGGCGGGCAAGGCCTCAAGGAACCGACCGCGTTCGAAGCGGCCGGGGCCGCCGGCCTCACGGTCGCGCTCGCGGTCGGCCAGCATGGCCGCAAGAAGCTCGCGGGCCGGGGTGCTGGGCAGCTGCAGCTTCTGGGCCGCAAGCGTTTCGGCGACGCGTTCCTGCTGCTCGGGCACCATCAGCAGCAACCTCAGGAGGCGGCTCTCCTCGAGCGACAGCGCCTTCAGCTCGGCCTTCGTGTCGATCGAGTCCGGGGCCGAGATGATGGCGTCGGCGGTGAAGCGGCCGGCCGAGCCGAGAGCGCCGTCGCCGCTTCGTCCCCTGCCCGAGCCCCCCGCAACCGGCTCCGGGGCTCGCAGCGCCTCGAGCAGAACGCGTTCCTCGACTCCGGTCCGGCGGGCCAGCGCCTGGAGGTAGCCGTCCCGTACGACGGGGTCGCGGATCTCGCGCAGCAGCGGCATCAGGGCCGCAACGGCGTGACGGCGTCCCTCCGGCTTGCGGACGTCGAACGCGGTGGCGTAGTAGTCGATCAGGAACTCCATGATGGGCTGGGCCGTTCGGATGGACTCCCGCCACAGGTCTGGCGAATCCCGTATGACCTCGTCGGGGTCCTTGCCCTCGGGCAGGCGCGCCACCCGAACGCGCGTGATCTCGACGCCTGTCTCCTCGGCGGCCAGGGCCCCGATCAGCCGGAACAGCTCCGCCCCGCCGATGGAGCCGGCATGCTGGCCGGCCGGGTCGACGTCGTAGGCGAGCACGATCTCTCGCGCGTACCGTGCGATCACGGCCACCTGGGCGGGCGTGAGGGCAGTGCCCAGGCTGGCCACGACGTTCTCGAAACCGGCCTGGTGGGCCATCAGCGCGTCGGTGTAGCCCTCGACGAGAACGGCCTCGTCCGCGCGGCGCATCTCACCGCGGGCGCGCTCGATCAGGTAGAGCGTCCGGCTCTTGTCGAACAGCGCAGTCGCCGGCGAGTTGAGGTACTTGGGTGCGCTCGAGTCCGCGGCCGCCGCCGTGCCCGGCAGCACCCGGCCGCCGATGCCGACCGGTGCTCCGGCAGCGTCACGGATGGGGAAGATGACCCGCGAGCGGAACTTGTCGTAGGCGCCGCGCCCGCCCGACCGAGCGCTGGTCAGCCCGATCTCGGCCAGTTCGGCTACGTCGACGTTGCGGCGCGACTGGAGCATCTTGATCATCTGGTCCCAGCCGTCCGGCGCCCAGCCCAGCTGGAACTTCTCGATCGTCCCGTCGGTGAAGCCGCGGCCGTGCAGGTACTCGAGCGCGGCGGCTCCCGTCTTCGACTGGGTCAGAACAACGTGGTAGAAGGCGATCGCCTGCTCGAGGACTTCGCGCAGCCGGGACCTTCGGGCGTCCTCGCGGCTCGTACGCTCGTCGATCTCGATGCCGGCCCTGGCCGCCAGGCGCTTCAGCGCTTCCGGGAACGTCAGCGAGTCGCGGCGCATGACGAAGCTGAAGATGTCGCCGCCCTCGCCGCAGCCGAAGCAATGCCAGCTCTCGCGCGCCGGGGTAACCACGAAACTGGGGGTCTTCTCGCCGTGGAACGGGCAGAGCCCCTTGTAGGTCGTGCCGGCCTTGCGCAGCTGGACCTGCTCGCCGACGACCTCGACGATCGACAGCTTGCTCTTGACTTCTGCGGCTACACCAGACGCCAAACCGATCTCCTGCTCATCAGACGGCCGAGGGGCCCTCGACGTTCATTCTTCGTCGGCCAGGACCGATCCGGTCGATACGACGGCTCGACCGATTGGATTGATCTGATCGCCGGACCGAACATCCAGCTTGACGACCGCCCGCTTGATTCATCGAAACCAGCCCATCCGGCGTTTGGCCGGTTGCCCTGAAACCTTCCGACCCGCCGAAGCTGCCGTTACCCGGCCGGTCGGCCGGTCGGACCCATCCGGCCCACCTAACCGCCGGGTGTCTGCCCTGGCCTGCCGTCCGCGCCCGACCTGTCGGGCCCACCCGCCCGGACTACCCTGACATGGATAAGCGCCTGTCAAGTCTTGACAGGCGTTCGCCGCCTGATTCATACACCATTTCGAGGCGTTTGTATACCCCCAGGGGGTATTGACATGTCAAGAGGGCGGGACGCGAAATGCCGCCTGGCTTCAGCGAGCGTATCTCATGCGCGCGGCTGCTCAACGGCGGCTTCGGATGGCGGGGCCCGCCTGGCCACCGGGGCGCCCGCGCCGAATCGCCGACCCTCTCAGCCCCGGAGCCAGCCGGCTCGCGTCTCCCCTGGAGACAGCCGCGCCAGCAGCCGAAGGACGGGGATCGCGGCGGCGAAGGTCGACACGAGCAAGTCGGGCAGGTCGGGCGAGAGCAGGTCGTCGTCCGACAGGTGGCGGCCGAAAGTGACGTCCTTGAGCTTCAGCAGCTCCGCACCTGGATGGTCGGCGGCGAAGCCGGTCGGAACGCGCTTGAGACTCTCGCCGCTCACCCGGCCGAAAGCCGACGCAAAGTCGGGGCTCTCGAGCGCAGCCATGACCGTCGCGAGGTCGGTGTCCACCGCGCGGCGCCACGCCGCCAGCTGCGCCGGCTCGGGGTGCCACATGCCGCCCCCGGCGATCACCTCGCCCGGCTGGAAGTGGAAGTAGGCCCCCACTCCGCCGCCTTCCCCAACCCACGGGAAGCTCGCCGCCACGCTCGTCTTGTACGGCGACTTGTCGGCGGAGAAACGGACGTCGCGGTAGATCCGGAACGGCGAGCGGGCGGGATCGGCGCGGAGCGGCATTCCGCTCGACTCGAAGCGCTCCTGCAGGGCCGCGCACAGCAGCTCCAGCGGTTCCTTCAGCAGGCGCTCGTAGTCGCCCTTGCGCGGCTGGAACCATGTCCGCTCGTTGTGCAACGCCAGGTCGGCGAGGAACTGGATGGCGTCGCGCGAGAAGCCCTGGAACGACGTGGTCACGGCGATCGATCTCCTGTCGGGGTTGACAATGAGGCCACCCACATCCTCTCACGTGGCGATAAGGGCCGTGACATGGAGGCTCGCATGTCTGGTTTCCGGCGGAATGCCGTCACCGCCCGAATTCGCATACACCCGCGCCTGGGCGGAGCGGGAGCGCCGCGCACACCGAATTCGCGTGCAGCGAGCGTCTGGCGCAACAAGTCCGGGCCGACGCGCGTCGCCCAACATCGGGCTCGACATCTAAGATGACTCGGCTCAAGCCCGCCTGCGTCCGGCCGAAGTAGTCACGGGGGAGTTGCGATTGCATCGGGTTGAGGATTCGCGGCGCAGCCGGCCGCCCGGCAGAGTCGGGGCTGCCGAAGCGGCGTTCTACGGCGACCCGCCCGAGGATCGCGGCGGCGGCCGGAGCAGCGACGGCGGCGGCCTCGGCGGTGACGGCGGCGGCATGTTCGAGCGAGCCAGGGAGCTCGTTCGGGCCGGGCTGCCCAGGGGCGCGGTGATCCTGGGCGTGCTGTTCGCGGTGAACGCGGGCTCCGGGTTCCTCGCGAAGAAGGTCGTCGGACACGTTTTCGGCGCCGGCCCTGAAAGCGATGCCTTCTGGAACGCCGCCGCGCTGACCTCGTTCCCGGTCGACCTCCTGATCACTGGCGGAATCGTCGGGCCGTTCCTGCCGCTCTTCATGGGCCTGAAGGGCGAGGCGGAGGCCGCGGCGCGGGATTTCGCCCGCACCATCCTCACCGCCGCGTTGATCGTCATGGCAGCGGCGATAGCCCTCGTCTTCGCTTTCGCCCCGCAGATCGCCTCCTTCTCCGCGCCCGGCTTCACGGGCAGCCAGCGCGACCTGTACATCGGCCTGGTCCGGGTCATCTGCCTTGGCCAGATCTCGATCACCGCCTCGATGGTCCTGGGGGAGGTGCTCATAGCCGAGCGCAGGTTCCTGGCCTACGGACTCGCGGAGTTCGCCGAGTACGCCGGGATCGCGGCCGGCGCGTTGCTCCTGGGAGGGGTTCTCGGGATCTACGGGGCCGCCGTCGGGTTCCTGTTCGGTGCCCTCGGCCACCTGGGCGTCCGCCTGGTCGGCATCTACCGAACCAGCTTCCGTCCACGGCCCTCGCTGTCGCTGCGGACAAAGGGCGTGGACGAGTTCGCGCTGCTGATGCTCCCGAAGATGGTCAGCTCGGGCCTGGTGTCGTTGCTGCTGCTCTACTTCAACCAGATCGCGTCTACGCTCGCCCCCGGATCGACCACGGCGGTCTCCTACGCCCAGGACTTCCGGAGCACCGCCGAATCCGTGGTCGGTCTCTCATTCGCCCTGGCCGCGTTCCCCGCCCTCTCGGCGGCGGCCGCGGCGGGCGAGGCGCGGGCCTTCAGGAGACTCTTCCGCACGAACCTTCTCACGATCGGGTTCTTCTCGATCCTGGCCGCGGCAGTTCTGGCCATGCTCGCCGGCTTCATTGCCGGCCTGTTCAGGGGCGGCGCGTTCGACGACACGGATGTTTCAAGGATGACGCTGGTCCTGGTCGTCCTGGCCTTCTCAGTCCCCTTCGAGAGCCTCGTCGAGCTCTTCGCCCGGGCCATCTACGCCACGCACAACACCTCGGAGCCGATGGTGGCGGTCGCGGCCGGGTTCATAGCCGGCGTGGCCACGACCGTGAGTCTCTCCCCAAGCGTAGGACTGGCCGCCCTCCCCATCGGATACGTGGCATTCCGGGTCGTCCACCTGGCCGTCCTCGGGATCTTCCTGCGTCCGCGAATGGCCCGGATCGGCGACACGTCGAAACGGTCCCGGGTCGTCGTTCGTAACCGCTGGGCCGGCTTCAAGGTCGCCGATCGCCGGGCCCTGCCCACCGGCCGGAGCGTCGTGGTGGCGGTCCTGGCGGCCGCCCTGATCGGCGGAACGGTCCTGGCCGGCGCGCAGGTACTGAGCAATGTCTCCATTGCAGGCAACCCCGAGACAACGCCGTGGACCCGCATCGCGGCGACGCGCCCGCCGGTCGTCGGCATCGCCTCGTCGGCCCCGACCGCTGCCCCCACGGCGCCGCCGTCCCCGTCGGCACCGTCCACTGCGATGCCGACCGCGTCGGTGCCGTCCACTGCGATGTCGACCGCGTCGGTGCCATCCACGTCGGGGGCTGCCAGCCCGACGATCGGGCCGACGACCGCCCCCGCCACGCCCGGCGTCTTCGCGATGGACCTCTACCAGGCCGGGGACTTCGTCAGCGAGTTCAAGGACACCTGGTGCGTCCCGGCGGCGATGCAGACGTCCATGAACCTGATGAACGCCGTTCCGGACACGTCCCGCGACACCCAGGCCAGGCTCTTCGACCTGGCGGTCTCGATCGCCGGCAGCCCCAGCGGCGGCGCCGATCCGATCGGGTGGGCGAAAGGCCTCACTTCTCTCGGCTACGGCAACTACGAAGTCGGTTCCAAGCTGAAGATGAGCGACGTGATGCACATCGTCGCGAAGCAGATACGAGTCACCCAGCGGCCGGCCGGACTGCTCGTCTGGTACGGGTGGCACTCCTGGGTCGTCTCGGGGTTCACCGCCACGGCCGACCCCGCCCTGACCGACAGCTACACGGTCCTCTCGCTCCGGATCGAGGACGTCTGGTACCCCCGGATCTCGAAGATCTGGGGCGCCTCGCGCCCGCCCGACTCGGATGTCCCGGTCGGCCAGCTGCCGAAGGACTACAAGACCTGGGTCCAGGCCAAGTTCATCCAGGGCCGCGACGGTTACTTCGTGTACGTGATCCCGGTCGCCTGACGGAGCGGCTTGCCACGACCTGTGCTCATCGGCGGACCCGCTCCCGCCCAGAACCGCCGCACCCCGGTCGATCCTGCCGGTGCCGGCCGGCGCCGTCGGCTCCTTGCGATCCACGAGGTCCCGGCCGGCGCCCTCGGCTCCTGGCGATCCTCGCTGACCCGGTCGGCGCCCTCGGCTCCTGGCGATCCACGAGGTCCCGGCGGTGGCGTGAGGTGGCGTGAGCCCGGGCTCGGCAGAAGAGGACCCGGCGGTACACTCGCCCGGGCGGTCTGCCCGGCCCGAAGAGCGAGAGGAGCGACGTGAGCGAGGGTGGCGGGGTCTACAGATACGGTGTTCTCGGCGCAGGCCGCCAGGGCGCCGCGCCGTCGCGACGGGCAGGGCGCTCGACGCCGCCGACTCACAGGCTCTGCTGGAGTTCCTGCGGCCCCTCGACGCCGCCATCGGGGCGATCAGCTACAGGTTGAACCTCGGATTCTCGGAGGCCGCAATCGAGGCCGGCACGAACTGGTGCGACCTGGGCGGCAACACGTCCGTCGTGTTCGGTCAGCTGGCGCTCGACGAGCGCGCACGGCGGGCCGGCATCCGGATCGTACCCGACTGCGGCGAGGCACCGGGCCTGGCGAGCAACCTGATGGCCTACGCGATGTCGCTCCTCGACGACCCCGAAGATCTCGTCTTGCTGGACGGCGGCCTGCCGCTTCACCCAACTCCGCCGTGGAACTACCGCCTGACCTTCTCGATTGACGGGCTCACGAACGAGTACGCCGGCGGCAGCACGTACATCCGCGACGGCCAACCGGTCGAGGTCGCATCGTTCGACCCGGCCGAATACGAGTTGGTCGATCTGGGAGAGCCGGTCGGCACGCTCGAGGCGTTCTCGACCGGGGGTGCCTCGACCACTCCGTGGACGCTGGGCAAGCGGCTGCGCTCGATGCGCAACAAGGTGGTCAGGTATCCGGGCCACGTCGCCGTCTGGAAGGGCTTCATGGAGGCGGGCCTCTTCTCCGAGGAGCCTATCCGCGTCGGCGACCAGGAGGTCGTGCCGCGCCAGGTCTTCCACGCGCTGATCGAGCCCCGGATCCGTGCCGACGACACCGTCGACGACATCGTCATCGCCCACGTGATCGTGACCGGCCGGAAGGCCGGGCAGCCCTCGCGCGCCGTCGTGGACATGCGCGTCGTCCGCGACCACGAGCTCGGATTCTCGGCCATGGAGGAGACGACGGGCTGGCACGCCGCGATCGTCGCCCACCTCATGGCCCGGGGCCGGATCGCCGTCGGCGCGGCACCGGTGGAGGTCGCCACGGACAGCGCCGAAGTCGTTGCCGAACTGCGCGCCAGGGGCTTCCCGATCACGGAGTCCGTGGAACCGCTCCGCTGACCGGGGCCGTCGCCCGGCGGGCGCCCGCCCGGCCGGGCGTCACGGGCACGGGCGAAGACCCGGATAACATGACGCGATGGCCGAAGTGACCGACCGGATCTCGACTGCCCCCGCCGCCGAAGTGCCCGCGGCCACGGACGCGCAGGCCGGAGGACCCCCGGCCTCGGTCGGAACTCGGCGCGCATCGCTGTGGCGCCACGCCGACTACATGAAGATCTGGTCCGCGGCGACGATCAGCCTGATGGGCTCGCAGGTCAGCAACATCGCCATCCCCTTCATCGCGGCCGTGGTACTCCGAGCGTCGGCGTTCGAAGTGGCCCTGCTGGCCACCGTCGAGATGCTCCCGTTCGTCCTCTTCACCCTGCCCGCGGGGGCGTGGCTGGACCGCGTGCGGCGCCGGCCAGTGCTCATAGCCGGCGATCTCGGCCGGGCAGGCGCACTCCTGACGATCCCGATCGCCTATGCCCTCGGCGCCCTCACCATCTGGCAGCTCTACGCGGTCGGCTTCGTGGCCGGATTGCTGACGGCCCTCTTCGACGTCGCCGACCAGTCCTATTTGCCCGTCCTGCTCGAGGCCGAAGACCTGGTCGAAGGCAACGCCAAGCTCCAGATCTCCGCCTCGGCCGCGCAGATCGTGGGCCCCGGGCTTGGGGGCGGGATCATCGGTCTTGTCGCCGCTCCGTTCGCGGTCATCGTCGACGCGTTCAGCTTCCTCGCGTCCGGCGGCCTGATCTCTCTCATTCGCAAGCCTGAGCCGCGGCCGCTGCGCAGGCTGGCCGCCGATGGCTCGCACACGAGCTTGCGCGAGGAGATCGCCGAGGGCCTGCGATACGTCCTCGGCAACCGGTACCTGAGGATGATCGCCGGCTCCACGGGCATGTCGAACCTGGGCACCAGCCTGTCCTTCTCGATCTTCGCCGTCTACGCCTACGTCGAGCTGGGGCTCACGCCCGGCCTCGTGGGGCTGGCATTCGGCCTTGGTAGCACGGGCCTGCTCGCCGGTGCGATGCTGTCCGCTCCATTGGCCAGGAGGTTCGGCGTCGGGCCGGTGGTCGTTGGCTCGATGTTCGTCACCGGACCGGCCGCGCTTCTCCTCGTGTTCCTGCCCTCCACGCCGTGGGCCGCCGGGGCGATTCTGCTGGTCTCCCAGTTCCTGATGGGCTTCAGCGCCGTGGTCTACAACGTCAATCAGGTGAGCTTCCGCCAGGCCATCACCCCGCTCGACATGCAGGGTCGCATGAACGCCACGATGCGCTTCATCGTGTGGGGCACCATGCCGGTCGGGTCTGTCGCCGGCGGAATCCTGGCCTCGTTCCTGCCGCTCCGAACGACAGTCCTGATCGGCGCCTTGATCGCCTCGGCAGCGTTCCTGTGGGTCCTCCTCTCGCCGGTCAGGTCGCTGCGCGAGATCCCGCAGGCCGCCAGGGTCGAGACCGAGGGCCACTAGGCAAGGTGCCGGCACGCGTACGTCATCCCGAACGGCGATACTTGCCCGTGGACACGCGGACAATCCGGCCGAGCGGACCCCATCGAAATGCGAGGCCGCGGGGCTCGACGGTGCGGGCCCATCAGAGGCGCTGGCCGGTGCTGGACGCAGTCAAGGGAGTCGAACCGGTAGTCGGCGGGACGTCGATCGAGCCCGTCGCCGCACACGACGCGGATGGACGCCCCACGGCGCCGCTGCGGCTGTCCCACCTGATCCGCATCTCGATGTACTGGCTGGGCATCTCCACCGTCTGGGGCGGCATCCTGGACATCGTCAACAACCGCCTCCAGTACACGGGCCTGGTTCCGAAGGGCAGCGAAGGCCTGGGCGCGTTCCAGATCGCCGTGATCGGCACGTTCATCGCGATCCTGGTTCAGCCGACGGTCGGGACCATCAGCGACTACACGATCACGCGCTGGGGGCGACGCAAGCCGTACATCTTCATCGGCGCCACCCTGGACATCGTGTTCCTGTGGGGAGTGGCCACGTCCAATACCCTGCCGGCCGTCGCCGCCTTCGTCAGCCTGCTCCAGTTCAGCTCGAACTTCGCCCAGGGCCCGTTCCAGGGCTACGTTCCCGACCTTGTCCCGGCGAAGCAAGTCGGGCTGGCCTCGGGGCTCATCGGCCTGTTCGCCGCCCTCGGCAACGTCGTCGGCTGGGCCATCTCCGCGGTCGCCCTCACGATGGCCGCCACGGACCCCAACGCCTTCTTCTACGGAACGATGGCCATCGGCGTGGTGGAGTTCATCGCGATGCTCAGCGTCGTGCTCCACGTCGACGAAGGGCAGCGGGTCAAGCCCCGCAACGGTCGGTCCTGGTTCTCCATTGCACGCGAAGCCTGGGGCATGGACATCTTGCGAGAGCGCAGCTTCCTTTGGCTGGTGGGTTCCCGGCTCTGCATCCTCACCGGGGCCGCGCTGTACCCGATCATGGCCACGTTCTACCTGGCCCAGGTCTTCGGCCTGGATGAGAAGGCTGCCGGCGACACCAAGCTGGTCCTGCTCGCGATCGTCGGCGTGTGCGTAACGCTGTCGGTCGTGCCGGCCAGCCGGTTGTCGGACCGGGTCGGCCGCAAGCGAGTCATCTATGCCTCGTGCCTGGCCGGGGGCGTGGGATTGGGCATGGGCGCGTTCGCGCCGGTCCTGCCGGTCGCTCTCGCCGGCGTGGCCGTCTTCGCGGTTGCCGCCGGCGCCTTCCTGGCCGTGGATTGGGCGCTGATGAGCGACATCGTCCCCAAGGCATCCACCGGCCGCTACATGGGCATTTCGAACGTGGCCACGGCTTCGGCGGGGACGATCGCCCTGGCACTGGGGGGAGCCGGAGTCATGGACACGGTCAACCACGTCTTCGGCTACGGGACGGGGCCACGCGCCGCGCTCCTGCTGGGCGTGGTTCTCTACGTCCTCGGGGCCGCTCTCCTGAGGCCCGTCGTTGAGAAGCGCAGGGAAGACTCCGCCGTCCCGGTCGAAGCCGCTTCGTAGGTCCGGCGCGACGCGCACGAGCGCGCACGTGTCCCAACGGCCGGGCCGACGGTCGCAGACCATGGGAATGGCCCCACCTCGATGGATTGGCGTCGTTGTACCCTTCGGGGAACCCAGCACCGAGGAGCCGTGAGCCCACTCGACCAGCATCTGCTACCGCTTGAACCCCAGTACCGCGAGCGCGTCTGGGGCGGTCAGACGCTTCGCGCAGCGGATCCGCCGATCGGCGAAGCGTGGATCGCGTTTGGTCCGAGCCGCGTCGCCGGAGGGCGACTTGCCGGTCGGACGCTCGACGAGCTGGTCGCCGGCTACGGTCCGGCGTTGTTGGGAACCGCGGTTGAGGATCGCTTCGGCGGGCGCTTCCCGCTGCTGGTGAAGCTCATCGACCCCGCCGCCTGGCTGTCCGTCCAGGTTCATCCGAACGACGAGCAGGCCCGCCGGATCGTCGGCCCCCGCGAGTTCGGCAAGACGGAGGGGTGGTACTTCATCTCCGCGAAAGCCGGTGCGCAGGTCATGGTCGGCATCGAGCCGGGCGTCGACGGGACCGAACTGGCGGCTGCAATGCGTGAAGGCCGGATCCTGGAGGTCGCCCACCGGCTCGTCGTGCAGGACGGAGACGCGCTCCTGATTCCCGCGGGGACGCTCCATGCCCTGGGCCCGGGGCTGCTGCTGTATGAGATTCAGCAGGCCAGCGACACGACATTCCGAATCTACGACTGGGATCGGCCCCCGTCAGCCGGTCGGAGGCTCCACATCGAGGAGGCCGCCGAGGTGACCTTGCCGGTCGGACCGGCGGAGCTGAAGCATCCGCGGGTGTCGGGCGAGACGGCCGCGTCCCTCGCGATTGGCTGCCCGTACTTCAACCTCGACCTGATCCGGGTCTCGCCGGCCGGCGGGCCGCTGGCGGCCGATACCGCGGGCCGCAAGTTCCACGTCGTCACCGTCATCGAAGGCACGGCCGAGATACGTCGCGACACGGAGCAGATCGGGCTGGGTATCTTCGAGAGCGCCCTGGTGACCGGTTCTGCAGGCGCCTACGAGGTGACGGCGGTCGGCGGTCCGGCCCGCCTGTTGCGAGCGGAGGTGCCCGACGGGGACCCGAACGCAGCCCGCGCCCCGGCCGCGGAAGTAGAGCGCGGGCCGGGCTGACCATTCGACCGCCATTCAACCGCCGTTCCACCGCCACCGCCCGACCCGACCCGACCCGGCCGAGTGCCGGTCGGCGGGGAAGCCCGCCAGGCCGTACGCTTGAGTCGATGGCACGCATCAGCGCAGGCATACTTCTCTACCGCCGCCGAGAAGGGATTCTCGAGGTCCTTCTCGTCCATCCCGGCGGCCCGTTCTTTGCCCACAAGGACCTCGGATACTGGTCGATCCCGAAGGGCGAAGTCGACGGGACCGACGTCGACTACCAGGTGACCGCCCGTCGCGAGTTCCTCGAGGAGGTCGGCCATCCCGTCCCGCCCGGCCCGCTCATCGAACTCGGCTCGATCCGACAGAAGGGCGGCAAGACGGTCTACGCCTGGGGCGCCGAGGGCGACATCGACACGGCCACCATGCGCAGCAACCTCATCGAGTGGCCGCTCTTCCTCCGATCCACCCCGGAGGTGGACCGGTGGGTCTACTTCGGGCCCGACGAGGCACGCCGCCACATCAAGGAGACGCAGATCCCGCTCCTCGACCGCCTCGAGGCGGCGCTCTCGGCGAACGGCCCGGCCGAGCGCACGGGAGCTCGAGCGCCGGACGCGGCCCGCTGACGCCATGCCGCCGCTCAGCCTCGACGACGCCCTCATCCGGGACCCTCACGACCCGGGGCCGGATGTCGCCGGCGAACGCTCCGTCGCCGTGGAGCGAGCGGCGAGAGAGCCGATAGTCACGCGGAGCGGGGCCACCATCCGCATTGGCACGGCGTCGTGGACTGACCCGACCATGACCGCGCCGGGCGTCTTCTATCCACGGGGAGCGGAGGGCGCCGAGGAGCGCCTGGCCTACTACGCCGGCACCTTCCCCATCGTCGAGGTAGACGCGACCTACTACGCGCTTCCGTCGGCCCGGGTGACCGCCGCCTGGGTCGACCGAACGCCACCCGACTTCGTCTTCGATGCCAAGGCCCACGCCCTCATGACCGGCCAGCCGGCCGAGGCGAAGCGGCTGCCGAAGGACCTGCGAGCGGCACTCCCGGCCGACCTGGCGGCCAGGCCCAGGCTCTATGCCCGCGACCTGCCGGGCGAGTTGCGGGACGAGATCTGGCGGCTGTACCTGGCGGGACTGGAGCCGTTGCGGGCCGGCGGCCAGCTGGGCTCCGTGCTGCTCCAGTTCCCGAAGTGGTTCTTCCCCACGGGTGAAAGCCGGGAAGTGATTCTCGAGGCGCGGCAGCGCCTCGGCGAGGTCCGCTCCGCGGTCGAGTTCCGGAGCGAGACGTGGTTCAACGAAAAGAACCTCGAGCGGACGCTCCATTTCCTGGCCGACAACTCAATCCCCATGGTCATGGTCGACGGACCCCAGGGCCTTCGCAGCAGCGTCCCGCCGCTGGCGGCCGTGACTTCGCCCGAGCTCGCCGTCGTCCGGTTTCACGGACGCAGGGCCGAGACATGGGAGGCGGCCGAGATTCCGGTTGTCGAGCGGTTCCGCTACCTGTACAGCGAGGCCGAGATGCGCGAATGGGTGCCGCGCATTCGCGAGGCGGCCGAAGCGGCTCGAGAGATCCACGTTCTCATGAACAACTGCTACGCCAACTACGGCTCCACCAACGCGCGGGAGCTGGCGGCGATGCTTGCGGCCGAGCTGGACGCAGAGCCCGAAGGGCCGCTCGCCGGGTCCCAGCGGCCGCCCGACGCGCCTGCCGAAGCCGACACTCGCCAGCTGCGTTAGCGCCGTTCGGTCAGGGCGGAAGACGCCGGCCACGCCACCGAATCGGAACGCCCGGCGGTTCTCCGCCGGCCACGCCACCGAATCGGAACGCCCGGCGGTTCTCCGCCGGGCGTTCTCGTGGCTACGGAGTCCTGGGCTACTTGTCGCGCTCGGCAGCGTCGCTCAGGGCCGCCTGGGCCGCCGCAAGGCGGGCCACCGGCACGCGGAACGGCGAGCAGGAGACGTAGTTGAGGCCGATCTGGTGACAGAACCCGATCGACATCGGGTCGCCGCCGTGCTCGCCGCAGATGCCCACTTCCAGGTTAGGACGGGTCTTGCGGCCCAGCTCTACGGCCAGCTTCATCTCCTTGACGATGACCGGGTCGAGCGATTGGAAGGGGTTGTACGGGAGGATCTTGTCCTCGACGTACTTGAGGAGGAACCCGCCCTCGGCGTCGTCGCGGCTGTAGCCGAACGTCATCTGGGTAAGGTCGTTTGTGCCGAAGCTGAAGAACTGGGCGTACTCGGCGATCTCGTCCGCGACCCAGCAGGCGCGCGGGATCTCGATCATGGTGCCGAACTTGTAGTCGATCTTGATGCCGGCGGCCTTGACGACCGACGCGGCTTGGGCCTCGAGGAGAACCTGGGTCGCCTTGAGCTCATTCACGTGGCCGACGAGCGGGATCATGATCTCCGGCCGCGGGTCCTTGCCAGCCTTCTTGACGGCGACGGCCGCGTTGAGGATGGCCCGGGTCTGGATCTTCACGAAGTCGGGGATCATCAGGCCGAGACGGCAGCCGCGGAGACCGAGCATCGGGTTCTGCTCGTGCATCGACTTGATGGTCGCGAGCAGCTCCTTGTCCTTGGCCGTGGCCGCGTCACCGGCTTTGGTGACCTTGACAAGCTGGTCCTCGAGGTTCGGCAGGAACTCGTGGAGCGGCGGGTCGATCAGGCGAATTACGACCGGCAAGCCGGTCATCGCCGCGAGGATGCCCTCGAAGTCGCCCTGCTGGAGAGCCTCGAGCTTGGCCATCGAGGCGTCGAACTGCTTGACGGCGGCCTTCTCTTCGGCAGTCAGGGCCTGACCGGCCGCGGTCTTGCCCTTGGCGCGAGTGGCGACGTTGGCCACGAGGATCGCGCTGCGCACGATCTCGAGGCGGGGGCCCTCGCGGAACATGTGCTCGGTGCGGCAGAGGCCGATGCCCTGGGCGCCGTAGGAACGGGCCTGGGCCGCCTCTTCCGGCTTGTCGGCGTTGGTCCAGATCATCAGCTTGCGGACCTTGTCGGCCCAGCCCAGGACCGTCTGAAGGTCCTTCTGGTCCTCGTACCGGGCGTGGACCGTCGGCAGAGCACCGACGAAGACCTCGCCGGTCGAGCCATCGAGGCTGATCGGGTCGCCTTCCTTGATCGTCACGCCGCCGGCCGTGGCGCTTCGAGTGGCGTAGTCGACTTCCAGCTCGGCGCAACCGGCGACGCACGGCTTGCCGATCTGGCGGGCGACGACCGCGGCGTGCGAGGTCGCCCCGCCCTTGGCCGTCAGGATGCCCTGGGCCACGGCCATGCCGTGGAAGTCGTCCGGGGAAGTCTCCTCGCGGACGAGGACGACCTTCTCGCCCTTCTCGACCCACGCGACCGCCGTATCCGCGTGGAAGACGGCCTTGCCGACGGCGGCGCCGGGCGAGGCGTTGAGGCCCTTCGCCATCCGTTTGGCGGCCGCCCGGGCAGCCGGGTCGAACTGGTCGCGCAGCAGCTGGTCGACCTGGGCCGGCTCGATGCGAGCCAGGGCCTCCTTCTCCGTGATCAGCTTCTCCTTGACCATGTCGATCGCGATCCGCACCGCTGCGGCTGCGGTCCGCTTGGCGCTGCGTGTCTGGAGCATGTACAGGCGACCGCGCTCGATCGTGAACTCGAGATCCTGGACGTCCTTGTAGTGCTTCTCGAGCTGTTCGGCGATCCTCTTGAACTCGGCGTAGGCCCTGGGCATGTCCTTGGCCAGGGTCGCGATCGGCGACGGCGTGCGGATGCCCGCCACGACGTCTTCGCCCTGGGCGTTGACCAGGTACTCGCCGAAAAGGACCTTCTCGCCGGTGTTGGGGTTGCGGGTGAAGGCCACGCCCGTGCCGGAGTCGTCGCCCATGTTGCCGAAGACCATCGTCACGACGTTGACGGCCGTGCCCAGGTCGTGCGGGATCTTCTGGCTGTTGCGATAGTCGTTGGCGCGCTTGCCGAACCAGGAGGCGAAGACGGCCTTGATGGCCAGGTCGAGCTGCTCGTACGGATCGTCCGGGAAGTCGCGGCCGATCGCGTCCTTGACGATCTTCCTGTAGGCAGCGACGAGCTTCTGGAGGTCGGCGACGTCGAGGTCGGTGTCCTTGGCATCCTTGCCGTGCTTCTCCTTGGCAACGTCCAGGGCCTCGTCGAAGCGGTTGTAGGCGACCTCCGAACCGTCCTTGCCCTTGACCACGCGCGACGGGACGTCGAGCACGATCCGGCCGAACATCGAGATGAAGCGACGGTAGGCATCCCAGCCGAAGCGCTCGTTGCCGGTGAAGGCGATGAGGCCCTGGAGGGTCGTCTCGTTGAGGCCGAGGTTGAGGACCGTGTCCATCATGCCCGGCATCGAGAACTTCGCGCCGGAGCGAACGGACACGAGAAGCGGGTTCTTCGAGTCGCCGAAGCCCTTCCCGGTCTGTTTCTCCACGACCTTCACGGAAGCGAGCACGTCCTTCCAGAGACCGGGAGGGAGCTGCTTTCCGGCGGCGAAGTAGTCGTTGCAGGCTTCGGTGGTGATGGTGAAGCCGGGGGGAGTCGGAAGACCCGCGTTGGTCATCTCTGCCAGGCCGGCACCCTTGCCGCCCAGCAGGTCCTTCATCTCGCCGTTGCCCTCGGCCTTGCCGTCGCCCCAGGCGTAGATGTAGCGCTTGGCGGCCTTGTGGGTCTTCGTGCCAGAGTCGGCCATGGGGGTGTCACTCTCCTTGGATGCGGGAACTGTCGCGCCGCGGACGGCAGGGAGGCGCCCGGGCGACGGAATCGCACGATGTCTGGTCGATTGTACAGGCGCACGCCAGCGGACCTCGCTGCCGACCGGCATAGCGACGCGGGATGTGGATCCCCCGGGGGAAGGACATTCGGCCCCGTCCCGCGGGACCGTCGGCCTCGTCGGTGGCCGGCGGAAAGCGGGCGCGTGCCGAACCCGACGGCAGCGCGTTGCAGGGGACGGCCGCACGTTGCTGAAAAGCCGCACCGTGCCCGGCAACGTACGCAAGATGGCGCCGGCGCTGGTAGGCTTGTGGGAGCTGCTCGATCGAGCAGCGACCGATTCCACGGCCCCAGAACGTGACCTTCGGCCCCAGCCGAAGGGACAGATCGGGCCTGCCTGCGGGCGCTTTCAGCGAACATCCTGAACCGGGAATCTATACTTACTTAGCACACTATTTCGCCGACAATCGAACCGGAGCGAGATGCACCCTATCGTCAGCAAGGCGCAGCTGTCGCCCAACGTCACCCGCCTGGTCGTGGTGGCACCGCGAATCGCCGAGATCCGCCAGCCCGGGCAGTTCGTGATCGTCCGGCGCGGACCCGGCGCCGAGAGGATCCCCCTGACCATCGCCGACGTCGATCGAGCCGCCGGCACGATCACGCTGGTGATCCAGGCGGTCGGCAAGAGCACCACCGAGCTGACCTCGCTCGCGGTCGGCGACGCCATCACGGACATCGCCGGGCCGCTCGGCAGGCCCACCGAGCTGCTGGAGGGCGGCCATGCCGTTTGCGTCGGCGGCGGCGTCGGTACGGCCGTCGTCTACCCCATCGTCCAGGCCCTCGCCGCGCGCGGCGTGAAGGTGACCAGCGTCATCGGCGGGCGGTCGAAGGAGTGGGTCATCTGCGAGGAAGAGCTGCGGGCCGCCGGCGAGGTGATCGTCTGCACCGACGACGGCAGCTACGGCCGTCACGGCTTCGTGACCGAGGCTCTCAAGGACCTGTGCGAGGCCGGCGGCATAGACGAGATCTTCGCCGTGGGGCCGGTGCCGATGATGCGGGCCTGCTCCGAGCTGACCCGCCCCTACGGGATCAAGACGACCGTCTCGCTCAACTCGATCATGATCGACGGCACCGGAATGTGCGGCGGCTGCCGGGTCGCGATCGACGGGAAGAGCCAGTACGCCTGCTGCGACGGACCGGAGTTCGACGGCCACAAGGTCGACTTCCGCCTGCTGGCCGATCGACTGAACACCTACCGTGATTTCGAACAGGCCGCCCTCGAGCGCTGGCAGGCTGCCCACGCGGAGGCTCACTGATGGGCGACCTGACCCTGGCCAGCCGCGCGGCGGAGAACAACGGGCCGCTCCCCAAGAAGGAGCGGATGAAGATCCTGCGCGGCCAGATGCCCGAGCAGGACGCCATGGCCCGGGCCCGCAACTTCGCCGAGGTCAATCTCGGCTACACCGAGCAGCTGGCCATCATGGAGGCCGATCGCTGTCTCCTGTGCCCGAAGCCCTACTGCATCGACGGCTGCCCGGTCGCCGTAAACATCCCCAACTTCATCCGGCTCCTGAGCGAGGGCGACATCAAGGCGGCAGCCGATTCCCTGCTGGGCGACAACGCCCTGCCCTGCGTCACCGGGCGCGTCTGCCCGCAGGAAACGCAGTGCGAGCAGGTTTGCCTGCGAGCCAAGACGGGCACGCCCGTCGCCATCGGCTATCTCGAGCGCTTCGTCGCCGACTGGGCCATCAACAACCGCGACGCCTTCACCGCCGCCCGGCCGGCCCCGACCGGCAAGAAGGTCGCGATCGTAGGCTCCGGCCCGGCCGGGCTGACCGCCGCCGGCGAGCTGGTCAAGCGCGGCCACGCGGTCACGATCTTCGAGGCGTTCCACGCGGCCGGCGGCGTCCTGATCTACGGCATCCCGGAGTTCCGACTGCCCAAGGACATCGTCCAGAGGGAGGTGGACCGGCTCGTCGACGACGGCGTCGAGATCCAGCCGAACTCGATCATCGGCAAGACCTACACCCTGCCCGAGCTGCGCGAGAGGTTCGACGCGGTCTTTGTCGCGGTGGGCGCGGGCCTGCCGGTCTTCATGAACGTGCCGGGTGAGAACCTCAAGGGCGTTTACTCCGCCAACGAATACCTGACCCGGGTCAACCTGATGGGGGCCTACAACCCGGACTCGGACACGCCGGTCCTGCACGGCCAGCGCGTGGCGGTGGTCGGTGGCGGCAACGTGGCGATGGACTCCGTCCGGACCGCTCGCCGGCTCGGCGCGGCCGAATCGGTCTGCGTCTACCGCCGCTCCCGGACCGAGCTGCCGGCCCGGATCGAAGAAGTCCATCATGCCGAGCAGGAGGGCATCCGCTTCGAGTTCCTGACCGCCCCGGTCGAGGTCCTGGGCGACGAGAAGGGCTGGGTCACCGGCCTGAGGTGCATCCGCATGGAGCTCGGCGAGCCCGACGCCTCCGGCCGCCGACGCCCGGTCGAGATCCCCGGCTCCGAGTTCGTGTTCCCGTGCGACATGGTCGTGGTCGCGATCGGTACCAGGGCCAACCCGCTCCTCACCGCCACCTCGCCCGGCCTGCGCCTCAACAGGTGGGGCTACATCGAGATCGACGACAACCTCCAGACCACGATGGACGGGGTCTTCGCCGGCGGCGACATCGTCCGCGGCGCGGCGACCGTGATCCTGGCCATGGGCGACGGCAAGAAGGCTGCGTACAACATCGACGCGTACCTGCGCGGCGAGCTTCCGGCCCCAACGGCCGCCGCAGCCGAGGTCCCGGCGGGCGCGGCCGAGGCCTGAAGCCGGGACTCACGCCTCCTCAGACCTGGAGCACGGCCCTTCCGGCGTGACGTGGCCACTGCGGTCGCCAGCGCCATAACCACATGGCCATGGCTGCGCTCGTGATCACGGCAACGCCACTGACGATCGTGACCGGCGAGACGATCCACAGCAGGCTCATCGGAACCGCCAGGAACACGAGACGGGTCCGCCACGGTTCGGCCAGTCCGCCGGCGATCGCCCATGCCACCACCGGCAGCATCAGGCCGGCCTCGTAGCTCCAGACGCGCGGTCCCGCCACGAGGGTGAGCAGACACACCGCGCTGGCGGCCTCGACGATGGGCGCACGCACCAGGCCGCGGAGCGCGAGCAGCACGATGGCAGCGCCGGCCAGGTAGGGCAACCACCACGGGACCCCGGGGACTCGGCCGATCAACCCGGGAATGCTGATGGTCTTGTCGGCGTTGAACGCGAGGTCGCCGGCCAGCCAGGACTGGATGCCGCTCCACCAGCCAACCGGCCAGAGCCAATCGCCCGCGGCGGCTGCGACGCTCAGAACGTACCCCACCGCAATGACCAACGACGCGATCGACACGGATCGCCATCGCCTTCTGAGCACGAGCAGGCCCAGCAGGGGCAACCCGAGCTCGGGCTTGTACATCAACAGGCCGCCGGCCAGGCCGGCCTCGATCTGGCTATCGCGGCGCAGCGCGTCGATCGCCCACAGCGCCAGCACGACGGCCAGCGTCGTGTTCTGGCCCATGTCAACCGGCGCCAGCGCGGGCGTCCACGCGAACGCGAGTCGAAGGGTCAGACCTCGCGGGAGATCGAAGATCCGGGACAGCAGCAGGCCGGCCAGGGCCAGCATGGCCAGCATCACGACCGCGTTGATGGCGAAGCCGAGCCCGATCGGCAGCAGCGACGCGGGCCAGTACGGGTACGCAAATGCCGGCGGGTAGCGCCAGTAATCTCCCGGCAGACCGTGCGCCACCTGCCACGCCGTGTGAAGTCTCGAGTCCATGAGACTCGCGGTTCCCACCGTCGCCCCGGCCGACCAGAACGCGGACCAATCGTTCCAGTGATTGTTCAGAGCACTTGCGATCGGCAAGAGGCCGGCTACTGCCAGCGCAAACCACCACAGGCGGACTCGCTCGGGCGACAGCGACAGGCGCCCGAGCCTCGTGCGAAAGGGCCAGGCAGACGCTCGTGCCGGCCCGGCGACGCCATCTTCGGATCCGGCAGCCGGCGGCTCCGAGCGTCCCCTCTGAGACATCGCCTGCAACCCCCCTGGCCTCTTCGGACGTCCTAGGCCCGGGCCTTCGCCAGTCGCTCAAGGACCAGCGGCTTCACCTGGGAGATGTCGACCCGGATCTGCTCCATCGAGTCGCGGTCGCGGACCGTGGCCTTGCCGTCCTCGAGCGAGTCGACGTCTATCGTGACGCACCACGGTGTCCCGATCTCGTCCTGGCGCCGGTACAGCTTGCCGATCGCGGCCGTGTCGTCGTAGACGGCCATGATGTCCCGGGCGAGGTCTTCCCGCAGCTTGTGGCACAGCTCCACGATCTCATCGCGCTTCTTGAGAAGCGGCAGAACGGCGACCTTGTAAGGGGCCAGCTCCGGGTTGAACCCCAGGACCACGCGCTTCTCGCCCCGGACCTCCTCCTCGCGATAGGCGTCGATCAGGAAGGTGAACGCCGCGCGATCGCCGCCGGCAGACGTCTCCACGATCCAGGGCACGTAGTGCTCCTGGGTCGTGGGGTCGAAGTACTCCAGGTTCTCGCCGGTCGCCTCCTGGTGACGGCCCAGGTCCCAGTCGCCCCGGTTGTGGATGCCTTCGAGCTCCTTCCAGCCGAACGGGAACCGGTACTCGACGTCGACCGCCTTCTTGGCGTAGTGGGCCAGCTCATCGGGCCGGTGCTCGCGGAACCGCAGCCGCTCGGGCGCGACGCCATAGCGTTCGTACCATGCCCGCCGTCGCGGCATCCAGTACTCGAACGTGGCCGCCGCCGTCTCGGGCTTGACGAAGTACTGCATCTCCATCTGCTCGAACTCGCGCATTCGGAAGACGAAGTTGCCGGGGCTGATCTCGTTGCGGAAGGCCTTGCCGATCTGGGCGATGCCGAACGGCAGCTTCTTGCGGCTCGTCTCGCGGACGTTGCGGAAGTTGACGTAGATGCCCTGGGCGGTCTCCGGGCGCAGGTAGACCTCGTTGGCGTCCTCCTCGACCGGGCCCATGTGAGTCTTGAACATCAGGTTGAACCGCCGCGGCGCCGAGAGCGAGCCGCCGTCGACCGGGCACTTGAGGCCCAGGCGGTCGACCACGGTGGGGTCGGCCATCTCGGTGTTGGTCAGGTCTTCCGCCCCGGGCAGCTCATCGAGCCGAAAGCGCCGCCGGCACGTGGTGCACTCGACCAGCGGGTCGCTGAAGCTGGCGACATGGCCGGACGTGACCCAGACCTGGGGCGCCATGATGATGCCGGCGTCCAGGCCGACGATGTCGTCGCGCTCCTGGACCATGGCCCGCCACCACGCCCGCTTGACGTTGTTCTTCAGCTCGACGCCGAGCGGCCCGTAGTCCCACACGGCGTTGATGCCGCCGTAGATCTCCGAGCTCGGGAATACGAAGCCGCGCCGCTTGGACAGCGAGACGATGGTTTCGAGATTGGCGACGGACGGTCCTGGATCGTCGGCCGGCGTGGTCGGCTTGACGGCGGTCACTGCGGTCTCCTCGGGCTCCTGCGGTCGAAGCGGCGGGTCGATTCCGGCGGGCGCGTGATCGAAGGCTCGAACGTCCGAACGCGCGGACGCCCCGGGCGCAATTCTCGCACGAGCGCAGCGGACCGGTGGGCCGGCGAGTCGTCTGCCCTCTCGGCCGCGACCCTCAGCCCCGCCTGACCTCGTCGAGGAAGTCCAGGGAGCGGGCGTCGCGGTCGAGGGACACGTGCAGGAAGGCACGCATGGCGCCCTCGACCTCGCGCTCGACGGCAGGCGGAATCCGCAGCCCCGCGAGGGCCTCGACGTCCATCCGCTGGTAGGCCTTCAGCAGCTTGACCGCTTCCAGCGAAATGCCGGCCCGGTCCGCCGGCGGCCCAGGGCAGCGAGCGCACAGCAAGCCGCCCAGCGGCGGAACCCACCGGAACTGCTCGTCTGCCTCCAGCATGCGATCGCATTCGACGCAGCGGTCGACTTCCGGCCGCACGCCCAGTTCATCGGCCAGGTGCATCTCGTACCAGCGGGCGACGCGTCCCGAGTCCATCCCGGCGTCGAGCAACTCGTATGCGCGGCGCAGGAGCGCGTACAGCCCCTCGGCCTCGTGGCGCTCCTCGATCGAGCGGTCGGCCAGCTCGGCCAGGTACCAGGCCGTGGCCGCGGACTCGAGGGTGTCGCGCAAACGCAGCCAGGCATGTGAGACCTGGACCTGCGTCACGACGTCGAAGGTTCGGCCGCGGGCCAGCGCCACCCGCAGCTCGGCCAGTGGTTCGAGCGCCCCGCCGAGACGGCTGGTCGGCCGGCGCACGCCCTTGGCGATCGCTTTGAACTTGCCCATGGCCGGCGTGAAGAGCGTCATGATCCTGTCCGCCTCGCCGTAGTCGAAGCGGGACAGGACGATGGCGTCGGTCACGTAGAGGCGCGGATTCGGCACGGAGACCACGCTATCACGCCGGCCCCGGCCGGTCCGGTATGCTCTCGCAATGCACGACACGGAGAGCCGCCATGGCGCCCCCGGCCCTCGTACCGACCGCACGCGCATCCGCCGTCACGCCGACCGAGGCGTGCCGGATCGCATCGACGAGTTCCTGCGAACCGGGCTGGTCGCTCACGTGGCCTGTGTCGAGGACGGCGAGCCGCGCGTCATCCCCTTCCTGTACCACTACGAGGTCGGGCACGTCTACATCCACGGCTCGCCCGCCAGCTCCACCCTCCGGCTGTTGCGGGACGGGCGGCCGGTCACCATCGCGGTCACCCGGATCGTGGACCTGGTCGCGTCCAGGACGGCGCCCGACCACTCGGCCAACTACCGCAGCGTCGTCGCCTACGGCCGCGGCCGGCGAATCGTCGACATGGCCGAGAAGCGCCGGATACTCAACGCGATGACGGAGCGCTACTTTCCCGGCCGGCGGACCCCGGCCGACTACGCGCCGGCGGCAGACGAGGACCTGGCGAAGATGGAGCTGATCGACATCGAGATCGACGAGGCGGCCGCCAAGATGCGCGAGGGCGGACCCATGGGCCCGCACGACGCCGAGCCCGACTTCCCCGGATCGGCATTCGTCCGGCCGGCCTGAGGCCGCAGAACCTGAGCCGTTCAGGTCCTCGGCCCGCCGCCCCGACCCTGCTGCAGCCCGCCCGGGCCTCGCGACGGCTCAGAGTGCAGCCCGGTCCCGGAACGGCCCCGATTCCTGAAAGCCGGTTGCTATGATCCCCACGTGAAAGTGATCGCCAACCTTCCCGATCTCATCTCCGACACCGAACGGGAGATCCTCCGGCTGGTCTCCGATCGAGACACGTCGACAGCCGGGCTGTACGAGATGTGCCGCTACCACCTCGGCCTCGATGGCAGCGGCTCGTCCGGCAAGCGGCTGCGGCCACTGCTCGGGCTGCTCTCCTACGCCTCGATCGCGGGCGACTACCGGGCGGCACTGCCAGGCGCCGCGGCCGTGGAGCTCGGCCACAACTTCAGCCTCGTCCACGACGACATCGAGGATGGCGACACCGAGCGCCGCCACCGCCCCACGCTGTGGGCTCTCCGCGGCATCCCCCAGGCGATCAACGCCGGCGACATGCTCTTCACCCTGAGCCGCAAGGCCCTCCATCGATTGACCGACCTGGGCTTCGCGGACAGCAAGGTCCTGCGGCTCATGCGCCTCCACGACGACACCTGCCAGGCGCTCTGCGAGGGCCAGTACATCGACATCTGGGCCAGCGAGCGCTCGGAGCCGATGTCGGTCGAACTGTATTTCGACATGATCGGCCGCAAGACCGCGGCCCTCATCGCCGCTTCTGTCGAGGCCGGCGCCGTCCTGGCCACCGATGACGAGGGGGTGATCGCCCGCTATCGCGCCTTCGGCTGGGCTCTCGGCATAGCCTTCCAGCTGAACGACGACCTGCTGGGGATCTGGGGAGAGCAGACCGTCACGGGCAAGGAGCCCACCGACGTGGCCCGGCACAAGATGACCCTGCCGGTGATCTACGCTTTCGAACACGCCGGTCCGTCCGAGGCGGCGGCCCTGGAGAAGGTCTGGCGCACGGCGGCGCCGGACGACCTGCAGGTCGCCGAAGCGGTCGCGCTCATCGAGAAGCTGGGCGGCCGTGACTTCACTCGCGATCAGGCCCGCTCATATCGGGACAGGGCGGTGTCCGAGCTCGACGCTGCCGGCGTCGTGGACGCCGACGCTCTCGAGTCGCTGCGAGCCATCATCGTCGGGGTGATCAAGGCGTAAGCAGCCATCCCTGGTGGGCCACGCGGCGCGATCCACCGTCACGGCAGGCCCTCCGCGTGGCTGACGATCAGCTTGCCGGTGTCGGCATCCACGAGAACGACCGCCCGCGGCCCCGACCTTCCCGGCGGTGGCGTCGGAGCGTTACTGCTCTCCGCCCATGCTATCGACACCGCCCATGCAAGCCGCGGACCCGCGCCCTTGCAGGTATCGCGGAGCGAGACAAGCAGGATCTCCCGGACGTAGCCGCCCGCGTAGGTCTTGCCTGCTACCGCCAGCGCGGCGTCGGCCCCGGCCCCGGGCACGCCATCGGCCGGCTCCAGTCGAATGCACACGGAGTCCAGGTCGCTCGCGCTCCAGCCTTCGATCTGGACGGTGCCGTACTCCCGCAGGAACTGGCTGACGGGGCTCCGGTAGTCGTAGACGACCCACAGCGCGCCCCACGTGCCGACCACCAGGAAGACCAGCAGGAGGGCGAGCGCGGCGGACTGGTGGCGTCTCAGCCAGTGCAATCCCGGTCTCCCTGCACCCTGAAGCCTCGGCCCACCGGCCTTCTCCTAGTGGTCCGCCCGCGGGATCGACTCCGCGTCCGTCCGACCCTCTTCGCCCGCGCGCTCGCCGGCCCCTCGTCGCACCGCCAGGACCTTGCCGACTCGATGCCCGTCGGTCACCTCGACCGTCAGCGTCAGGTTCTGGTCCGATAGCTCCACCTCGTCGCCCGGCCGGGGCACGCCCCCGATCCGGTGGTAGATCAGCCCGCCGACCGTGTCGTACTCCTCGGCATCTTCGAGCCCGCTGAGGTCGAGGTCGAACAGCTCGGCCAGGTCGTCCACGGACGCCCGTCCATCGATCCGGGCCTTATCCTCCGAGAGCCGGACCGTGAGCGGCTCCTCCAGGTCGTACTCGTCCTGGATGTCGCCGACGATTTCCTCTAGAAGGTCCTCGATCGTGACCATGCCTGCCGTGCCGCCGTACTCATCGAGGACGATCGCCAGGTGGACCTTCCGGCCCTGGAGCTTGTGGAGCAGGTCGTCGATCGACATCGACTCCGGCACGAATATGGGCGCCCGAAGGAGCTTGCGCAGATCCGGCTTCTGCCCGCCGCCCTTGAGGAACGGCAGCAGGTCCTTGGCGTAGAGAACGCCCACGATCTCGTCGATTGTCTGCCTGTAGACCGGGATCCGGCTGTGGCCCTCCCGGATGAACGTGTCGATGGCCTCGTCCATGCCGGCCGTTACAGGCAGTGCCGTCATGTCGGTTCGCGGAACCATCACTTCGTGGACGCGGCGCTCGCCGAGCTCGATGACGGCGCTGATCATCTGCTCCTCCTCGGCCTCGAGGACTCCTGTCTCCCCTCCCCGCTCCACGATGAGCTTGAGTTCCTCGGTGTTGATCTGGGCCTGGCGCCCGGCCCCAACCCCGAAGCCCCCGGCGATCTTTCGCGTCAGCCAGGTCAGGAGGTCCACCAGCGGACCGAGGATTCGACCGACGAGGTCGAGCGGGCCGCCAAGGGCCAGGGCTACGCGGTCGGGGTGGGCCAGAGCCATGGTCTTCGGCACCAGCTCCCCGAAGACGATGAAGAAACCGGAGAGCAAGATCGTGACGATCAGGAGAGCCACGCCGCCGGCCGCGTCCTTGAGGACCGGGACGTCTTTCAGCGCCACGGCCAGGCGGTCGGCCAGGTTGACCGCGGCGAAGGCCGAGGCCAGGAAGCCGACGAACGTGACGCCGATCTGGGCCACGGCCAGGAATCGGGCGGGGTCCTGGACCAGGCGCTTGATCCGCCGGGCCCCTCGATGGCCCTCGTCGACCAGCTGCTCGACGCGGCTATGCCGCAACGTCACGAGCGCAATCTCGGCCGCGACGAAGAACGCCTCGATCAGGACGAGGATGAGGACGACCAGCAGCTGGAGTACGACGTCACTCATCGACGGCTTCGCTCGGTGGCCTCCCCAGCCGGTGGCTCTTCCCGCCCGGCGCCGCGGGCGGGCGTGTCGGCAGGCGTGTCGGCAGGCGTGTCGGCGGGCGTGTCAGCGGGTGTGTCAGCGGCGGCGACCGTGTCGGCGGCGGCCCTGTCCCGAGGCTCGCGCAACCTGGCCGGGACGCCGACGGCGAGCATCCCCGCCGGCACGTCCCTGGTGACCACCGACCCGGCTCCGGTGCGAGCGCCATCGCCAAGCTCGACCGGGGCCACGAGCATCGTGTCGGAGCCCAGGAAGACGCCCTTGCCGATCTTGGTCCGGTGCTTCCTGGCACCATCGTAGTTGCAGGTGACCGTGCCCGCTCCGACGTTCGTGCCCTCGCCCACCTCGGCGTCGCCGATGTAGCTGAAGTGGTGCTGCTGCACGCCCGCATCGATGCGGCTGGCCTTGACCTCGGCGAAGTTGCCTACCCTGACCTTGCGTCCGATCGACGAACCGGCGCGAAGATGCGAGAACGGTCCGATCCGGACCTCATCCTCCACCTCGGAAGACTCGAGCACGCTGGCCCAGATGAAGCAGTCGCGGCCGACGACGGTGTCGATGATCTGGCTGCCCGCCCCGATCCGCGTCCCCTCGCCGATCCTGGTGCTGCCGCGCAGGACGACGCCGGGTTCGAGGAGGACGTCCCGGGCCAGCTCGACCGAGGCGTCCACGTAGGTGTGGGTCGGATCGATCATCGTGACCCCGGCGAGCATGTGGCGCTCGTTGATCTCCCGGCGGAGCTCTGCCTCAGCCGCTGCCAGCTGCGACCGGTCGTTGATGCCGGCGAGAGTGCCGTCGTCCTCGACCTCTACTGAGACCACCGGCCGGCGGTCTTCTCGGGCGAAGACCAGTAGCTCGGGCAGGTAGAACTCGCCTGAAACCGGCGAGGGCCTGACATCGCCGATGCGACGGCGAACCCACGGCCCATCGAAGGCATAGATGCCGGCGTTTATCTCCTCGATCTCGAGCTCCTCGGGCGTAGCGTCCCTGGCCTCGACGATCCGGAGCACCTGGCCACCGTCGTCGCTCCGAACGACCCGACCGAGACCCTCGGGAGCAGTGGAGTGAACCGCGACGAGGGCCACGGCCGCGTTGCGGGCGCGGCGCATGTCCACGAGCTCGGCGAGCAGATCCGGCTGGACGAGCGGCACGTCGCCCGACAGGACCAGGATCTCGCCGGCGGCCTCAGGGGCGACCGCGACGGCGGCGCGCACCGCGTCGGCCGTGCCGAGCGGCTCGGCCTGGAGGACGAAGTCCGCCTCATCGGCGAACACCTCCGCGAGAACGGCCGTCGCCGGCGAATAGACGACGAGGGGGCGGCGGCGGCTCACCTCGCGCGCCGCGTCGAGGACGTAGCCGAGCATCGGGCGTCCGCACAGCTCGTGCAGGACCTTCGGCTTGCGCGACTTCATGCGCGTTCCGAGGCCGGCGGCTAGGACGACCGGAAGGACGGTCTCTGATGTCTGACTCATGGCACCGGACGGTAGCACGGAACGCCCGAGACGAGCGTCCTGAGACGAGTGTATCGGGCCCGAGGGGCCGCGCCCGCACGCCTGCGCGGGCCACGGCGAACATCGTCGCCGGCCGGCCGGTCCCGCCGCGCCGCAACCATCAGCCCAGCCGCCGCGCAATCGCCTCGATCTCAACCAGGGCCCTGCGCGGCAGGCCGGCGACCTGGACGGTGCTGCGGGCCGGTGACGGCTCCACGACATGCCGGGCATAGATGGCGTTGACCAGGGCGAAGTCGGCCAGGTCGGCGAGGAAGACGGTGGTCTTGACGACGTCGGCCATGCTCAAGCCTGCGGCATCCAGGACGGCTTCGAGGTTGAGAAGCGCTCGTTCGGTCTGATCTTCGACCCCCACGCCCAGCTCTCCACTGGTTGGGTCCAAACCGAGCTGTCCCGAGCAGAAGACGAAGCCCCCTGTGTCGATGGCCTGGCTGTAGGGACCGATAGCGGCGGGCGCGGCCGTCGTCGCGACCTCCAAACGGCTCATCGATCCTCTCTCCTTTCATATCCGCGGGCTCTGCTGCATATCGCTGTCACGGCGGCCGCCCGCGGCAGAATCCATTGTGGACCGTGCGACGCCGGATCGTTACCGGTGATCCGCTCCGGGTCGAGTCGTGCGCGGCTGCTGCCGGCCCGCGATGATCGTGGCAGCGACGAGCGGCTCCCCGATGCCGACGAGCGGCAGCCTGCCGTCGGCCGCCGCCCGGCGGAGGAATCGAACGGCGTGGCGGGCCTCGGCAACGGTCGCGTAGAACGACCACAGCGTCGGCCCCGAACCCGACTGACCGACGGGCCGCCCCGTCAGCTTCTGCAAGGCCGTCGCAAGGTCCGCCAGACCGGGCGCGAGCGAGGCCGCAGCCGGCCTCAGGTCGTTGGCCGCAGCCAGCTCTTCGGCCAACACCATCAGAGCTGCCCCGGTCAGGCCCGCCCTCATCTGAGCGGCGAGGCGGTTCGAGATTTCCATGGCGCGTCCGGGATCGCGCCAGCGGGCGCCGCCCGCATAGGCCTTGAAGACAGCGGACGTGGCCAGTGGCAACCGGGGCGAAACCAGCACAACGGCCGGTGGCTCGCCCTCGATATCCGGCAGCGCCTCGACGAACTCGCCCCGGCCGGTGACAAGCGCGGCGCCGCCGGCCAGGAAGAACGGCACGTCAGAGCCGAGCGATGCGGCCAGCGCCCCGGTCTCTTCCGGATCCAGGGTCGTGGCCCACGCGGCGAGGGCCGCGTCGATCGCCACGGCGGCATCGCTGCTGCCACCACCCAGGCCGGCGGCGACCGGCACCCGCTTGGCGAGTCGAGCGACGAGCGGTGGCGGCGGGTCGGGGGCGTCATGCCAGGTGGCCGCAATTTGGGCCCGCGTTGCGGCGATGGCCCGCAGGACCAGGTTGTCCGGAGCCGCGGGCATGGTCAGCCCTGTGATACGGAGGGAGTCGTGGGTCGCGCGGGCCGGGCCAGCCGATACCGTCAGGACATCGCCGAGAGACAGCGGAACCATGACGGAGTGAAGAGCGTGATAGCCGTCTCCTCGTCGACCGACCACCGCCAGGGTCAGGTTCAGCTTCGCCGGCGCGAGGCGGACGAAGTGCACACGAGCGCCCCCTGCGCCGGTGGTGCTCATCGCTCCTTCGATCCCGAGACGACCCCCAGGGCAACCCGCAGGGCTAGCCACTCGTCAACCGACAGAGTCTGCGGCCGGCGTTCGCCATCGATCCCGGCCTCGAGGAGGGCCTCTCGCACGGCCGCGGCGGACAGCTTGAGCTGACGGGACAGGACGTTTCGCACTTTCTTGCGCCGTTCGCGGAAGCCCGCCTGGACGACCCGCCAGAGGTCGTCCTCGTCGGAGGCCGACAGGCGAGGATGTTCGCCGCCGGGGTCCAGCGGCCGGATCTCGACCACAGCCGATTCCACGTCGGGGGCCGGCTCGAAGGCCTCGCGCGGCACCACGAAGGCGATTCGGACGGCGGAGTGGTACTGGACGAATACCGAGAGGTAGCTCATGTCCCCGGGCGCGGCCGAGATTCGCTCGGCCACTTCCCGCTGCAGCATCAGGACGAGCCTGTCCGGTCGCGGCGGACCGGCAAGGAAGCGGTGAAGGATGGGGCTGGTGATGTGGTAGGGCACGTTGGCGACGACTTCGTAGGGCGCTTCGATCAAGTCGGCGATCTTCTGGTCGAGGATGTCGCCCCGAACAAGCTCGAGCGAACCGCTCTCGATCGCTTCAGATCGGGTGCGTGCGAGCCGGTCCGCGAGCCTCCGATCGAGCTCGACCGCGGTAACGGATGCTCCGCCGTCAAGCAGCCCACCGGTCAGGATGCCGAGTCCCGGCCCCACTTCCAGGATCCGGCGACCCGGCCCAGGAGCTGCGAGATCGAGGATGGACTGGAGCACGTCCGGGTCGGCCAGGAAGTTCTGCGAAAGCGAGTGGCGGGCCCTGAGGCCCTCTGCACGCAGCTGGCGGCGGACGGCCAGCGGATCCAGCCGCGGACGCCGGGACGAGGCGGCGAGGCTTGCCGTGGCCGCGCTCGCCGCCGTGCCGCCGTCGGCCGCGCTCGTCGCCGTGCCGCCGTCGGCCGAGCCCGCCCCCGGGACCGAGCGTCCCCTCATCGGCGTGCCAGCGGCAGCGAGGGCCGAGCGTCCAGGTCGAGGCCGGCGCGATAACCCGCCTCCCAGCGACGCGCTCCCGCTGCCCCGATCATCGCCCCGTTGTCGGTGCACAACGCCGGACGCGGCACCACCAGCGGGATGCCGGCATCGCGAGCGCGGTCGGCGAGGCGATCGCGGAGGACCCGGTTCGCGGCCACGCCACCGCCCAGCACCACGGACCTCGCCGCTGCCTGGCGGGCAGCGCGCATGGTCTTGACGACCAGCACGTCCACCACGGAGTCCTGGAAGCCAGCGGCCAGCTCGGCAACGCGACCTTCCGGCAGCGCAGCCTCTCCGATCGAGGTCCCATGACCCTCGGTCTCGGCCGCGATCGTTCGTCGGGCCGCGGTCTTGAGTCCGCTGAAGCTGAAGTCGAAGGAGTCGCCCAGCCATGCCCTGGGGAAGACGACGTCGTGCCTCGTTGCCCCGGCGGCTGCCTTCATGATCTCGGGTCCGCCCGGGTACGGCAGGCCCAGCAGCCGGCCGACCTTGTCGAATGCCTCGCCGGCCGCGTCGTCGACGGTTTCGCCGAGAAGCCGGTACTGGAGGTGATCGCGCATCTCGACGAGGAAGGTGTGACCGCCCGAGACTATCAGCGCCACCAGCGGGAAGATCGGCTCCGGCACGTCTCGGGCCTCGTCAGCAAGCCAGGCCGCGTAGAGGTGCCCCTCGAGGTGGTTGACCGGAACGAGCGGCTTGCCGTGGACATAGGCCAGCGTCTTGGCGAAGTTGATGCCAACGAGCAGCGAACCGGCGAGGCCGGGGCCCTCTGTCACCGCGACCGCCGCGATGTCGTCCCAGCCCACCCCGGCCGTGGCCCAGGCCTCGTCGAAGACGGGCACAATCCAGCGCAGGTGCGCCCGGGCCGCCACTTCCGGCACGATCCCGCCCGCCGCGGCGTGCATCGCGACCTGGCTGGCCACGACGTTGGCGTAGATGCGCCGGCCGTTCTCGACGATTGCGATGCCCGTTTCATCACAGCTCGACTCTACTGCCAGGATGAGGCCGCCCTTGCTCACGGCTGCCTCCGCGCCGCGTCGCCGGGTCGGACGGCTCGCGGGTCGCGGGCCGATTGGCCGGACGGCGCGCCCGAACCGGGCGAACTCGCGGCGTCCTCCAGGCCCTGCGCAGGCTCGACGTTCGATCCGCTTGCCACGCCCTCCGGATGGTTGGTCGGCAGCCCGTCGGCCCCGATCTCGATGTCGGGCCTGGCAGAGACCGCGGCGCGAAGCTCCGCGACGCGGTCTCTCATCGAGCGCCCGTCGAGAGAATCCGTGGTCATGATCAGCGCGTCCTCGTTATCGTCGCTGTAGTAGTGAGGCCTGACGCCGACGACCTTGAAGCCATACTTTTCGTAGAGGCGGCGCGCGGGCATGTTCGACGGCCTCACCTCCAGGGTGGCTTCGTTCGCGCCGCGAGCCCGGGCCAGGTCGAGCAGCGCCAGCAGCAGCCGTTCCCCGATCCCCTGCCGGCGCCAGGCCCGTCGCGTCGCGAACGTGGTCACATGGGCCTCGTCGACGAGCAGCCATATGCCGGCGAAACCCACGACCTCGTCGCCGCAGCGAGCCACGATGTAAGCGGCCAGCCGGTTGTTCTCGAGCTCCTGGCGGTACGCGTGGGCCGGCCAGGGGGTGCTGAAGCTTTCCCGCTCGATGACGTGGACGGCCGGCAAGTCCTCGACCTTCATTCGGTCGATGACGATCCTCACCGCTGGTCGTGCGACCATCGAACCTCCCCCTTTGCCGACGGAACGCCGCGCGGCAACGTCACGTATTCGGGGACGAGACGGGCAACGTCGTCGCCCCCGGAGGCGAGCCTGACGACGCCGAGGCGGACGAGCGCCACCGCGAGCCCTGCCTCCGCCAGCGCCCCGAGGGCCAACGCCTCTTCCGGGGCCCGACCCGGCAGGTCGACGGCGACCCACACGGAACCGGGCGCGGCTTCGGGCTCTTCACCGCCGCGCACGAGTCGAGCCTCACCATGAGCGACCGTCACCCGGTCCGAGGGTCCGGCCGGCAGAAGCAGGACCGCCTGCCCCGCTTCGAACGATCCGGCCAGACCGGCCGCCTCGAGAAGCGCCTCCGACGTCGCGACGCCGGCGATCGGAATGCCCAGACTGCGGGCGAGTGCTTTGGCGGTGGCAAGGCCGACGCGCAACCCGGTGAAAGCCCCGGGGCCGGTGCCGACCACGATCCCGCTCAGATCGGCCAGGGCAACGCCGGAGGCCGCGAGCATGTCGTCGATCCGGGCGAGCAGCTCCTCGCCGTGGCGGTAGCCGGCAACCCAGCGCCGCTCCGCGATCAGCTCGCCGTCGGCCCCGGCCAGCGCCACCCGCGCGTTCGTGCCCGACGTGTCGATTGCCAGGATCCGGCGAGCGGTCATCGTTCAGCCCCCTGCGCCGGCGCGGGCGGGAGCCGCCTGGATCGCCCGTGGATCCGCCCTCTCGACAGGTACCGGCACACGCCCGAGGTACCGAGCGTAGTCCGCGTCGTCAGTCCGAAGCCTGATTCGCCGTGGATCGTCGCCGTCCCCGTCGATCAGCACGTCGAGCCGTTCGGCCGGCAATGCTTCGGCGAGACGCTCGGCCCACTCGACGATCGTGACTCCCTCCGCCTGACGCTCGTCGATCAGGCCACCGGCCAGCGCTTCGGTCGCGTCGGCGAGCCGGTACAGGTCGACGTGGAAGAGCGGCAGCCGGCCTCGATACTCTGCCATCAGCACGAAACCGGGCGAGACGATGGTGTCGGTGATTCCCAGGCCCGCTCCGAAGCCCTTGGCGAACTGGGTCTTGCCCGCGCCGAGGTCGCCGAACAGGCAGATCAGGTCACCCGGCCGCGCCGCTGCTGCGAGCGCTGCCGCCAGGGCCCGAGTCTGAGTCGGGTCACGGGTTTCGACGACGCGTTCGAGTCTGTCAGCTTCGATCACCCCGCGAGGTTACTAGAAAGCGCACCCGCGGCGCTCCCGGCGGCCATATGCGGGCGCTGGGCGCGCCGACCCCACCCCATCAACCCTGTGCCAGGGCCGGGCTGCTCATGGCACCTGCACCTGAAAGGTGAAGCGCTCCAGGTCCGAGACCGGGACGACGGTCGGTTCCGTGTCGCCGCCGAGGCGGACGACCGCTGCCTCGAGGTAGATGCCGGAGCGGAAGCGACGCAGCCCCCCCGGTTCGAGCCACCGACCCTCCCGCCCGGCGTGCTGGCCGCTGCGGACACGGATCCAGTCGGACGGCAAATCCGGCAGCGGCACCGCGGCCGCGTCGAAGACGAGCAGGGGCGGGTTCGTCACGATCGCCACCTCCCGGCCGACCAGAGCGGCGAGAAGGGTCAGGATCGGCGTTGGGATGGGCCGGCGCGCATTGCCATCCAGGGCAATGAGCCCGAACGGAATGGTCTCCACCAGGCTGGCACTCTGCCGCATCTCCGACGCTTCAAAGTCGCGCAGGTCGCCCTGGCCGACCGAGCCGGCGACAAGGCCGTGGATGGAAACGGCGCGGGCGCGGCTGATGGCCTGGGCCGAGATGCGACTGCCGGCCACGACTACCGCGCCGGAGCGGCCGACGTCGAGGGCGCTGGCCCACAGCTCGCCGTCCGCCAGACGGGGAACGTCGAGGTGGCCACGTGACGGCTCGCCGGCGGCGAGTGCACCGGTCAGGGCCGCTCCGGTGGCTTCGATCGTCACCTCGACGGCGTTTCGCGCCTCGCGCACGATCCCGGCCACAGGCGACTCCACGATCTGGTGCCTTGCCGCGGCCGCGGCAAGCCAGCGTCCCCCTGACTCGAAGAGGAGGGTTCCGCCCACCGGGGCCGTCGGCTTGCCCCTCGGCCACATCCTCCGGCGTTCCCCACCGCCGGCCCACCATTCCCCCGGGAGCGGCGGGCGCCGACCGTCCCCTTCGAGCGAGGCCGGCGAAGACGCGTTTCCGGCCGGCGTCGGCTCGACCGGACTCGCTTCTCCATCGGCGCCGTGCGAGGAGTTGCGGCTCGGGCCGGCCAGGCGGCCGACATGGACGAGCCTGGCGTCGGGCGTGCGCTCGGCGATCGGAAGGCCGGGTACGACGGTGTCGCCCGGCGCCACCAGGGCGCGGTCGCCCGGCCGGAGTCGGAAGTGGATCGTCGGCGACAGGACAACAACCTGCCGGCGTGCTACGGCAGCGAAACCAGCTCTGGTTGCGACTTCGGACGGTGGCTCGACGGCACTCACTCATCGACCTCCGGCCACATGCCGCGCTGCCAGGCCTCGAGCGCCAGCCGCCTGGATTCCGGCCTGTCGGAGATGCGCATCGGGATATCGCGCAGGTCCACCAGAAGACCGCAAAGCCCGCCACGCACATCGACGGAGAAATGGCGGCCCCGGCCTGCGAGCTTGACGGCGTCGCGGAAGTCGAGGTCGGCCCTGGCTGCTCGGCCGGGCGGCAGGTCGACGACCTCGATCGTGCCCGGATGCAGCTCAATCTCCGACGCCGCAGTTGCGCCCTTGAGCCGCAGCCGGCCAGCGCTGCGGCCCACTTTGATGCCGGCCGGAAGGATGAGACCGCCCAGCGGCAGAAGGATGTCCTCGGCCAGGTCGGCCAGCAGCCGGCGCCGCTCCTGCTCCTCCTCGACGGCCCCGATGGGGCCGAGCAGTCGAGCATGGTCGATTGCGAGGTGGCACACCCCGGGCCGACGAAGGAGGTCGGCCATGGCCAGGGCCACGATCGACGGAGGCAGCGCGGCGAATATCCCACCGGCGGCGATCAGGCACTCCGGCACGGAGCTGGCCAGCATTGCGGGCGAGGATTCGACCAGGCGTCCGATCGCCGCTTTGGCCGCTGCGAGTCGGAATACGGCCCCATCGCCGTCGGCCTCGCCCCACGGCAGGCGGCGCAGATCGTTGAGCCGATCCATCACCCGATGGCGATCCTGTGCGGTCGTGGACCAGGCGAGAACGCCGTCGATCACCTCTTCCGATGGGTTGTCCGGCGCGAAGGAGGCGTCGGCAGGACACGCATGCGAGGAGACAACGGCGGGGTGCCCCAGGCCTACCGGTTCGGACCGAGACCACAGCCCGCCCTGCAGGCCGATCTCGAGGACCTCGATCGGTCTGTCGAGGATCTGCGCCAGCGAGGCAATCGACCGGGCGACCCCCAGCCGGCTGTCGTTCGGGAGCGTCCTCAGCCCCTCCAGGATCTCCTGAAGCGAGGCTCCGGGGGGATTACCAGCTTCAGCGTCCGGGGCCAGGAGGACCTGACCGCATACCGGCTGCCCGACAGCCCGGACCGAAGCCGGGATGGATTCGCCGAACGCCGCGAGGGCGGGCTCGTAGACCGCCGCTCCGCCTGCCAGTACTACGCTCAACTCCGGCCGGGACCGCGTAACTGCGGCCACCAGGGCCGCCAGGTCCGGCAGTTGTCGTCTTTCATCGCCCCCCGGGTCGCGATCGGCGCCCAGCAGCACGACGCCGACCTCGGAGGTCAGGGCGAGACGGCTCAGGGCAAGGTGATCGTCCTCCTCTGCGCTGCCGCCGACCACGAGCCATCCCGCTCGCAGAGCCGACGTTTCGAGTCGTCTGCGCTGCCGGCGCGATCCTGCGAGGACGGCGACGAGACGCCGCGGCGATGTCCTGGCCACAAGCCGTGGCCACGTGGCGACCAGGGCCCGGATGTCGGCAGCCTCACCGGCGCCGAGCTCGGCGAGCATCTTCGGGTCGGTCAGTTTCACGCGGGTCAGGAGTCGGAACAGCGTCGCATCGACGTCGACGTGGCAGGGCGCAGCAACGTGCGCAATGAGGCGCCACCGGCCGCCAACGTGCCCCAGCACGGCTCCCGACGTCGTGGCCGATCCCAGGTCGAGGGCAAGTAGCACTCGCGACTGGCTGATCATCCGGTTATGCTACCCGGCCGTTCGAGCGATGGTCGCCCTCAGGCGTCCCAGGAAATCTCCTCGTCCGGATCCTGCAGGCGCTCGATCAGCTGCTCGATCCCGAGATCGTCGGCCAGTATTTCCGTCGCGACCGGCAGCTCGCCGCCAAATACACGGCGCAGCGTGGGGTCGAAGAAGACCATCGCGCTGCTGCCCAGCGGACGGTACGGACGGCTGGCCTGCAGGAAGAGGACGGCCGGCACGGTCAGCCCGCGCAGCTGGATCTCGCGTGCGACCTGCTCTACGAGGTCTTCGCGCTGCTCTTCCGAGTGGCCCTGCATCTCGATCAAGTCCGAATGCTCTCCGCCTTCGTTGCCGGTGAATCGGTCATTCGCATCCGGGCTGGCCGGGCCCCGGCTCGGCTGCCCCGCCCGGTCGGTAGTCGGGCTCCCGCCTGTCCCCACTCGCGTCGCACGCAACTGCACGCATCCCGACCGCTATGGCTGCCGCATAGTACACCCGGGGTAACCGGCCCGACATCCCGGCTAGTACTTCATGCGAGATGGTGTTGCCCCACTGCGCCACTTCGAGCGCGCTTATCCTGGCTCCGCCCTGCTCTCCGATCAAGGTGAACTCGTCGTCGATGGTCACCTCTCGCCCGGGGACGTCGGTCACGTCAACCATGATCGCATCCATGGCCACGGTCCCCACCTGCGGCGCGCGGACCCCGCGGACGAGGACCTGCGCCCTGTTCGAGAGGCTGCGTGGAAAGCCGTCGGCGTACCCAAGGGGCAGTGTGGCGATGAAACTGCGGCGGGACGTTGTGAAACTGGGGCCGTAGCTGACCCCGGAGCCGGCTTCCAGCCAGGCTACGCGAACGGGCCGCGCCCGCAGCGACATGACGGGTCGCAGTCCGGCGGCCACCGCCTGGTTCGGCCCGGCTGCTTCTAGGCCGTCCGGAACGATACCGTACTGCGAGATGCCGACGCGGACGACATCGTAGGTTCCGGCGGTCGCCGCGAGAAGGCCACCGCTTGCGGCAAGGTGGCGGACCGGAAGGGTCATCCCGGCCGCCTCAAGCAAGCCGGCCGCGATGCCAAACCTCTGCTCCTGGCCGGCGGTGAGCCGGGCGTCGCCGGCCGCCTGGAGGTGTGACCACAGGCCGGCGAGACGGGCTCGTGGATGGGCCGCGATTGCGGCGGCCGCCGCCGCGACCTCGTCCGGGTGGACGCCGCCGCGGCCCAGGCCGGTTTCAACCTCCAGCTGGATAGCGAGCCGGTCTCCGCTCCTGGTAGCGGAGCGAGCTTCCGGGCCAGACAACGCAGCCAGGGTTCGACCGAGCAGGGCACGATCTCCTGCGGTGACCGTAAGACGGTAGCCCAGGGCATCCGGCGCGAGCTCCGGAGGAATCGGAAAGTGGATTGCGACCGGAACCCCGATCCCGGCCCGGCGCAACTCCAGGGCCTCATCGAACGTGGCCACGCCCAAGCTGCGAATGCCGGCCTCGACCAGGGCTCTGGAGACGGCCACGGAGCCATGCCCGTAGGCATCGGCTTTGACCACGGGTTCGATGCGTACACCGGGCGGCAGCAGGCCCTCGAGCAACCGGATGTTCGCCACCAGCGCATCCAGATCGATCTCCAGCCAGGCCGTCCTGGGCAACGGCGGGAGGATCCCGCCCGGACCGGCCTCGATCAACTCATGACGCGTGGCCGGGACGTGGCTTCCCATCGCGGCGGCGGTCGTAGTCACGCCCCCTCACCGACGCGCCGTGGCAACGGCGGCGCCCGTCGAGTGGGCGGAGCCAGCGCCGGGCAGCGACGCGAGCTTCTTGCGCGCCAGCGGCAGCTCCGGCGTCAGGTCGGAGGCGAGCAGGCCGGCGTCACCGAGGCGTGCCCTGACCGCCTCGCCTGCCATCGCATGGAGGTAGACGCCAAGCCGAGCGGCATCGAAGGCGCCCAGCCCCTGGGCCAGCAACGCCCCGATGGTCCCGGCGAGCACGTCGCCGGTGCCGCCGCTCGCGAGGGCAGGGTTCTCGAACGGGGAAACGGCCGTCCGGCCGTCCGGGTCCGCGATAACAGTCCGGGCGCCCTTCAGGACCACGACCTGGCGCCACTCCCTGGCCGCTTCTCGAGCCGCCGCCAGCCGTCGCCCGTCGTCGAAGACCAGGTCGCCCAGCCTCGTCGGGTCGACGCCATCGGCGGATCGAAGTCGAAGGAACTCCCCGACATGAGGGGTCAGGACGCATCGCGCGGCCACCTCTGCGGCCCATCCGTCGACGGTTGCGAGCGAGCGCAGCGCTTCGGCGTCCAGGACCGCCGGCGGCGGCTCACCGTCCTCGTCCGGACCGAGCAAACCCCGAATGAGCTCCGTCATTGACAGGCTGGGCCGCAGCCCCGGGCCCACGACCAGGGCATCGTGGTCGTGATCGAGGATGCGGGCCAGGGCCTCCTCCGGATCGACTTCCTCGACATCGTCCTCCGGCAGGGAGAGCGTCGTGGCCTCAACCACCTTCGCGGCGAAGAGCGGCTGGAGGGACTCCGGCGTGGCCAGCGTGACGAGGCCGGCACCGGCTCGACCGGCCGCCGTGCAGACAAGCAGCGCGGCGCCCGCATAGTCGATCGATCCGGCCAGCACGAGCAACTTCCCGAACGTGCCTTTGTGACCGCGTGCCGGCCGGGGCGGTAGAAGAGCCGCAGCCTTTGCGTCGTCGAGCAGGATCGGTTCCGCGACGGATCTGCTAGGCATCGGCTCCCTCCTCGGACGGCGCTCGGTCTGCCAGCCGACCAGCGGCTCCCGCGGCAAGCTGGGCCTCGGTCACGGCTACCTGTTTCGTAACTTCGCGCAATCGTTCGAAGCGCCGCATCAGCGAGGCCTCGCGCTCGCTCAGGCGATCCTCGATGTCGGGCGGATACAGGAAACGGCCTCCGGCCGTTCTCACTCCGTAGGCTATCGCGACCGCGAACTCCGATTCATGGCTGATCGAGAGGGCGACGCGGCTCATACCGAGCTGTTCTGCCCGCCGGGCCGCTCGGCCGTGCAGCTTCACGGCAGGCTGTCCGGTCGGCAGGCGCTCGATCTCGATATCGCGCCAGCCAATCCCGCGAACGCCCAGGCCCAGCACCTTCGACACTGCCTCCTTGGCGGCCCAGCGGCCGGCCATGGTTTCCGGCCTTCCCCGAACGTAGGCCATCTCGGTCGGAGTCAGGACTCGCCTCGCGAAGCGGGCGCCGAACCTGGTCAGCGAATCCTTGATGCGGGACACGCGGATGATGTCGATTCCGAGTTCGGTCGTCCCCTGGGGAGGGACCGGGGGGGCCGCACCGAGTCCGGGCACGCCTCTTGCCGGAACCACCGTCGAGCCCGTTCCCGGATCCACTCCGGCGATGCCGGCGGCCTCGACGGCGAAACCGTCGCCTGGCCCGGGATGCTCACTCCGCGAGACCGATCGAGCCCGCTGACCGGCCACCTATTCCACCGTCACCGACTTCGCGAGGTTTCGAGGCTGATCCACGTCCCGACCGTGCCGAACGGCCACGTGGTAGGCCAGAAGCTGGAGCGGGATCACGGCCAGTATCGTGCTCAGCTGCTCCAATGTGTCGGGAACCCAGCACACGTCGTCGGCGAGCCCCTCGATCTGGGCATCGCCCTCGGTTGCGACGGCGAGGACGCGGGCGTCGCGAGCCCTGCCTTCCATGAGGTTGCTGATCAGCTTGTCGTACACGGCCGAGCGTGTCGCCACGGCGACGAGGGGAACGTCGGGATCCAGCAGAGAGATGGGACCGTGCTTGAGCTCGCCTGCGGCATAACCCTCCGCATGAAGGTAGCTGATCTCCTTGATCTTGAGCGCCCCTTCCAGCGCCGCTGGGTAGCCGAACGATCGGCCGATGTACATGAAACCGGCAGCGTCGGCGTACCTGGCGGCCATCTCCTCGGTCGCGGCCGCGAACTCTATCGCTCGCTCCGCCTGGGCCGGCAACCGACGCAGGGCCGCCACGAGCTCGCTCTCCCTCTCGGCCGGCAAGCGCCCCAGCCGATGTGCGACGTCAGCGGCGAGCATTACCAGGACCGCCACCTGGGTCACGAAAGTCTTCGTGGCTGCGACGGCCACTTCGGGCCCGGCCTGCAGGAAGACAGAAGCATGGGACTCGCGAGTGATTGCCGAGCCGACGGTGTTGGTGACGCAGACGACGAGGGCCCCGCAGTCGCCCGCGAGACGAGCCGCGGCGATCGTGTCGGCCGTTTCGCCGGACTGCGTCACCGCCACGACCAGCGTTCGCGAGTCGATCGGCGGCGGGCTGTACCGGAATTCGGACGCCACCGTCGCCCTGGCGGGAACGCCCAGCCACTCCTGGAGCAGCGCGGCGCCGACGAGCGAGGCGTAGTAGGCCGTGCCGCAGGCGATCATCTCGACGCGGTCGATCCCGGCCAGCCGGTCTCGAATGGGATCCAGCTCCTCGAGGCGGACGGCATCGCGCCGAAGCCGTCCGGTCATGGCCGACCTCAACGCGGCGGGCTGCTCGTGGATCTCCTTGAGCATGAAGTGCGCGTAGCCGCCCTTCTCGGCCGCCTCCGCGGACCAGGGGATGATGTCGATCGGGCGATCGAGTGCGACGCCCGCTCGATCGGTGATCCGGACCGTGCCTGGCCCAAGGTCCGCCACGTCGCCGTCCGCGAGGAAGATCACTCTCTTCGTGTAGGCGATCAGGGCGGCCGCATCCGATGCGAGGAAGCTCTCCCCGTCGCCCACGCCGACGATGAGGGGCGCGTTGAGTCGTGTGCCGACGAGCCGCTCCGGCTCACCGAGATGCATCACCACCAGCGCGTAGGCACCTTCCAATCGACCGATCGCCGCGCGAACGGCATCGGCGAGGTCGCCCTGGTAGGCATTCTCGACAAGGTGCGCGATCACCTCGGTGTCCGTCTCCGACCGGAGGGTGTGGCCACCGGCGACCAGCTCATCGCGCAGTTCACGGAAGTTCTCGACGATCCCGTTGTGAACGACCGTGATGCGGCCGGTGCAATCACTGTGGGGATGGGCGTTGAGATCGCTCGGGCGCCCGTGCGTGGCCCAGCGAGTGTGGCCCAGGCCGATGCCAGCCCGGGGAGGAGCCCCGCCGAGGGCATCCGTCAGAACGGCCACCTTGCCGGCCCGCTTCTCAACGAACAGCTCACCGGCCTCGGTGACCAGGGCGATGCCCGCGGAGTCGTAGCCCCGGTACTCGAGGCGGCGCAACCCGTCCAGCAGGACCGGTCCGGCCTCTCGAGGTCCTGTGTACCCGACGATTCCGCACATGCCAACTCACTCCAGGTCTGGGGGACCGCGGCGGCCCGGCGAAGGTGGCTAGTTTAGCCGCTCACCGGCAATGGCAGCCAGCTCGTCGGCCAGCTCGGATACCAGCTCGCCGTCCGTGCCCTCGATCATGACCCGAATGGCGGGCTCGGTCCCAGAGGGTCGGACCAGCACCCGACCCGCCGATCCCAGGCGCGATTCGGCCAGGGCGATCGCCCTCCGGATCACCGGATCGCCCTCCCACTGATCCTTCCGGCGAGCCGGGATGGCTCGCTGCTGTTGCGGCAGCATCGGCACCTGGGCAGCCAGATCGGCCAGACTGCGACCGGTGCGGCTCATGACGGCCAGGATCTCGAGAGCGGTGACGATTCCGTCGCCGCTGGTCGTGTGCTCGAGGATGATGACGTGGCCACTCTTCTCGCCGCCCAAGCCGGCTCCGTTGACGAGCATCCCGTCGAGAATGTACTTGTCCCCGACCGGAGTCCTGATCACCTGTCCGCCGGCTTCCTCAACGGTCTTCTTCAGGCCGCCGTTCGAGAGAACCGAGACCACGAGCGCGCCGTATGGAAGGCGCCCACGCGCCAGTCGATCGAGAGCCAGCAGGCCCAGCACGGCGTCGCCGTCGACGATGCAGCCGGAGGCGTCGACGGCAATCAGACGGTCGGCATCCCCGTCCAGTGCGAAGCCGACGTCGGCACCGCGGGCCGTGACCTCCCTCGCGAGCGCCCCCGGCGCGGTGGCGCCGCAGCCGGCGTTGATGTTGGTTCCGTCGGGATCGTTGAACAGCACGTCGACGCGTGCCCCGGTCGCCTCCAGGATCCTCCCGGCGGCGATTCCGCCCGAGCCGTTGGCACAGTCGACCACCAGATGGAGGCGTGTCGACGTGGCCGAGGCCAGGCCGAGCCGGTGGTTGATGTAAAGATCGAGGAGCCCGTGATCCTGGATGGCCAGCCCGAGGGCATCCGCCGGTGCGCTGGGCAGCTCTTCGGAGGTCCAGATGAACTGCTCCAGCTCGTCCTCGACGTCCTCGTCGAGCTTGAGGCCTCGTTCATCCAGAACCTTGAGGCCGTTGTCGCGGGCCGGATTGTGGGAAGCCGAGACCATGATTCCGGCGGCGAACCTGCCGGCACCCGTGATGAAGGACAGGGCCGGCGTCGGCACGACGCCGACGAGGTGGACGTCGACGCCCATGCTCGTGGCGCCCGCCACGATCGCGGCGACGAACATGTCACCGGAGCGGCGGGTGTCCTGGCCGACCACGATCGGGCGACCGGGCCCTGCCAGCCTGTGAGCCGTGGCTCGACCCAGGGCATAGGCGAGGGTCGGCTTCAGGTCGACGTTGGCAATGCCACGGATTCCATCCGTGCCGAAAAGACGGGGCAAAGGACGCTCCTGCTAGGTTGCCGACGGCGAGGGCGGCGGCGATGGACTGCTGGCGACGGTCACGTTGACCTGGCCCGGGCTGATGGCCAGGACCGTGATCCCAGGCGGCACCGTGATCGTGACCGAGACGGTATGCGTGCCGACGTCGAGGCCGGCGACCGATACGTCCGCCACCAGCGTGGACGTGTCGAAGGCGTTGAGAGCCGCGGTCGCTCCACCAAGAGTCACGGTCACGCTCGGGATCGACAGGGAATAGACGCGATCTGGGAGGGCCCCGACCGGAACCACGCCGATGCTCACGCTCCGACTCGAAGTCGGAGACCGCAGATGGATCACCACTTTGATCTGTGTGGTCGTGTCCGATGTGACGCCGCTGGGGAGATCGAGGTCGACGCTGACCGAGACGTCAGCAGTGGCGCCGGCGATCGAGATGGGCTTGGTGTCGGCCTGGCCCTTCAGTAAGGCAAGCGCATCGGCCTGGCCCCGGACCGCAACGACAGGCGGCGTGATGTCGATCGACGTGACGTAGTAGCCGGCGGCCGGCGCATCGACGATGGTCGGATTGACCGGCACGGTTTCGGTCCGAATCTGGCTTCCGACCTGCATCTGCACGTGCACGGTTCGCGGATTGATGGTCACGTTGTTGACGATGGCGCCTGAGACGTCCCGAGCCACAAGATCAACGTCCTCATTGACGTCCAGGCCGGAAGCGTCGATCCGGACGGGAGCCTGGGCATAGGCCACCCTGCTGACTATGGAGGCCGCCCCTGACACGTCGACCGACGACACGCTCAAGACGGGCGTGCCGGGCTGGAGGCCGGACGGGACGGCTCCCGTATCGACCTGAACGCTGACCAGCTTGTGGACTATCGGGTCGAGCGTCACTCTGATCTGCTGCGGCTGGTAGTCGATGATCTGGATTCGGGGATCGTCCGCCACGAGCTCGACTCTCACCAGGGACGGATCGGTCTCGCTGACATTGGCGTTGCTCAGGTCGATCGTCGCGCGAAAGCTCGATTGAGAGATCGGCACGTCCGGCGCGGCCAGATAGCGGATGTTTCCGACCTGGGGCAGCGGGTTGGGCTCGAGCAGATAGGCGTTCGCGGGCTGGTTCACGACGTCTATGGCTATCGTCCCGGGCCATTGTTGAGTGGTCTGGAGAGCAACCATGGCCACGTACAGGATGACCGCCAGGAGCACGGCGCCGATCTTCAGCGGCCAGTTCCGGACGATGAAGCGCAACACCCTCATGAAACTCCCTCCCGGCCCTCGGGTTCGTCGCCCGTGACCGTAGCCCCAGGCCCGTCGAGGCTCCCGCGAGGGATGCCGGATGATCGATGGAAGCGACTGAAGCGCGCCCGCCGGGCGAACTCGCGGACCGAAGGACCAACCCGGCGCGTCGGCGTGTGCTCCTGACGGAAGATCCCGCGGGCCGTCTGCGGGTGCAACAGCGCGGCGAGGGCACGGGCGAGCTTCGGTTCGTCGAGGTTGCGGACGATGCGTGCCCTCTCGACCAGGCTTATCTGGCCGCTTTCCTCGGAGACGACCACCACGACGGCGTCGGTCTGCTCCGTCATACCCAGCGCGGCCCTGTGGCGCGTGCCGAATCGCTCCAGCGGGATCGTGGTCTCGGCCGAGGGCAGCATCGCACCGGCGGCGAGCATCTGGTCGCCGCGGACAACGACGGCCCCGTCGTGCAGGGGCGTCCTGGGCGAGAAGAGAGTCACCAGCAAATCGGCCGAAAGGTCGGCATGCAGCATCACGCCGTTCTCGGCGATCTCCTGGAGACCGGTCTCTCGCTCGATGACGATGAGCGCGCCGTGGCCCTCGCGCGACAGACGCTCCGCGGCGTTCGCAACCTCGGTCGCGACGTGAATCGCGATCGTTTGCTCGGCAGGCGAGATGAGCCAGCCAAGCGAGCCGAGCCGGCCGATGCGGTCGAGGGCCCGCCGCAGCTCCGGTTGGAAGACGACCACGAGGGCGAACAGGCCGAGATACGCGCTCGTCTGAAGGATGACCGTCAGCAGCCGAAGGTCGAAAGTCACCGCCGCTCCATATACCAGCAGGAGCAGGCACACCCCAATGACGAGCCGAACCGCGCGGGTTCCTCTGATCAGGCTGAAGAGCCAGTAGATCAGGAGGGCCGTGATCGCGACATCGGCCACGACGTTCGGACTGACCTTGTCGAGGGCCGACTGAATCAGTGGCATTGAATACTCAGTGTATACCGGCCGGAGGCCGCCTCAGTTGGCGGGGTCCTCGCGCACGCGCAGCCCGGGGCCGAGCGCCGCGACCCCATGACCCCGATAGCGGACACCGCGGACCGGGAGGGGGCCTCGACTCTGAGCGGGTCTAGGAGCAGATCGCCGCGAGGCGTTCGTTTGTCGGAAAGGCCTGGCTGGCAACCGCGCACAGGCGCCGGCGCGTTTCCTCGTCATCGTTCAGCCTGGCGAGACGGCCCAGCAAGACGAGCTTCTCCGCAGCCAGGCCCGACCAGCCACGGGCCAGGTACATGTCGACGAGGACGAGGTGAGCGTCGACATCGCCGGGCGCCAGCCCAAGCAGTCGATCAGTGACATCCAGGGCAGCCTCGAACAGCCCCTCGCGGGCATACGCGCGGGCGGTGAGAGTAAGCAGGGACGGGAAGGTGGCATCGCCAGAGGCTTCCGAGGCCTCGGCCGCGGCCAGCAACTCGTCGCCCGAGGGCTCCCGCCGGGCTCCGTGGCCGGGCGCCTCCACGGTCGCCGCCCCGGACGCGTCGTCCCTGTCTTCGACGGCCTCGATCCCGGCCTGCTCCGCCGGCCCAGACGACGGCTCCACAGCGGTCGGCTCGAGCGGGCCTTCGACACGCCCGACCCAAGGCGCCGGTTCGACGATCGGGACGTGGCTGAGACCGGCTCCGGACGCCGGCCTGCCGCCCTGCCCGGCGGCGATCGCAGCCTGAGCGATCGGCAGGCCGGCCGATGCCGCCGCGGCGGCGGATCGGGCCGCCCCTGGTGCGCCACCGGACGGTTCGTCGCGGAGGCGCAGAGCGCGGGCCAGCAATTTCTCGGCTGCCTGATCGACCTCGGAGAGCCGGATCTCGCGCAGCAGGCCGCGCCGACGCCGGCTGCGCTCGTCGGAGGCCTCGAGTTCAATAGCTCGCCGAAGTGTCTCGGCGGCCTCCGACAGCCGCCCGGCAGCTGCCTGGATCTCGGACACCCGGTCGAGGGCCGCTGCCGCGTCGACGCCCCGCCCCGCCATCGTGAGAGCCTCGGCTTGCCCGACCAGCGCACCCTCGTCGTGAGGGGCCTTGCCGACGGCGATGGAGTATTCCGCGAGCGAGTCTTCCAGCCGCGCCAGCCGAAGCAAGACCCCGCCGAGACTGGCGTGCGGCAGGGCGCGGGCAGGGGCGATCGCCGCCGCGGTGCGGTATGCCTCGGCCGCCTCCTCGAGCGACCCACGGTAGACGGCCACGTGGCCAACCAGCAACGCTTCCTTGTACCGCGCGTACAGGTCGTCCGTCATGGGCACATCATGACCCTCGACGATTGGCCCGTCGCCGGTACCTGCGGGGCGATCGGAGGTCACTTCGTCCTACGCCCGGCTCCCGGTTCGACCGACATCGACGTGAGCGCGGGAGCCCGACGAATCACCGGGCGGGACCGGAACGCCCGCCAACCCAGCGCGACTGCGTCGAGCGCAGCGCCAGGCGGAGGCGAGCACAGAGGCGAGCAGATCGGACGTCGTGGTCGAGCCGGCGGCTCAGACCGAGGCGGACGCGAGGACCGGAGCGAGCGGGCTTCAACGCCCGTGAGCGAGAACCGCAGAGGCCAACGAAGGTATCAGCCGCCTGCGAGGCGATTATCGCTTCGTGTACTGCGGGGCCTTGCGGGCTCGCTTCAGGCCGTACTTCTTTCGTTCCTTCATCCGCGGGTCGCGAGTCAGGAGGCCGGCCTGACGGAGCGGAAGCCGGTTGGCCTCGGGATCGATCTGCAGGAGGGCTCGAGCGATGCCGTGCCGGATCGCGCCGGCCTGGCCGGTCACGCCGCCGCCCTCGACCTTTATCTGGGCGTTGTAGGCGCCCTCGGTGCCGGTCACCCGGAACGGCAGTCGAACGTCGGCCTCGTCGATGGCGTTGCCAAAATGCGCATCCAGGCTTCGATCGTTGACGACGATCTCACCCGAACCGGGGACGAGGCGGACTCGAGCCACCGCAGTCTTGCGGCGACCGGTCCCGTAGAAGAACGCAGGGGTGGTCATCACGCTCCTCGTCAGGCGAGCGGCTCAGGCCGCTGAGCCTGGTGCGGGTGCTCCGGGCCGGCATAGACCTTGAGCTTGGTCAATTGCTGAGCTCCGAGGCGGTTGTGGGGAAGCATGCCTTTGACCGCTCGGCGGATCACTTCCTCTGGTCGGCGATCCAGCAGGTGGCCCAGGGTCTCGGCCTTGAGACCGTGCGGGTAACCGCTGTGGCGGATGTACAGCTTGGTCTCACGCTTGTCGGACGTCACGGCAATCTTCGCCGAGTTGATGACGACGACAAAGTCGCCGGAGTCCAGCGTCGGGCTGTAGGTCGGCTTGGTCTTGCCCTCGAGGACACGGGCAATGCGCGACGCCAGACGGCCGAGCGTCTCGTCCGTCGCGTCCACGACGTACCAGCGTCGCTCGATCTCGCTCCCCCGGACCGTATATGTCTTCGCGGTCATCGTTCTCCGTTCGATCTGGCGCTCGTGCTTGCCGTCGTCGCCTCGGCCCTTGCGGGACCGAGGGCGACACGTCGGAGGCAAAGGCCCTTCGCGGGGGCCGTGGCCCCGTTGAACGCCGGTCGCCTCGACGCCAGCGCCTCGGCAACGGCCTCTTCGTTTGTCCTGCCGTGCCCGACCTCGAGGAGGGCGGCCACGATCCTCCGCACCATCTGGCGCAGGAACGCGTCGGCCGCGACGTCGATCGTCACGAGCGACCCTTCCCGCCGGACCCGGACCGACCTAACGGTCCGAACCGGCTGCCGGTGCGACACCCCGAAGGCGCTGAAGTCGTGTCGGCCCACCAGGACCGACCCGGCCCGCTCCATCGCGGCGGTATCCAGCGGGTCCCGCACCCCGAGCGCGAAACGCTCGCGGAGCGGGCTTCGCGGCCCGTTCCAGACGGTGTAGCGATACTCCCGATATCGCGCCGCGCGGCGTGGGTTGAACCCGGCCGGGACGGTCCGCAGTTCGCGGATTGCCACGTCTCCCGGCAGTAGAGCATCGAGCGCCCTGGTCAGCTCCCTCGCCGATCGCCCCAACGGGTCGGTGAATGCGATCACCTGCCCGGTGGCGTGTACACCGGCGTCGGTTCGACCCGCCGCGACCACTCCGACCCGGCTTCCGCCGGAAATCGTTGCCAGCGCGGCTTCGAGTTCTCCCTGGACCGTCCGGGCCCCAGGCTGAACCTGGAACCCGGCAAAGTCCGTGCCGTCGTATTCAACCCGTGCGCGGTATCGCACGAGGGTGCCCTCTCGGGCGCCTTTGTTGCCGATCGCTAGACGGCCGCGTCGCCATGCCCGCGGCGCGGCGACGCCGACGACCCGAGCGAGCGCACTTTGACGTGCCAGAGCCAGGGAGCGGAGGCGGCAACGAAGCCATGGGCAGGCGCGGCGGTCATCAGACGAGCTCGATCTGTACGATCGGAGCCGCGTCACCGTATCGCTGGCCAAGGTGGACGATCCGGGTGAACCCGGACGTCCGATCGACGTACTTGGGAGCGATCTCATCGAAGAGCTTGGATACGACGAGCGGCTCGTTCGGGAACTCCGCGATCACGGCCCGGCGCGCGGCCAGATCGCCGCGCTTGGCCAGCGTGATCATCCGCTCGACTCGACCCCGGATCTCCTTGGCCTTCGCCTCTGTGGTCTGAATCCTCTCGTATCTGAGCACCGATACGGTCAGGTTCTTGTACAGGGCCAATCTGGGGCCTTGCTTTCGGCCAAGCTTCCGGCCGTCTATTCGGTGGGCCATGGCTCAGGCCTCCTCGGGGGGCAGGTCATCAAACGGCTCATCCTCGCCGACCTCTTCGAGGTCATCCATCAACGACAACTCGTCGCTGTCGGGGAGGATGAAGCCGCGCATTCGCAGCCGCTCCTTCATCTCGTCGAGCGACTTCTTGCCGAAGTTGCGCATTCGCAGCAGGTCGTCATCGGAGAGCTGCAACAGCTGCCCGACCTTGACGATGTTGTTGCGCTTGAGCGAGTTGTAGGCCCGCATCGGAAGATCCAGCTCCTCGATCGGCATGTCGAGCATGTTCGGCGGGAGCTGCGGTACGTTCGTCGCGACTCGGTCGGTCCCGGCCGCAACCATGCCGACGTTGGCGAAGAGAGAGAACTGGCGGACGAGAATATCCGCGGCTCGACCGAGCGCCTCTTCGGGCGAGATCGTGCCGTCGGTCTCGAGCTCGATCGTCAGCTTGTCGTAGTTGGTCATCTGCCCGACGCGAGTGTTCTCGATCGAGTAGTTGACCTTCTTCACCGGGGTGAAGATCGCATCCACCGGAATGACGCCAATGGGGTTCGACTCAGCACGCTCGGCGGCGAGGTAGCCGACTCCCTTTTCAACCGTCAGATCCATCTCTATCGTCACGTCGTCCGAGTCCAGGGTCATGATCACCAGGTCGGGGTTGATGACCTCGACGTCGGCCGATTCCTGGATGTCGGCTGCGGTGACCGTGCCGGCGCCGCTCTTGACGAGCTTGAGCTGGACCGGATGAGTGGCGAAACTCTTGAGGCGGAGCCTCTTGATGTTGAGGACGATCTGAGTCACGTCCTCCTTCACGCCGGGGATGCTCGTGAATTCGTGGTAGACGTCGCGGATCTGGATCGCCGTCACCGCCGCGCCTTCGAGGGAGGACAGCAGAACCCGTCGAAGGGCGTTGCCCAGAGTCACGCCGTAGCCCGCCGGCAAGGGACTGGCCTCGTACCTGGCGAACGAGCCTAGCTCTTCGACCGGCGCGATCTGCGGGATCTCGAGTTCGATCATGTGCTGGGGTTACCTCGAGTAGTACTCGACGACGAGCTGTTCGTTGAGGTCGAGCGGCATCTGGTCGCGGCGCGGGGCGCTCAACACGGAGCCAGCGAGCTTCGCCCCGTCGACGCTCAGCCACTCGGGAACCTGGCGCGACTTGATGACCTCGACGGCTTCCTTGAACGGCTCCCGGGTGCGATGGGTCTCGCGGACTTCGATCCTGTCGCCCGGCCTGAGCTGCATCGACGGAATGTTGGCGACGCGACCGTTCACGGCGAAGTGCGCGTGCCCCACGAGCTGGCGCGCTTCGGGCCTCGAGGCCGCGAACCCCAGCCGGTAGATGACGTTGTCGAAGCGGAGCTCGAGCAGTCGCAGAAGGTTCTCGCCGGTGACGCCGGGCGTGGAGCTTGCGTTCTCGAAGTAGCCCTGGAACTGGCGCTCCAGAACGCAGTAGACGCGGCGGATCTTCTGCTTCTCGCGCAGCTGCATGCCGTAGTCGCCGACTTTTCGCCGACGAACTCCATGCTGCCCGGGGGGCGCCTGCCGGCGCTCGAACGAACATTTCTTCGAGTAGCAGCGAGTGCCCTTGAGGAAGAGCTTCGCGCCTTCCCTGCGGCAGAGCCGGCAGACAGGATCGGTGTAACGGGCCATCTGTCGGTCCTCCTAGACGCGACGCCGCTTGGGCGGGCGGCAGCCGTTGTGGGGGACGGGGGTGACGTCGGTAATGGCGCTCACCTCGAGGCCTGCGGCCTGGAGCGAGCGGATCGCCTGCTCGCGGCCCGCGCCGGGCCCCTTGACGTAGACCTCGACCTGGCGCATGCCGTGCTCCATGGCCTTCTTGGCCGCCCCGTCGGCGGAGAGTGCCGCCGCGTAGGGCGTGCTCTTGCGGGAGCCCTTGAAACCGGCGACGCCGGCCGAGCCCCAGCTGATCACGTTGCCGTTGGGGTCGGTGATCGTGATAATCGTGTTGTTGAAGCTCGCCTGGACGTGAGCGTGCCCCTGAGGCACGTTCTTCCGCTCCCGGCGGCGCTGCTTGGTAGCCCGCTTCCGTTCGGCCATTCCTGCGTCCGGCTCCTCTTACTTCGTCGCCTTGCGCCGGACGCCGACCGTCTTCTTGGGTCCGCGGCGCTGCCGTGCATTGGTCTTGGTTCGCTGGCCCCGAGCCGGCAGGTTGCGCCGATGGCGTGTACCCCGGTAGGAGCCAATCTCAATGAGCCGTTTGATGTTCAGGGCAACTTCGCGGCGAAGGTCGCCCTCGACCTTGAAACGCCGGTCGATGATCTCGCGAAGTCGGTTGACCTGCTCCTCGGTCAGATCGCGGACGCGTGTGTCCGGATTGACGTTCGCCTGGACGAGGATCTTGTGGCTGGTAGGAAGACCGATCCCGTAGACGTAGGTCAGGGCGATCTCGACCCGCTTCTCGCGGGGAATGTCGATGCCTGCGATGCGTGCCATGACCTACCCCTGCCGCTGCTTGTGCTTGGGATTTGCGCAGATCACCATCACGGTGCCGTGGCGGCGAATGACTTTGCAGTTGTCACAGCGGGCCTTGACGGAAGCTCTGACTTTCAAGGGATCCTCGTTGTCCTCAGCGAATCTACTTGAGCCGATAGGTGATTCGACCTCTGGTCAGGTCGTAGGGCGAGAGCTCCACCCTGACCCGGTCGCCGGGCAGGATGCGGATGAAGTTCATTCGCAGCTTGCCGGATATGTGCGCCAGAACGCGGTGGCCATTCTCGAGTTCGACCGAGAACATGGTGTTGGGCAATGGCTCCAGCACCGTTCCCTCGACCTCGATCGCGTCCTTCTTCGCCACGTCCTGTTTGTTATCCCTTTCTCGCACGAATGCCGGCCGTCACGGCCGACACAGGAACGAATAGGTTACCAAAGAACCCAGAGCCCGGCAACCGGCCGTTTCAGGCGCAAACCCAACGCCGCGGCGCGGGCATCTCCCTGAAGTACCCGGCCCGCGCCCAAGTGGTTCATGCCGTTGTGAGGATGACGGGGCCGTCCTCCGTCACCGCTATCGTGTGCTCGAAGTGAGCGGCGAGTGAGTGGTCCCTGGTGACGACCGTCCAGCCGTCGGCCAGCGTCTCGGTCTCGGCGCTGCCAAGAGCGAGCATCGGCTCGATGGCGATGCACACGCCCGGTTCCAGCATCGCGCCGGGGCGCCCGGTACGGTAGTTGGGGACCTGCAGATCCTCGTGCATCCTGGTGCCGATTCCATGCCCGACGAACCCCCGGACGATGTCGCAGCGGCCTTCGACGGCCACATCCTCAACGGCACCGGAGACATCGTCGATGTGGGCGCCTGCGACTGCGGCCGCGATTCCGGCCATGAGCGACAGTCGAGTCGTGTCGATGAGCCGGCGGACTTCACCCGGGGCGGTCCCGACGTAGAAGGTTCGGGCGCCGTCGCCGTGGTAGCCCTGCCAGATTGCCCCGGCATCGACCGAGACGACCTGGCCCTCCTCGATGACGCGGCTGCCGGGGATGCCGTGGACTACCTCGTCGTCGATCGAAACGCAGATACTCGCCGGAAAGCCCCTGTAGCCCTTGAACGATGGCCGAGCACCGGCCCTCCGGATGTAGTCTTCGGCGACCGCATCGAGCCGGGCCGTGGTGACGCCGGGCTTCAGCTCCTCCTCCATCAAGGCAAGCACATCCGCCACGACGCGCCCGGCACGGCGCATCAGATCGATCTCCGGACGCGTCCTGTGGGGAACGATCATCTGGAGCCCCCGGCGCCTGTTCCGGCCGCCGGAACGATTGCGCCGAGCAGATCGCCGGTGACCCGGTCGACTGCCCGCCGGCCGTCGATTGCCCGCAGGACGCCGTGGCTTCGGTAGTAGTCGACGACGGCGTCGAGAGCCCCGAGTTGCCCGCGCAGCCGAGCCTGGACCGTCGCCGGCTGGTCGTCGGTGCGCTGGTACAGCTCGGACCCGTCCACGTCGCAAACGCCGCGCTTCCGGGGCGGTCTGGTCTGCTCGTGATAGGGATGGCCCGCGGCCCGGCAGATCCAGCGGCCGCCCAGGCGAGCCACCAGGTCGGTCTCGGGGACTTCGATGTAGGGGGCGACGTCAACGCGCCCGCCGGCCTCGGCAAGGGCCTTGTCCAGCACTTCTGCCTGGGCGACGTTGCGTGGGAAGCCGTCGAGCAGAATGCCCGCCTCCGCATCGGGCCGGGCCAGGCGCTCGAGGAGCATGTCGATCGTCACCGCGTCGGGCACGAGCTCGCCGCGGTCCATGTATTCCCTGGCGACCAATCCAAGTGGGGTCTCATCGCGAACGGCTGCTCGGAACAGGTCGCCCGTGGCCACGTGGGCCAGACCGAGCCGCTCCGACAGGATCTGGGCCTGTGTGCCCTTGCCTGCTCCCGGGGCGCCCAGCAGGACGATGACCCGGCCGATGGTCGCCGTCACCTGATGAAGCCCTCGTAGCTGCGCATCATGAGCTGGGCCTCCAGCTGCTTCATCGTCTCGACGACGACGCTGACGACGATCAATACGCTGGTGCCGCCCAGCCCAACGCCGATGCCGGCGTTGGACAGGTTCTTGAACATCGGGAGCGCGGCGATGACCATCGGCAGGACGGCGATGGAGGCAACGAAGATCGCGCCTGCGACCGTGATCCGAAGGGCCACGCGGCGGAGGTACTCCTCCGTGGGTTGACCGGGCCGGATGCCCGGGATGAAGCCGCCGGACTTGCGCAGATTGTTGGCCGTCTCGTCGGGCTTGAAGACGATGAACGTGTAGAAGAACGCGAACGCGAACGTCAGCAGGAAGTACAGGGACAGGTAGAGCGGACCGGTCGTGCTGAGCCAGGAGACGACGCCGGTCGAGAAGTCCTTGACCCAGCCGATCTGCGACGTGGTGAAGTACGAGGCGATCTGGTACGGAAACAGCAGGATGCTGATCGCGAAGATGATCGGGATGACGCCGGCCATGTTGACCCGCAGCGGCAGGAACGTCGAGCCGCCCTGGTATATGCGGTGGCCTCTGACCCGGTTCGCGTACTGGATGGGGATCCGGCGCTGACCCTCCTGGACGAAGATGATCACGAAGATGATCACCAGCCCGACGATGCCGAAGGCGAACAGCTCCAGCCAGTCGGGGCTGGCCAGGAACGAGCTGACCGTGGCCGGAATCCGCGACACGATGCCGGCGAAGATGATGAAGCTGATGCCGTTGCCGATCCCCTTCTCGGTTATCAGCTCGCCCAGCCACATCAGAAGGACCGAGCCGGTCGTGAGAGCCAGGATCATGGTCAGGCTCTCGTACTTCTCGAAGCTGAACGGGACGGTGTACGCGGTGACTCCGCTGCTGGCCACTGTCGCCTGGAGGTAGGCGAGAATGCCGTACGCCTGGAGAGCGGCGAGAGGAACCGACAGCCAGCGAGCGTAGCTGGTGATCTTGTTCCGGCCGTACTCACCTTCGCGGCTGAGAGCCTGCAACGACGGGATCGTCGATTGCAGGATCTGCATGATGATCGTGGCATTGATGTACGGATTCAGCCCGAGTCCGACGATCGACATCTGCCGGATGTCCCCGCCCGAGAAGAGCGACAGCAGGCCGAAGAAGCCGTTGTCCGTGGCCGACGAGTTCAGCAGCGCCGGATTGATGCCCGGGATCAGGACGTGCGCGAGCGCACGGTAGACCACGAGTATCCCCAGCACGAACAGCAGCCGCTTGCGGATGTCCGGCGCGCGGAACGCGTTGAGCATCGACTCGAGCATTGCTCAGGTGCCCTTCTATGCTTCCGAGCCGGCTTCATCAGCCGGGCTCTTCGGGGGGAGCGTCTCCGCAGCCGGCGCGGCCTTCGGCGCCTTCCTCACCTTCGGCGAAACCGCCGGCGCTTCAGGTGCCAGGGCGGCCGCCGGCGTTGCAGGCGTCAGGGCGGCTGCCGCTTCAACAGGTGCCGCCGGGGCGACGGGAGCGACCTCATCGGATGCGGCGAGGCCGTCGCCGGGAGTCGGAAACTCGAGCACCTGGGCAGTGCCGCCGGCCGCCTCGATCTTGGCCGTGGCGCTCTTGCTGAACGCGTCGGCCACGATGAAGAGCGGCCTCGTCACGTCGCCCTGGCCGAGTATCTTGAGCGGCTTGTCGAGCGTCCGAACCAGCCCGGCCGCGGCGAGGATGTCGGCCGTGACCGTGACCGGGGCCGGTTCCTTCGACCCGGCGGCCGTCCCGCCGATCTCCGGAGCGTCGAGGACGCCGGTCTCGGCCAGGGCAGATATGCGACCGACGTTCACGATCTCGTACTCCACTCGGAACATGTTCCTGAAGCCGCGCAGCTTTGGCAGGCGGACGTGGATAGGGGTTTGCCCCCCCTCGAACCACGGCTGGATCGTGCCGCCGGTGCGCGACTTCTGACCCTTCGTGCCGCGGCCCGCGGTCTTGCCCTTGCCGGCCGCGATGCCACGGCCGACGCGGGTCCGCGCCTTGTGGCTGCCTTCGGCCGGGCGAAGATCGTGCAACTTCATCGCTTCTCCTCGGGAATCTCCTCGAACGTCACGAGGAAGCGAACCTGGCGAACCATGCCTCGCGTCGCCTCGTTGTCCGGTATCTCGACGGTGTCGCCGATCCCCTTCAGTCCGAGCGCCCGGATCGTGCCGCGGTTTCGGGCGATGTGGCTGATCGTGCTCCTGGTCTGAGTCACGCGAAGCTTACCGGCCATTGCCAACCTCCACCGCCGCCGGCTGACCGGCCACGGCCGATCGGACTCGGACGCCCCGCCGCGCGCTCAGCTCTTCAGCCGAATGCAGGTTCTTGAGAGCCTCGAGCGTGGCCCGAGTGACGTTAACGGGGTTGGTCGAGCCGTAGACCTTGGCCAGGATGTCGCGGATGCCGGCGGCCTCGACGACAGCGCGCACGGCACCGCCGGCGATCACGCCTGTACCCTGCGAGGCCGGCTTCAGCATCACTCGCGAGGCCCCGAAATCTTGCCGGATCTCGTGCGGGATGGTCGTTCCTACGGTGGGGATCCGGATGATGTGCTTCTTCGCGTCCTCGACGCCCTTGCGGATGGACTCGGGCACCTCGCCGGCCTTGCCGAGGCCCACGCCGACGTGGCCCGCGCCGTCGCCGACGACGACGATTGCGCTGAAGCTGAAGCGACGGCCGCCCTTGACGACCTTCGCGACCCGGTTGATCTGGACGACGCGCTCTTCGAGCGTCAGCTTGTTGGGATCGATCCTGGCCAACTGATCAGCTCCTTCGCGTCAGAACTCGAGGCCGGCTTCGCGGGCGGCGTCCGCAAGGGACTTGATACGCCCGTGATAGCGAAACCCGGCCCGGTCGAAAACGACGCGTTCGATCCCCGCGCTCCGGGCGCGCTCGGCGATCAGGCGGCCGACCGACTTCGCTTCGTCGGTCTTTCGCTGACCGGCCGTTCGCAGCTCCTTTTCGAGGCTGGAGGCAGAGGCCAGCGTCCTGCCGGACGCGTCGTCGATCACCTGGGCGTAGATGTGGTTGAGGCTGCGGAAGACGGTCAGGCGCGGGCGCTCGGGCGAGCCCGAGAGGCGAAGCCTGATCCGCTCGTGCCGCTTCTGGCGCGCGGCCCCGCGGCTGGCGACCTGCGTCATCGTGCTGATCCCTTCGTCACGGACCGGCTCACTTCTTACCGCCGATCTTGCCGGCCTTGCCGGCCTTGCGGCGGATCTGCTCGCCGAGGTAGTGGACGCCCTTGCCCTTGTACGGCTCAGGCTTGCGGCTGGCGCGGACCTGCGCGGCGACCTGGCCGACCAGCTCCTTGTCGATCCCGACCACCGCCAGGCGGACCGGGTTCTCGACCTCGAAGCTGATCCCGGCCGGCGGCGCGATCTCGATCGGATGGCTGTAGCCGAGGTTGAGCTGCAGCTTGTCGCCGATCTTCGCGGCGCGGTAGCCAACTCCGGAGATCTCGAGCGGCTTGCGGTAGCCCTCCGTCACGCCGGTAACCATGTTGGCGACGAGCGTTCGGGTGAGGCCGTGAAGCTGCTTGTGGTACTTGGCTTCGCTCGGCCGTTCTACGACCAGCGTCGAGCCCTCCCTGGAGACGCGCATATCCGGATGAAGGGCACGATGAAGCGAGCCCCTGGGACCATTGACGGTTATGTCCCGGCCGTCGATCGAGACGTCGACGTTCGACGGGACCTGGATGGGCAGACGACCAATGCGCGACATCGCCGGCCTACCAGACGAAGGCCAGGACTTCACCACCGAGCTGGGCCTTGTGTGCCTGCGCGCCGGTCATGATGCCCTGGCTGGTGCTGACGATGACGAGTCCGAGTCCCCCGAGCACCCTGGGGATCTCGGTCTTGCGCGCATAAACGCGCAAACCGGGCTTGCTGATTCGCTTCAACCCCGAGACTACCGGGGCCTTGCCGTCAACGTACTTGAGCGTGACGCGCAGCACCTGGTGGGCGCCTTCGTGCTCCTCCCGGACGTCGGCGATGAAGCCTTCCGCGAGGAGGATCCGGGCAATCTCTCGCTTCGTTCGCGACGCCGGTACGACGACGTCCGCGTGCCGCGCTCGAGACGCGTTCCGGATGCGAGTCAGCATGTCCGCGATGGGATCGGAGACGTTCATTGGTTTCCTACCAACTCGACTTGGTGACGCCGGGCAGCTCGCCGAGCAGCGCCCGTTCGCGGAAGCAGATGCGGCACAACCCGAAACGCCGCATGAAGGCGCGAGGTCGACCGCAGACGAAGCAACGGTGGTAGAGCTGAACCTTGAACCGGTGCGGTCGCTTCGCCTTGGCGATCATCGATTTCTTAGCCATGGCTTCTCCCTCCCCGCGCCTAGCCGGCGAAGGGCATGCCGAGGAGTTCGAGCAAACGCTTCGATTCCTCGTCGGTCTTCGCCGTCGTCACGATGCTGATCTCCAGCCCGCGGAGAC
>JBEKVD010000005.1:0-131248 GCA_049514315.1 Candidatus Limnocylindrales bacterium | reverse complement strand
GGGGCGGGGCCGGGGGTGCCGGTGGGGGCGGGCGCCGGATGAGCCGCGCCGTCGGGGGCGGGGCCGGGGGTGCCGGTGGGGGCGGGCGCCGGATGAGCCGCGCCGTCGGGGGCGGGGCCGGGGGTGCCGGTGGGGCTCATTGCATCGGCTCCTCGAACTGCTCCTCGAGCAGGTCGGACAGGCCCTTGCCGGCCGGCATCATGGGGAAGACGTTCTGCTGCTCGGCGATGACGAAGTGGACGAGGGCCGGGCCGTCGACGGCACGAGCCGCGGCGATGGCGCCATCCACCTCGTCGGGGGTCGTGGCGCGGAAACCGGCCACGCCGTAGGCCTCGGCCAGCTTCACCCAGTCGGGGCCGAGCAGGTGCGACGAGTGGTAGTTGCCCGCGTAGACCAGCTCCTGCCACTGCCGGACCATGCCCAGCTTGTGGTTGTCGAGCAGGGCTATCTTCACGGGTATGTCGTCCTGGACGAGCGTCATCAGCTCCTGGACGGTCATCTGCAGGCCGCCGTCGCCGACGATGGCCCACGTCTCCTTGTCCGGGCGGCCGATTGCCGCGCCCATGGCCGCCGGCAGGCCGAAGCCCATCGTCCCGAGGCCGCCCGAGCTGATGTGGCTCTTCGGCCGGCGGAAGCCTGCATATCGGGCCGTCCACATCTGGTTCTGGCCGACGTCCGCCACAATCGTGGCGTCGTGGCCTGTGGCCTCGCCGATCCTGCCGACGACGTAGTCGGCGGAGAGCTGACCATTGCGCCACGCCCCGGAGCCGTGCCACGGAGCCTTCTCCGCCTCGGATCGCCAGCCGGCGATCTCCTTCAGATACGCCGCGCGCTGCTCGGGCCCGACCGGCTGAACCTGCGGCAGGAGCGCGGTCAGGACGCGCTTCACGTCCCCGACGATCGGGATCTCAACCGCCACGTTCTTGCCGATCTCGGCAGGATCGATGTCGACGTGGACGATCCGGGCGTAAGGCGCGAAGGTGGGCACATAGCCAGTGACGCGGTCGTCGAAGCGCATGCCCAGGGCGATCAGCAGGTCCGCCGACTGGATCGCCCGGTTCGCGTGCTTCCAGCCGTGCATCCCCACGAAGCCCAATGAGAGCGGATGTCTCTCGTCCATGGCGCCGACGCCAAGCAGGGTGTGAGCCACGGGGATCTGTGCTTTCTCGGCCAGCTCGCGCAGCTCCTCCGTCGCCTCGGCGATCAGCACCCCGTGACCGGCGAGGATGACCGGGCGCTGGGCCCGGGCGATCTCCCCGGCCGCCAGCTTGATCTGGCGAAAGTGGCCCTCGAACGTAGGCTTGAAGCCGGGCAGGTCCACGCCCTCGGGCTGTTCGGCGGAGCAGACGCCCATCAGGGCATCCTTGGTCAAGTCGATATGAACCGGTCCCGGGCGGCCCGTTCGGGCGATGTGGAACGCCTCGGCGAAGACGCGCGGGATGTCGTTGGGGTCGCGCACCAGGTAGTTGTGTTTCGTGCACGGCAGCGTGATGCCCGTGATGTCGATCTCCTGGAAGGCATCCTTGCCCAGAAGCGAGCCGACGACGTTGCCGGTGATGGCCACGATCGGGACCGAGTCGAGCATGGCGTTGCCGATGCCGGTGACCAGGTTCGTCGCTCCGGGACCGGACGTCGCCAGGCAGACACCCACTTTCCCGGTCGCCCGAGCGTATCCATCGGCGGCGTGAGCGCCGGCCTGCTCGTGCCGGACGAGGACGTGGCGCAGCTCCGGGTAATCGCCGAGGACGTCGTAGAAGGGCAGGACGACGCCACCCGGATAGCCGAAGAAGACATCCACACCCTGGCCAACCAGGGCCTCGCAGACCGCATCCGCGCCGATACGGGGCCGCTTCACGCCCCGCTCGGCGAGGCTTCGAACCCGGTTGCGGCCGGTCTCGCTCAGCATCTCGCGCCGACCGGCGGAGATGGCATCGGCACGCTCGGTGCCGGCCCCCGGCATGTGGTTGATGCGCTCGCGCCCACGGAGCGTGCCATCACGACCGGACGACACCGCATTCGGAGTCAGGGCGCCCGGCGATGGGGCTATCGGCGCCCCCGAGGTCGGCCGTGCGACCGCCGTCGCGGTAGTTGTCGGGACGGCCGCCGTCGCGGAGGTTGTCCCGGTAGTTGTCGGGGCGGTAGTTGTCGCGGAGGTTGTCGCGGTAGTTGTCGGGCGGCCGGGGTCACGGGCCGACGACCGTCCCGAACCTTCCTCTTTCGTCACCATCGCTGCGTTCCTTCCAATCACATCCATGGATCGCCCTGGTCCCACCCGTGTCCGTGGATCGTTCTGGTCCCCACCCGTGGATCTCTGGTCCATCCGGCCATCAAAAAACCCCCGCCGCTCCGGCGAGGGTTCTGGTCTGTGCTGGGTCTTGCGTGTCTAGCGCTTGTCCCTTCCTCCAGTCCCCCGCCGGGAGCCGGTAATGAGCCCGAGTACGGACTCGATGCCAAGCTCAATCGAGGCCAGCAAGCCGAGGACGGATACGTCGACCAGGCCGAGGTGCTCGGCCGGAACCTGCACTCTACGACCGTCAGACCTGATGGCGACGGCGACGTGGCGGCGGTTCCGGCTGTTGAAGGCGCCCAACCTGGTTCTCCGTGACGAAAGCACACCCGGGACCAAGCCCCTTGGTGTTCGGGGAGTGTATCAGCCCGGGTCAAGAGGCGCTTCGCGGGGAGCGCTTCGCGAAGAGGCGCTTCGCGGGGAGCGCTTCGCGGGGAGGCGCTTCGCGGGGAGGCGCTTCGCGGGGAGGCGCTTCGTCACTTCGGCGCCGTGGGGATATTGAAGGCGTGACCCAAAGCAGCGGGGAAGGGACTCACCGACCGGCAGGCGGCTGCGAGGCCTTGGGATGCAGGCGTCGCACCACCCACCCCAACCGGGCTGGCGGCCGCGTCCCTGACCCGGCTGGCATCCCCAACCGAACTGGCGGCCGCGACATCGACCCGGCTGGCATCCCCAACCGAACTGGCGGCCGCGTCCCTGACCCGGCTGGCATCCCCAACCGAACTGGCGGCCGCGGCCTGCTCAGCGGGTGAGCACATCGGACATACCCGTCGACTCGATGGCGCTCGGTGTGTCAAGCCTGCTCACAAGGGTAGACAAGTCCGACCGATCGGTGCTGGGTCCGGCGCGACTTCGTCGAACTTGATGCTCGATCTGAGCAGTTTGGATAACGGGAGCCCACGTCGCGCTGCGGGATGTCGGATGTGCTCACCACATGGGCAGCTCGATGCTGCCGCGTGCCTGAAGCCGGCAAGACTGATCGGGCCAGCGGGCTCGTCCCTCGAGCGGGCTCGTCCCCGATGCATCTACCTGGCCCCGTCTGCGACCGCAGTAAGCGAATGCCCGGCATCCCCGTCAAATCGAGGCGCCTACGTCAGATCGGGTGCCTACGTCCGGCGGCGGTGGAACGGCCACCAGGCCGGTTCGCCGATGAGAGAAGTGAGTGCCGGAACCAGGAGGCTGCGAACGACGAAGGTATCGATCAGCACGCCCAGCGCCACTGTCAAGCCGACCTGGAAGAGCAGCTGGAGCGGCGAGGTCACGAGCGCCCCGAACGTCCCGGCCAGGATCAAGCCCGCCGACGTGATCACCGTCCCGGTTCGGGCCGAGGCGACGCGTATCCCTGGCCGCAGCTCGCGCGTGGAGCTCTCCTCGCGCACCCGGGACATCAGGAAGATGTTGTAGTCAGACCCGAGGGCCACGAGCAGCACGAACACCATCAGCGGTATGAAGTAGTTGATGCCGGCCTGTCCGAACACGTGCTGCAGGATCAAGGCCGACACGCTCAGGCTCATCGCGTACGACAGGAGGACGGTGAGGACAAGGTAGACGGGCGCCACCAGGGCGCGGAGCAGCAGGATCAGGACGATCAGGATGCCGATGATCGTGATGGCGGCGACGCGCAGGAAGTCCGCGGAGATCGTGTCCTGGACGTCTGCGAACTCGGCCGTGGACCCGCCGACGTAAGCCCTGGGAGCGGCGGCGGTGACCCTGGTACCGCTCGCCGCAGAGCCGCTCGCCGCAGAGCCGCTTGCCGCAGAGCCGCTTGCCGCAGAGCCGCTCGCCGCAGAGCCGCTCGCCGCGGCAGTTCCGGCCACCCCAGCACTGCCCACGGCCGTGCCACTCGCCGCGGTGCCACTCGCCACGGCTGTACCGCTCGCCGCAGAGCCGCTTGCCGAACCGAAATGGCCGGGGTTTGTCGCCAGCAGCGCCCGCAGGTCTCGGACGGTATCGAACGACTTCGTGTCGTACGGGTTCGTCGAGGTCGTGACGTAGAGCTGGGTCACCGTGCCATCGGCCGAGACGTAGGCCGTGCGGAGACTGGGCGAGGCGTACAGGTCGTTCGGTCCAAAGTTGGCGGCGAGCTGGTCGAGCTCATCGGGCAGCCTGGCCCGGGCCGCAGCCATGGCCTGCTGAGCGGCGAGCGTCGCGGCGCTCGGCTGGACGCTGGTCGGCGAGAAGTAGAACGGCGTCGGCTGATCCCTGAACCATGTCGAGAGATCCCGGATCGAACCGAGCAGCTGCGCGTAAGCGATCACGTTGGAGCCCGCAGAAAGAGCCGCAACGGCATTCTCGGCCGACTGGTAGGAGGACAGCGGCTTCACGGCCGGCTGAGCCGCTCCCAGCTCGTCCAGGTAGGACTTGAGGGCCGCCAGTTGCGAAGCCGTGTTGGAAGTCGCCGGCGCGGAAGCCGCGGCCTGGAGCTGCTGGGCGATGGCGTCGAGCTGGTTCGGCACGAGTGCCTGCTTGCGGGCATCGACTAGCCCGGTGGTCAGCGTTGCGAGATCAGCGTTGACGGCCGTGAGCTGGTCGGGCGGCAGGTTCGGGAAGGCGGCGGCCAGGCCGCCGACATAGCTCGCGGCCGACTGGACCCCGGACAGGCTGGCGTCGCTCAGCTGGACGTTGATGTCGGTGCTCGGCGGCTTGCGAAACGCAGTTGCCGTGCTGCTCAGCTGCACCGAGGGCCGAAGCAGGTCCGATATCTTGCCCTCTCCCAGCGGGTCGACCAGGCTGCGCACGGTCTGGACGTTCGGCACGGCCGCAATCGACTTCTCCAGCGCGCCGATGTCGGACAACCCTTGCTGCGACGTGAAGACCGTAGCCGAGGCGCCCGGCAACTTGACCAGGACGTCCAGCGGCATCAACTGCCCTTCCGCCAGGTACGCGCTCAGCGTTTCGAACCCCTGGCGCGACTCTGTGCTCGCCGGCAGCTCGTTGAGGACGTCGAAGTTCTCCTTGAGCAGCGGCAGCCCGAGCGCCGGGAGAACCAGCAACACGAGGATCACGCCGACAACCAGACCGGGCCGGGCCGTGATTCGGCGCGCCAGTGCCGCCCAGAAGCCCCGGTCTTCGTCGGCTGCCTTTCGGGTCTCCTCGTGGAGAGGCCAGAAGAGGCGCCGCCCGAAGATCGCCAGGAGCGACGGCGTGAGCGTCAACCCCGCCAGCACCGTGATGAAGATCGCGATGGCAAGGGCCGGGCCGGTAGTCTGGATCATGCCGAACCGCGCCACGACCATCGACGCCAGGCCCACGATCACCGTCGCCGCCGAGGCGGCGATGACCGCGCCGATGCGGCTGACGGTGACCCTGACCGCATCCGGCGGACTGTTCCGACCAAGCTCCTCCCGGAAGCGCGATATGAAGAAGATCGTGTAGTCGGTCCCGACGCCGAAGACCAGCACGACGATGAACGAATCCAGGATCGAGGAGAGCTGCCAGCCTCCCTGGGCCAGGAAGCCCAGGATGCCGCGCGAGATCAGGAAGGCCGACCCGATCGTGATCAGCGGCGCCAGCGCCGCCAGCGGGGCGCGGTAGATCAGCAGCAGCACGAGGATCACCAGGACGATCGTGACGACGGTCGTCCGGCTCGTGCCGTCCTGGATGGCCTGCAGGTAGTCGCGGCCGATGCCGGCCTGGCCGGTGACCTGGTCCGTGAGGCCCTTCGGCAGCACGCCCGGGGCGGCCAGATGCGCCCTGATGGCGTCTATGGCGGCGTTCGTCCGCGGCAGAAACGATGGCGTGCTCAGGTCGATCTGGGCCAGCTCGACGATGCCGTCGGTACTGCGGAACATCGACGCCAGCGAGGGCGTGTTCTCGGCGGTCACGTAGCGCAGGACCGCGTCCGGATGGCCGCTCCCCTCCATGTAGCTCTGCAGCCCGTCTATGGCGGCGCGGTCCGCGTCGGTCAGCCCGCTCGGCCTGGAGAAGACGATGAGGGCCGTGGTCTGGGCCGAATCGCCGGGAAACGCCTGCGCCAGGAGCTGGCGGGCGGCGAGCGATTCGGAGTCCTTCGGGAGGAAGCTCGTCTCGTCGGCGGAGCCCACCTGCGACAGCGACGGAGCCAGGACGCCGAAGAGGGCGGCGGCCACCAGCCACGCGATCAAGAAGACGAACCGGAGCCGGAGCACGAGCCGACCTAGGCGATCGAACATCAGGATTCCCCTGCATAACTCCCGCCGGCTCGACCGGGACGAATCGAGACGCAGGGATTGAGTCATCGCGATTGTATCGAGGGCGACGTTTCGAGGCCGCGAAGCTGGTCCGGCGAGGAAGAGGCGCTATCCTCCCGCCTCGACATCAGCCGCGGGGCTCGGCCGCGTGCCTGCGACAGAAGCCGAGGCCACCTCCGACGCGCCTTCCGCCGAAGCCCATGCCACCGCCGGGGCCGGCTCGGGGAGCGGTTGAGGGCGTGACCAGCGGACGGCGACGAAGAGCGCGGCGACTGCCAGCCACAGTGCAACCGGCAGAGCGATCGCCGCGTCCGCCACGACGAACGCAGCAGCCAGCGTCAGGGTGACGGTGTGCGCCCGTGGCGTGCCGCGGCTGCGAGTCCAGGCGGCCAACGCCACGGGGATGAGGGCAACTGAGTAGTGGTACCAGGTAACCGGCAGCACGACGAGCGAAGCCACGATCGCCCAACCGAAGCTCTCCAGCTGGTCGCGCACGAAACGGGCGGCCCCGACCGTGACGGATATCGCCACAAGAGCGAACACGACGGCCAGCGGGCGAGCCAGGTTGGGATTGCCTGCCAGGAGGGCCAGCTGACTGGCCGGGCCAACATTGACCGCTGAAGTCAGGTCGGCATTCCCGCTCATCCGCAGGTAGCCGAGGTAATCGCGCCACGGGCCCAGGCCGCCAACGAGGAGGCTTGCGGCCAGGATGGCGACGCCACTCACGATGGCCGCACCGACGACGGCCGCGAAGGCCCTCCTCGAGCCCGAAGCGGCCGACCAGCGGGCGGCCAGCCAGACCGCGAGCGTACCCGGGTGCAGCTTTACGACAGATGCGATCGCCAGCGCCGCCCCGCCGGCCATCGACGTCGCTTGCGACGGGACCGCTCGGCCGGACGCGAGCGTCAACGCCACGGCTCCAAAGAGAAACGGGAACCAGGCGTCCACGTTGCCGAAGAGGAGTGCGACCGCGAACGGGAAGAAGAACGGGCCGACGGCCAGGGCCAGCAGTGTGACGTCCAGCGAGAACTCGCGCCGGGCCAGGGCGGGCCGACCGATCGGCGAGCGCGCCAGCGCGAAGGCCACAACTGCCAGCCCGATCACGGCCCCGATGCAAGAGCCCGTCAGGACCAGCCACGACGGCAACCCCGAGAGAGGCACCAGGAACTGCGCCACGGCCGGCGGATAGGAGTAGAAGAGATCGCGAGCCTGCAGCCCGTTGGTCACGGCGTTGGGATCGTATGGCGACCCACCGGCGGCCACCCGCCGGGCAGCGTCGAGCAGGAGCTGCAGATCGAATCCGGCTTGCGGCGGGTTCTTCGCCAGCATCGCCTGCCCCAGGATCGCCAGGTTGGCCCAGCCGAAGGTGGCCACCAGCAGGCAGCCGAGCCTGGCCATGCGACGGCGAGCAGGATCGGTCCCGAAGGCGCCGGCCCCCGGTCGCTGAGTCCGGAGCGCCGCCAACTCCGCGCGGGGCCCCGGGTCCTCGTTCCCCGGAGCCGCCGCTCCTTCACGCCACGCGGGCGCAGGGTCCTCGGTCACGCCTTCTCCCGGTTTCGGCATCGACCCCGGAGCCACCACGCTGCCAGCACCGTCCCGCCGACTACCGGCACGGCCCAGTAGCGGCCGCCGGGATCCTCGGGCCCGGCCGCGACGCCGGTAGCCCGCACGCGGACCAGCGGCATGCCCTCACACTTGCGGTAGATCTCGTCCGGGCCGTCGCGCCACGGGTTACCCATGCCGACCATCGCGGCGACGACGCCCATGCTCCGCAGCAATGGCGCCAGGATTCGGCGGCGCTCCTCCGGATCCGTGACCTCTTCGGCGGCCCCGGAGAAAGCCCGGCCCGGCAGGATGACCTCGACGTGGGGATCGGCCAGGATGTTCTGGTACCAGTGAGTGCGCCGCCCAAAGCCGGCCAGGCAGTACAGGTGCTCGCCTACGACTACGTAGCCCAGCGGCGCGTCGCGCAGCTCGCCGCTCTTCCGACCGCGGGTCCGCAGGATCATCAGGTAGCCGGTCAGGGGATTCGACATGTATCGCCCGAGACCCATCTTGAGGGCGGGCACGCTGACGTACTTGTTGACCGCGGTGAAGCCGTCGTGCACGGCAGGGAGGAATCGCCGGACCCGTTCCGGGTAGGCCAGGCCCTCGCCCCATGCCTCCACCGGCGGCACCGCGGCCGCCGTCGCGGCGGCAGATGGAACCGTGGCCGCCGTCGCGGCGGCAGATGGAACCGCGGCCGTCGTGCGGGCGGCCAGCCCTGCGTGCGCCTTCCCGGCGTTCATCGCTGCGCCTTCCCGGTGTTCATTGCTGCGCCTGCGTCGTGTGCCCACTGCGGGCACCGACACAGGTTAGGCCACCGCGCGACCGCGAGCGAGGCCGCCGAAGGTGCGGCCATCCAGCCGAATCGGGCGGTACGAATCGGGTAACCCACCGTCACGGCTGCCGACAGCGCCGGGTCCCGGCTCTCTCTCGGGCTGGCTCGCCGGGGCCAGCTCCGGGCACGCATTCACGGATCAACGAAAGTGGTCGGCGCCGGCTCTTGCCTTCGTCTGGTAACCTCGACAGCCCGCACGCTGTCAGGCGGGGCGGTCGCAGCGCGAGTGGAATCATGGCCGAGAAGCCGCGCACCCTCGTGGAGAAGATCTGGGACGACCACTTCGTCGCCTCCGAGCCCGGCGCGCCGGCGATTCTCGCGATCGACCTCCACCTCGTCCACGAGGTCACGAGCCCGCAGGCATTCACCGGCCTGCGCGCCCGCGGCCTGAGGGTCCGCAAGCCGGGCCAGACGGTCGCGACCGCCGACCACTCGATCCCGACGCTCGATCCGTCGATCCCGATCGCCGACGAGCTCGCCGCCAGGCAGCTCCGCCAGATCGAAGAGAACTGCCGTGACTTCGGGATCCCGTTCCACGGCAAGGGCTCCCCGAACCGCGGAATCGTCCACGTCATCGGGCCCGAGCTCGGCCTCACGCAGCCGGGCATGACGATCGTCTGCGGCGATTCCCACACCGCCACGCACGGCGCTTTCGGGGCGCTGGCGTTTGGCATCGGGACGAGCGAGATCGAGATGGTCCTGGCCACGCAGACGCTGCTTCAGCGCAAACCGAAGACCTTCCAGGTCCGCGTCGACGGGCATCTCCGGCCGGGCGTCGGTGCCAAGGACATCATCCTGGCCCTGATCGCCCGCATCGGCATCGGCGGCGGGACCGGTCACGTCATCGAGTACACCGGCAGCGCCGTCCGAGCCCTGTCGATGGAGGAGCGGATGACTGTCTGCAACATGTCGATCGAGGGCGGCGCCCGCGCCGGGCTGATCGCCCCCGACGAGACCACCTTCGCGTATCTGCAGGGCCGCAGGTTCGCCCCGCGGGGAGCGGCGTGGGACGCGGCCGTCGCCCGCTGGCGGGCGCTGCCGAGCGACGAGGGCGCAACCTACGACCGAACCGTCGTCATCGACGGCGACGCACTCGAACCGATGGTCACCTACGGCACGAATCCCGGCATGGGCTTACCGATCAGCGGGCGGATCCCCTCCCCGGCCGAGCTCGAGCCCGGAGCCCGGGAGAACCTCGAGCGCGCGCTCGCATACATGGGTCTCGAGCCCGGAGTGCCGATCGCCGGCCGGAAGCTCGACGTCGTCTTTATCGGTTCGTGCACGAACGGCCGGATCGAGGACATGCGGGCCGCGGCGTCGATCCTGCGCGGCCGCCATGTCGCGGCGGGCCTGCGGGTCCTGGTCGTTCCGGGCTCGCAACAGGTCAAGAAGCAGGCCGAGAGCGAGGGTCTCCACGACGTCTTTCGCTCCGCCGGTGCCGAGTGGCGCGAGTCGGGCTGCTCGATGTGCATTGCCATGAACGGGGATCAGCTCGAGCCCGGCCAGTACGGCATCAGCACGTCGAACCGTAACTTCGAGGGGCGCCAGGGCAAGGGCGGCAGGACGTTCCTCGCCTCGCCGCTGACCGCCGCCGCCAGCGCGGTCACCGGGGTCGTGACCGATCCGCGGACGCTACCGGGCGCCGTGGCCGGGCCCACGGCCTCGAGGTCTGCCGTGGGGGCTGACTGACATGCCCGAGCCGTTCGCCAGGACCACCAGCCGCGTGATCCCGATCCCGCGCGCCAACATCGACACGGACCAGATCTGCCCGGCCCGCTTCCTCAAGATCACCGACAAGGCCGGCCTGGCCGACGCCCTCTTCTGCGACTGGCGCTTCCTGCCGACGGGTGATCTGCGCGAGCCGCGTTTCGTCATCGACGAGCCGCAGAACGCCCGCCGCGAGATCATCCTTGTCGGCGACAACTTCGGCGCGGGGTCATCGCGTGAGCACGCACCCTGGGCATTGCGGGCGTGGGGCATCCGGGCGATCTTCTCGACGAGCTTCGCCGACATCTTCCGCGGCAACTCGCTGAAGAACGCGCTGCTGCCGATCGTCGTTTCGCCGGAGCGACACGAGGCCCTGACTGCGCTCCTGACCGCGGACCCGGACGGCGAGTGGACCGTGGACCTGGAGGCGCAGAAGGTGACTCTGCCCGGCGGCGACTCCTTCGACTTCGAGATCGACCCGTTCGCCCGGACGATGATCCTGGCCGGGTCAGACGAGGTCGGCTACGTCCTCTCGCGGCTCCCGGCGATCGAGGAATGGGAGGCGGTTCATCCGGCCCGGGTCGACACCACCGAGAGCGCCGCTCGCTAACGGCGTTCCGGGCCGCCGTCCGCGACGTGCGCCGCTCATGCGGAAGATGTGAGCCCGCGGTCGAGGCCCAGGACCCGTTCTACCGTGCGCCGCATGCTTGAGGCCGGCCCGACGCCGCCGGCAGCCTCGCTACCGATCAGCTGGAAGACTCTGCAGTCCCGCAGCCGGGCGGCCGTGGCGATCGAGCTCGTTCGGGTTCAAACCCGGACGACCGCCGGCCCAACCGCGGGTCATCGGCCAGGCCAGCGGAGCGATGGCAACCAGGGCCAGGGCCGGCGTGTGAAGAGCAGCGACGGGCGAGGCCAGCCACATCAGGAGGGCACCGATGACCCACGACACCCCCGGCCTGCGTCTGGTCATCCACATTGCCACGGCGCCGCCGAGCAGAGCCGCTCGAGGGAGCCACGCGGCGAGTGCTGCCGGCAGCCCGATGGCTGAGGCCAGTCCCGGCAGCCCATAGTCAGCGGCGGGCGCTGCCTCGTTCGCCATCGTGACCTGGTAGAACTTCAGGAAGATCGACGGTTCGCTGCCGAGCATGGCGACCACGGCCAGCACAGCGCCGCACCCTACGGCTATGGCGGCGGCGCGCCGCCGACCGGTGACGAAGAGCCACCACACGAAGACGACCGGCGTCAGCTTGAGCGAGGCCAGCACTCCGATGGCCAGCGCGGCGCGCTCGTCGTGCCCTCGAACGAGCCGGCACCAGGTGAGCAGGAGACCCGAAAGCACGAGGCAGTCGACGTTGCCGACCTGCATGGCCAGTCCGATCGAAACGCTGAGTGGGACCAGAGCGAGCCCGGTTACGAGCGGGGCGCGCCGGACCAGCGCGATGATCGCGGCGAGCTCCAGCACAACCATGCTCACCCACCAGATGTACTGACCGTTCGCTGGCAGCAGCACTATCAGCCGGAAGACGACTCCCATCAGCGGCGGTGAGAAGAGCGGGTAGGCGCTTACAGGCAGCTCGTGCTCATCACCCGGACCGTAGGCGTAGAGCGGGTGGCCAACGTTGAGCCTGAGGCCCGCCAGTATGTAGTTGTGGGTATCTCCCGGGGTCGGGCCCGACGCGCGGCTCAACCAGAGCCAGATGGCGAACGCTGCGAACATCGTAAGAAGGCCGACCATCGCGATGCCCCAGCCCAGCAGTCTCCAGGGCGTTGGGGCGACTCGGGCGAGCGACGCTCTCAAGATCGATCTCCATGCAATGCGCAGGGCCGCCAACCTCCACAGGGGGCATCCGACCTCAAGTCTGACGCGCCGGGATCGCAGCTGCAGGCCATTTCGAAGAGGCCAGACGGCCGGCACAAGGGCCCCGAATCGCTTTCAGTATCTGGCCGCGCATGCCCAGCCCACCGGCGAAGTTCGCCCAAGGCTCGCAACCAGGCCGCGCTCCCTGAAACCTCGCTTGACCGCGCCGGCCGCGCCCACCGCGCCAGGAAACGCCCATTTTCCGTCCGTCCCGCGGGTGGCTCACCGGTACCATCGGCTTGTAGCCTGACGAAACACCGCTTGGCATAGTGGATGGCGTGACCAACAACGTAGCCATCAAAGCGCCACGCCCTGGGCCAAGGGAAACCCCCGCCTCGGAGACGACTACCCCATCCAACCCCGCGCAAGGGACGAAAGAGACCCTGGTCGCGGTCGTCATCCCCGCCTTCAACGAGGCCGGCAAGATAGGCCGGGTGCTCGACAAGTGGCCGGCCGACGGCCGGTTCGAGGCGATCGTCGTGGACGACGGCTCGAGCGATGCCACAGGCGAAGAGGCGAAGGCTCACGGTGCGGCGGTCGTGCTGCGACACAACCAGTGTCGCGGTGTCGGGGCGGCGATCAGAACGGGCCTCATGTGCGCTCGCGAGCGTGGCAGGCCATACGTGGCCTTGCTGGCCGGCGACGACCAGCACGAGCCGTCGGACCTGGTAGGGGCCCTGGACCTCGCTCTGGCGCGAGACCTCGACTACGTCCAGGGCTCCCGCTGGATGCGAGGCGGCCACGTCGTAGGGCCGATCGGAGGCCGTAGCTTCGGCACGCGCTTCTACTCCTTCGTCTTCAGCCTGCTGGTCTGGCACCGCGTCACGGACGCCACCAACGGGTTCCGCGTCTTCCGTTCGGCGATCCTCGATGACCCCTCGATCGATATCGACCAGGCCTGGCTCGATCGCTACGAACTTGAACCTTACCTGCTCTACCGGAGCATCAGGGGGCACTATCGAGTGGTCGAGTACCCGGTGACGGTCCGATATCACGCCGACGGTTACTCGAAGATGCGGGGGCTGCGCGACTGGTGGCGTCTCTTCCGGCCGGCTTTCCTGCTTCGATTGGGGGTTGAGCGCTGATGATGCTCGAGCGTGCCTTTGGTGGCCGTCGTGTCCTTGTTACCGGCGGCGCCGGCTTCGTCGGCTCGGCCCTGGTTCGCCGGCTGATCGAATCGGGGGCGCGGGTGACCGTCCTCGACGACCTGTTCACGGGCCGACGCGACGCCATCCCGACCGGCGCCGACTTCATCGAGGGCTCCGTCACCGACGAGCCGCTGGTCCGCGACCTGGCCAAACGGCACACCGTCGTCTTCCACCTGGCGGCTCGCAACATCATCGCTTCCACGGCGAACCCGCGCGACGACTTCGCCACGAACATCGGCGGGACGCTCAACGTCCTGCTCGCGGCTCGCGACTCGAATGTCGAGCGGGTGGTGTACACGTCGTCCGCATCGGTCTACGGCAATCCACGCTCGATTCCGATCAACGAGGACGACCGGCTCGTCCCTCTCACCCCCTACGCAGTCAGCAAGCTCGCCGGAGAGCACTACTGCCTGGCCTTCTACGAGAGCTACGGCCTCCCGGTGGCAGTGGTCCGGTACTCGAACGTGTATGGGCCGTACCAGCGGCCTGAGAACCCGTACTGCGGCGTCGTCTCCAAGTTCCTCATCGCCGCGAACGCCGGCCGGCCCCTTTGCATTCACGGCGACGGCGGCCAAACCCGCGACTACACCTACGTCGAGGATGCCGTCGATGCGACGCTGGCTGCCGCCACACACCCAAGAGCCGAGGGCGAAGTCTTCAACGTCGGGACGGGCGTCGAAACGTCCGTGAACGACCTGGCCGCTGCGATTGGGCGGGCATCCGGCTGCGAGATCAGGGTCGATCACATCGACCGGCGCGACATCGACAACATCCGCCGCCGCGTCGTCAACATCGAGAAGATCCGCCTGATGCTGCGCTGGTCTCCACAGGTGGCCCTGGATCGAGGTCTCGAGCAAACGGTTCGCTGGTTCGAGGATTCGGGTCTCCTGTCCACGGCCGCAGCCGCGGCGCCGACGTCGTGCGACGAAGGCGAGCCGGCGGATCGATCGCCCGGACGAGTGGCGGACCTGGGGACCGTCGCCCGGTGAAGGCAGCCCGCGCCGCCATCGGCACTGCCGTCAGCGCCTTCTTAGTCTGGGCGACGTTGAGCCGCGTAGATCTGCCGGCTGCCGGCGCGGCTCTCGGTCGCGCGGCGCCCCTCGGCCTGGTCCTGGTCCTGGGCTTTGCCTGGTTGGAGATCGCAGTGCGAGCATGGCGGTGGCGCTTCCTGCTGTCGCCCCTGGGGAAAGTCGGATACGGCCCCGCATTTGCCTACACCTGCGTCGGGTACTTCGCCAACACCCTGCTGCCGATGAGGCTGGGAGATGTGGCCCGAGCCTACCTCGCGGCCACGGCGCTTCGCCTGTCGCGGCTCGCAACCCTCGGCTCGGTCGTCACCGAACGCCTGGCCGATGGCCTGACGATCCTGGCCGTCGCGGCCGGCCTCGGACTCGCAGTCACCGGCGCGTCGGCGATGGCGCCCGTCGAACTGTGGATCCTCCTTGCCCTGGCGGCTGCCGCGGTTGTCCTTGCCCTCTCGGTTCTCGTTCCGCGACGCCGGCCGGGCTTTCAGGCGTTCCTTCCAGGGGTGGGTCGCGAATTCGTCACGCGGTTGGTCCAAGGCACCGAGGCGGTCCGCTCGCCGAGGGGCGTTGCCACCGTCGTTGGATCCACTCTCGTTGCGTACACCTGCGCGGTCGGCTCGATGGTCGCCGTGGCGGGAGCCGTGGGTTTGCACCTCACGCTGGCCCAGGCTGCCTTCGCCATCGCGTGGATCGGGCTTTCGACCGCGATTCCCGCGGCGCCGGGTTCCGTGGGAACGTACGAGTTCGTGGGAGTGAGCGTCTTGACGCTGCTCGGCCAGGATCCAGCGTCTTCCCTGGCGGCTGTGGTTCTGCTTCACGTTCTCGGCACGCTGCCGGTGGCCCTCGTTGGGTTGGTCATGACCTGGGCTCTTCACCTGCGCGTGTGGAAGCTCGGCGGGTCGACCTCGCCGATGCCGGTGAAGCTGGCCTGGCCACAGCGATCGTCTGCCGGATAGACAGGCGCCGGCCCGCGGCGCCCGGGCACGCGCCAGCCCGCGGCACGCGCCAGCCCGCGGCACGCGCCAGCCCCCGGCACGCGCCAGCCCGCGGCACGCGCCAGCCCGCGGCACGCGCCAGCCCGCGGCACGCGCCAGCCCGCGGCACCCGTGCAGGGATCGACCCTCAACGATCAGCTCGTCAGGTCGACGAGATAGCGCCGGGTGCGACCTCGGGGTTTGCGATGGACGCTGCCCGGGACCTGTCGGGCGCTGCGATCCCACCTGAGGATTGCGGCTTGCCGCCGGCGACGGCCCGGGCCATGGGCCAGGCTTGAGGAGCCAGCGCCACGAGCAGCAAGGCCGGCGTGTGCACACTGGCGACCGGCGAGGCCAGCCACATCAACGCTGCGCCGATCGCGAACGAGAGGCCGGGCCTTCGCCGCAAGACCCACATCGCCCCGATTCCGACCACGAGGATGACTCGAGGTAGCCAGGCATACAGCGCGCCTGGCAGGCCGAGCATGGCGGCGAGGCCGGCGGCCCCGGTCGTGGTCGCGGACCCGGCTACGTTCGAAGTCGTGACCTGGACGAACTTGGCCATGATGAGCGGCTCGGTGCCAGCCATGGCAACCAGGGCGCAGACGACGCCCACGCCGATCGCAACCGCCGCCGCTCTGCGCCGCCCGGTAACGAACAGCCACCACACGAAGATGACGGGCGTGAGCTTCAACGACGCGAGTACCGCTATCAGAATCGCCGCCCGGTCGTCGTGGCCGTCGACCAGCCAGCGCCAGGCCACCAGCATCCCACATGCAACCAGGCAGTCGACGTTGCCGAACTCGAGGAGCACCCCTATCGGTACGCCGAGGACGAGCAGGGCCACACCCGCGAGAAGGGGTGCCCGGCGAATCAGCATCGCGATGGCCAGTAGCTCGAGGGCGTCCATGGCGATCCACCACACGTACTCGCCGTTGGCCGGAAGAAGCACGATGAGCCGGAACAGGACGCCGATGAGCGGCGGTGAGTAGAGCGCATACTCGGAGAACCCATCACCGGTCGGGATGCGCTCGTCACCGGGCCCGTAGGTGTAGAGCGGGTGCCCTACGTTCAGCCGCAGGCCTGCCAGGATGTAGTTATGGACGTCGCGGCCGGGGGCCCCGGCCAGAGCGTGGGTCATCAAGTACCAGAAGACGTAGCCCAGGAAGCAGAGGCCGAACGCGACTGTCGTCCAGGCGAGCAGTTGCAGCGGCGTTGGAACGAAACGAGCAGACGATCCTCTCAAGCCTGGATCTCCGTTTGCGGACTCGACACCGCCGACCGCCGCTGGGCGCCCCTTCATCCTAAGTCTGACGCGCCGGCCCGGATGCTGCGGGCCATTTCGCCCCGGGGCAGAGCATCATCGACACCGGGGAAGCATCTGCGAGCCGCCAGCGCCTAGACTGGCAAGCCGACGAGCCCGACGCCACCGAAGAGGACCATCATGTCGAACGACACCCCCAGCTCGCTGCCCTACGACCTGCCCAGCGACCCGGCCAAGCGCCACAGCGCCGCCCTCACCGACGGCCCGGATCGGGCCGCGGCCCGGGGCATGCTCAAGGCCATCGGCTTCAGCGACGGCGACCTGGCCCGGCCGCTCATCGGCGTGGCCACGACCTGGACCGAGACGATGCCCTGCAACTACAACCAGCGCCGGCTGGCCGAGCACGTCAAGGCGGGGATTCGCGCGGCCGGCGGGACGCCCATGGAGTTCAGCACGATCTCCGTCTCGGACGGGACGTCGATGGGCACCGAGGGCATGAAGGCATCGCTCATCAGCCGCGAGGTCATCGCCGATTCGATCGAGCTGTGCGTGCGCGGCCACATGCTCGACGGCGTGGTCTGCCTGGTGGGCTGCGACAAGACGATCCCCGGCGCGGCCATCGCCCTGGGCCGGCTCGACCGGCCAGGAGTGATCCTCTACAACGGCACGATCTACCCGGGCACCTACCGGGGCAAGCGGGACGCCACCATCGTCACCATCTTCGAGGCGATCGGGGCATACCGAGCCGGCAAGATCAAGGCCGAGGAGCTGTACGAGATCGAGTCGGTCAGCTGCCCGGGCGCAGGGGCCTGCGGCGGGCAGTACACCGCCAACACGATGTCGATGGTCCTCGAGATCCTGGGCCTCTCTCCGGCCGGCCTGAACGGCATCCCGGCCGAGCACCCGGACAAGAACCGGGCCGCCTACCGCTGCGGCGAGATCGTCATGGACCTGGTCCGGCGCGATGTCAGGCCCAAGGAGTTCGTCACGCGAAGGTCGATCGAGGACGCAATCGCCTGCGTCGCGGCCACCGGCGGCTCGACCAACGCGGTGCTGCACCTGCTGGCGATTGCCCATGAGTACGGCCTTCCGCTCGAGATCGACGAGTTCGGCGAGATCGCCGATCGGACGCCGATCGTCGGCGACCTCGTGCCGGGCGGGCGCTACACCGCGGCCGACCTGTTCGAAGCGGGTGGCCTGGGCCTGATAACCCGCGAGCTGCTCAAGAAGGGCTTGATCGACGGCTCGACCCCGAACGTCGACGGCGGCACGATCGCTTCGGCGGCGACGGCGACGGTCGAGACTGCGGGCCAGAAGGTCGTCGTATCGATCGAAAGCCCGCTCAGCGCGACCGGCGGCCTGACGATCCTGCACGGCACCCTCGCCCCGCAAGGCTGCGTCATCAAGCTGGCCGGCCACGAACGCCGCTTCCACGCCGGCCCGGCCCGCGTCTTCGACAGCGAGAACGCCTGCTACGACGCGGTCCGCAAGCAGCGCATCGGGAAGGGCGATGTGATCGTGATCCGGTACGAGGGTCCGGTCGGTGGGCCCGGCATGCAGGAGATGCTCTCCGTCACCGCGGCGCTGGTCGGCGAAGGCATGGGCGAACACGTCGCACTCCTCACCGACGGCCGATTCTCCGGCGGCACCCACGGGTTGATGATCGGCCACGTGGCGCCTGAAGCGGCGCTGGGCGGCCCGATCGCGCTCGTCGAGGACGGCGACGAGATCGTCATCGACGTCGACCGCCACGCCCTCGACCTGAACGTGGCTCCGGACGTGCTCGCGGCCCGGCGCGCCCGCTGGACGCCGCCGGCCGCGCGCTACCGGAGCGGCGTCATGGCCAAGTACGCGGCCCTGGTTTCATCAGCCTCGCGCGGAGCGGTCACCACGGGCGAGCGGCTGGCGGAGCGGCTGGACAGCGCGACCGCCGTTGAGTAGACCGTCGATCGTCCCGTGAGAGTCGCACTCCGGACAAGGCACCTGGCCACCCCTCGATATCCAGCCGTGGGTCTGGGCGATGTCCTGTCGCTGGAAGAGATCCTTTCGGCTCTCCGTTCGAATGTGCCGAGTTGATGGAGCTCAGCCTTTGACGGGACCCGGGAGACGCCGCTTCAACGGATCGGCTGGGCCGCCGGGTGGTTGAGCACGAGCCGCGCGGGCGGCGGTTCGGAAGCGCCCTTGGGTGCCGGTCCGTTCCAGATCAGCGTCTCCGGGGCGAGGTCGAGATCGCCGGGCCACTCGACGGTACCGTGGCCGGCGCGCGCTCGACGGAACTGGGAGTAGTCCGTCCGCAACCCCTCGAAGACCGGACCCCACAACAGATCCCGAACGTTCCGCTCGATCGCCGTCCCGTCCGACAGCGTCAGGCGGAGCCAGTAGTCGTCAAGCACCTCAGCGGATCGAATCGTCAGCATCGCCAGCATTCTACGCAAGGGGCGCGATCCTGATGATCGGCTCGCCGGCCGAGGCTCGACGCCAGTCTTCGGCAAGATCCGCATTGTGCTCGGCTGCCCACTCCATGACAAGCCCGAGAGCTCGGGTTGGAATGCCACCGTCGAGGATGCCCAGCGTGCGGATATCAACTTCCACCGTTCGCCCCTGGTACGTGCCGTGGAAGTGCGCCGGGTTATGGTCGGCGTAGTGAAGCCTGATCACTATTCCGAAGAAACGGCTGATCTCCGGCATGCACGAAGCGTAGAGACAGCTCCTTCACAGCCGTTTACGCTTCAATAGCGCTCACAGGCATCTGGGTCATCACCTCGTCGAGCGTTACCCCGACTCTTAGCCGCACCGTTCCGAGCCACAAAGCGGCACTGATGGAGTCGCCCTGGCCGGGTCGGGGCTACCGCGCGCCCGCGTGCGCACATATGCTAGGCATGCGTCCGAGCCGTCCGTCAGCGGCGCATCCGGACGAGTCGCAGAGGAGGGTTTCGCGTGACCACATCAATGTCACGGACGACCTTGCCCATCGGCGCCATCGTCGGCGGCGTGGGTGGGGTTCTTGCCGCGGTCGGTGCGTTCATCGCCTGGGAATCCGTTTCCATCGCGGGCACCGGCGAATCGATGACCGGCTGGGACGGCGGCAACGGCGGCAAGATCATCGCCGTCCTTGGTCTTGTCGCAATTGCAGTTGCGGTTGCCTGGGCCAGGGGGACCAGGATCCCAAGCCCAGGGAGAGTCATGGTCGTGGCCGGAGTGCTCGTGCTCCTGGTGGGAGTCCTCAACTACTCCTCCGTCAACGACGACGTGAACGCCGGCAACGCGATGGTCCCCGGAGCGGCGTCGGTCGGCATCGGCATCTACCTGGACCTGCTCGCCGGCGTGGCGATTATCGTCGGCGGAGTACTCGGGCTCAGGGCCAGGCAGAATTAGTTCGTCCCGCAACCGAACCCCGGTCGTCTCGCAGCGGCCGGGGTTCTTGATTCTGCCGTCCGCGGAATCGTGCAAAGGCGAAGCCCGCACCTGCTCGCCCGGCGCAGGCCTGCCGGTTTGACGCCGGGCCGCGTCGAAACTTCGCGGGCAATCCCGCTTCGGCCCACTCACCGAAAGCGCCGGACGGGTTGCTCATGATCCCTGAAGGCCCGCCATTCTCACCGGTCGTTTCGAGGAGGGGCTCGATCCCGTGCCCCAAAAGCCCAAGAACGCGGGCGGGTTGGCCCCCGGCCGGCCGGGTCATGCGGCCCTTGCTCGGACCCGGTGGCGACCGAACAATCTGAGACAAGGCAACGAAGGTCCGCCGCCTCTCGCGGCCCAAAGGTCGATCTCGGGTCCGTTGCCCCCGGACCGACCCGGAGCGCTCCCGGTGAGAGCGCAGTGGCGTCCCCACTCAATACTTCGCAACCCCCGGCCTGAACCGCAACGTTCGTGGCCGACCGGTTCCGCAGACACCGGACGCTCGCGCTGGAGGTAGCCGCGAACGTCCGCTGCGGCGCAGCCGGCCAGCGATCGCAAGCGGCGACGCCGGGCAGACAAAGGGGCAATTGGATGGTCGTGGCTCAGGTTTCACCTCCCGAGGTTTCGGACGCGGGCGTCCGCTTCCTGGCCGAGGTGAACTCCAGGACAGCTGGGGTCTCAAACCTCGAGATGTGCATCCAGTGCGGCAGTTGCGGGGGCTCGTGTCCCTCGGCCGCCGCCATGGATCACACCCCGAGAGGGTTATTCGCGTTGATCCGGGCCGGCGAGCGCGATGAGGTTCTCCACAGCAACACGCCGTGGATGTGCCTCTCCTGCTACCACTGCGTGGTGCGCTGCCCGCAGGAGATCCTCATCACCGACGTGATGTATGCGATCAAGGTCATCGCCGAGAAAGAGCACGCGTACCCCAACAACGTCGGGCCCGACTTCACTGGCGTCTTCATCGGCCAGGCGAAGCGATTCGGCCGGAGCTGGGAGGTCGGCCTTACGGCGCGGCACTACCTGCGACACTACATCCTCCGGCTGCCGCGCATGACGCCGATGGCCTTTGGCCTCTTCCGCCACGGCCGCATCGGCCTCCTGCCTCACCAGATCCACCAGAAGAAGCAGCTGCAGGCAATCCTGCAGCGCGCCGATGAGCTGGAGCGAGCCCAATGAGCAGCTACCTCTACTACCCGGGCTGCTCGATGGAGGGCAGCGGCCGTTCCTATCGCGAGTCTCTCGAGGGGGTCTGCGAGCCCCTCGGCATCACCCTCGAAGAGCTCGACGACTGGAACTGCTGCGGCGCGACTGAGTACGTGAGCCTGAGCACGACTCCCGCCTACGCCATGATCGCCCGCAACCTGGCCATCGCCGCCGGCGAAAAGAAGGCCGGCGAGTCGCTCGTCGCCGCCTGCAGCGCCTGCTACCTCAACCTGGCCAAGGCGGACCACTACATGGGCACGCAGCCGGCTCTCAAAGCCCGCGTCAACGACGCCCTGGGTGCCGGCGGCCTGCACTACGACCCCGGCACGGTGAAGGTCCGCCATCTCCTGGAGGTCATCATCAACGACGTCGGCCTCGACGCGGTCAAGGCCGCGGTGAAGAAGCCGCTGACCGGCCTGAAGGTCGCGCCGTACCTCGGCTGCATGGTCCCGCGGCCCGACATCGACGGCGCCTACACCAACCACGAGCAGCCGAACGACCTCGACCGGCTGCTTCGCGCGCTCGGCGCCGAAGTCGTCGATTACCCGCTCAAGACCGAATGCTGCGGCGGTCACATGACCCAGGTCGCGCCCAGGGTCGGCCTGGAGCTCATTCGACGGCTGATCGCCGAGGCCGTGCGGCGCGAGGCCGTGATGATGGTAACGGTCTGCCCGATGTGCCAGATCAACATCGACGCCTACCAGGGCGAGATGAACGCCATGTTCCACACCAGCTACCACATGCCGATCGTGTTCTTCACCCAGCTGATGGGCGTGGCGTTTGGCCTGGATCCCAAGACGGTCGGCGTGGGGCGCGAGTACACCAATGCCAGCAAGGTCCTGGTGAACGCTCTCAAGGCGGCCCCCGAGCAGACGCTCGCAGCCGCCGGAGCCGCGCCACCCGCGCGCCGGCCCAGGCCCGACAAGCGGGCCCTGCCGATGCCACGGATGTCCGACAGCGAGGTTCAGGAATGACCGCCGAACACAGCCACCTGCCGGCCGAACCGGGCAACCTCCCGGCTGAGAACGAAATCCGGATCGGCGTATACGTCTGCCACTGCGGCAGCAATATCGCCGGCGTCGTCGACGTGGCCGAGGTCGCCCGGTGGGCGGCCGAGAACCTGCGCGACCAGGGCGTCGTTGTCGCTCGCGAATACAAGTTCATGTGCTCCAGCCCGGGCCAGGAGCTGGTGACCGAGGACATCAAGAACCTCGGCCTCAACCGCATCGTGGTCGCCGCCTGCTCCCCTCACCTGCACGAGAACACGTTCCGCACCGCCACCGCCCGCGGCGGGCTCAACCCCTACCTGTGCGAGCTGGTCTCGATCCGCGAGCAGGACTCCTGGGTCCACACGGACAAAGCCGCGGCCACGGTCAAGGCCAAGGCCATCCTGGCCGGCGGCGTGGAGCGGGTTCGCCGCAACGAGTCGCTCCAGCCGATCAGAGTCGACATCAACCCGGCCACACTGGTCGTGGGCGGCGGCATCGCCGGTATCAGCGCGACCCTCGAGATCGCCGACGCCGGCTTCAAGGTCTACCTCGTCGAGAAGGACCCGTCGATCGGCGGCCACATGGCCCAGTTCGACAAGACCTTCCCGACCCTCGACTGCGCGGCCTGCATCCTGACCCCCAAGATGGTCAGCGCCGGCACGCACCCCAACGTCGAGCTGCTGACCTGGAGCGAGGTCGAGAAGGTCGAGGGCTACGTCGGCAACTTCACGGTCACCGTTCGCAAGAAGGCCCGCTACGTCGACGAGGACCTCTGCAACGGCTGCGGCGTATGCCAGGAGAAGTGCCCCAAGAAAGTCATCGACGAAGTCTTCGAGGCCGGGCTCGGCTACCGGAAGGCGATCTACACGCCGTTCGACCAGGCAGTTCCTCGAACCCCCGTCATCGACCGGCCGAACTGCACCTACTACGAGAGGGGCACCTGTAAGGCTTGCGAGATATTCTGCGAGACCGGCGCCATCGCCTTCGACCAGGAAGACAAGATCCTGACCCTGGAAGTCGGCAACATCATCCTGGCCACCGGCTACGACCTGTTCGACGCTCGCAAGATGAAGCAGTACGGCTACGGCCGGCTGCCGAACGTCTTCACGAGCCTCGAGTTCGAGCGGCTCTCCAACTCTGCCGGCCCCACGAACGGCAACATCGTCCTGCGCGACGGCGTCACGGAGCCCAAGTCGGTGGCGATCATCCACTGCGTCGGCAGCCGCGACAAGAACCACAACAACTACTGCTCCACGATCTGCTGCATGCAGAGCCTCAAGTTCGCCCACCTGATCAAAGAGCACACCGACGCCACCATCTACGACTTCTACATCGACATGCGGACCGCCGGTAAGGGCTACGACGAGTTCTACCAGCGGATCCTCGAAGAGGGCGGCATCTTCATCCGCGGCAAGCCGGCCGAGATCACGGACGTGGCCCGCACAAAGGATGAGGAGGGCAAGCTCATCATCCAGGTCGAGGACACCCTCGTCGGCAAGCAGCGCCGCTTCCCCGTCGACATGGTCGTCCTGTCGGCCGGACTGGAGCCGCGCGCCGACGCCCGGGAGCTGGCCACCCGGTTTGGTCTGTCGTGCAGCTTCGACGGCTGGGCTATCGAGAAGCACCCCAAGCTTGACCCGGTCGCAACCATGACCGAGGGTGTCTTCATCGCCGGTTGCGTCAGCGGACCCAAGGACATCCCGGCCTCGGTCGCGCAGGGCGCGGCGGCGGCCGCTCGAGTCCTGGGCCGGATCCAGCAGAAGCAGATGAACCTCGAGCCGATCAAGGCCACGGTTCACGCCGAGCACTGCTCCGGCTGCCGGATCTGCAACACGATGTGCCCCTACAACGCCATCAGCTTCGACGACGTCAAGGGCGTTTCGAGCATCAACCCGGCGATGTGCCAGGGCTGCGGCACCTGCGTCGCGGCCTGTCCTGCCGGAGCGATCTCCGGTACCGGCTTCAGCGACGAGCAGGTTTTGGCGCAGATCGAGGGTCTGCTCAGGGTCGGAGCCGACGGGCTGCGGCCCAGGCGGTCGGCCTTCCCGGTGGCTCGCGGTGAGGAAGTTGAAGAGGCGGTGCTCGCATGAGCGTGGAGGCACCCGTCGCACCGGCTCCGGCCGCAGGAGCCGCTCCGGCCACGACCTTCGAGCCGGTGATCATCGGCTTCACCTGCAACTGGTGCAGCTATCGGGCGGCCGACCTGGCCGGCACGGCCCGGACCAAGTACCCGCCAAACGTCCGGCTCATCCGGCTCATGTGCTCGGGTCGCCTCGATCCGACGTTCGTGCTCAAGGCCTTCTCCGAAGGCGCCGACGCCGTTCTGGTAAGCGGCTGTCATCCTGGCGAGTGCCACTACATCGAGCAGAACTACAAGGCTCTCCGGCGGTTCAAGCTCCTGCAGCGAACGATCGAAGCCCTCGGCATCGAGCCGCAGCGTCTTCAGCTCGTGTGGGCCAGCGCCGCCGAAGGCGTCCGCCTGGCCAACGAGATCGCTCGCGTGACCGAGGAAGTGAGGGCCATCGGGCCTCTCGACTGGCCTGCCGGCGACGTCATCGACATCGACGGCGTGAACCTGGAGGCGGCCTGGGAGGCAACCGGCGGTGACGCCGGCGGACCGCCCGAGACTGCCGACTGCGTCGACCCCGAGCCTGCGGCGGAGGCAGCCCGATGAGCCCAACGGCCAAGTCCAACGGCACAGCCGGGGCCGCAGCGGGGTCCGGGGCCAAGCCCAAGCTGGCCATCTTCGGCGCCGCCTCGTGCGGCGGTTGCGACATTGCCATCATCAATATCCACGAGCACATCGTCGACGTGGCGAACGCCTTCGACATCGTCCTGTGGCCGACCGTCATGGACGGCAAGTACAGCGACATCGAGGCCATAGCCGACGGCGAGATAGCGGTCACTCTCGTGTCCGGCAGCATGCGGACCAGCGAGACGGTCCACCTGGCCCGACTCCTGCGGCGCAAGTCGCAGATCATGGTCTCGTTCGGGTCGTGCGCGAGCGAGGGCTGCATCCCGGGCCTCGCCAATCTTTCGAGCCGCAAGCAGATCATCGACACGGCCTTCTCGACTTCCAGCACCGACAACCCGGACAACCTCCGCCCGGTGTGGGAGTGCGAGGTCCCGGAGGGCGTGCTCCATCTGCCCGAGTTCGAGCCGGTACTGCGGACCCTGGACCAGGTCGTGGACGTGGACTACACGATCCCCGGCTGCCCGCCCGAGTCGAACCAGATCTGGGCGGCCCTGGAGGCCGTGGTCAAGGCCCTCAACGGCACCGGGCCGCTTCCGCCGAAGGGTTCCGTCCTCGGCGCCGGAGACTCGACCGTGTGCGACGAATGCGCCCGCAAGCGCGACGTTAAGAAGATCGACCAGTTCGTCCGCATCCAGCAGGTGGCCGGGTTCGATCCCGAGATCTGCCTCCTGGAGCAGGGCCTGCCCTGCAACGGCCCGGCGACTCGCAGCGGCTGCGGCGCCCTCTGCCCGGCCGTCTCGGCACCGTGTATCGGCTGCTACGGCGCGGCGGAGGGAGTCGTCGACTACGGCGCCCGACTGATGTCCGCCTACGCCTCGGTCGTACAGGCCATCAAGCCCGAGGAGATCGACAAGGTGCTCGACGGCATCCCCGACCCGGTGGGCCAGTTCTACCGCTTCAGCCTGGCCGGCTCGCTGCTCCACAGCAGCCGCTCGGCCTGGCAGGGCGACGGGGAGTAGCCGGACATGGAACGAATCACCATCGATCCCGTCACCAGGCTCGAGGGCCACGGCAAGATCGAGATCTTCCTCGATCCCGACGGCGAGGTCGCCAACGCCTACTTCCAGATCCCAGAGCTGCGCGGCTTCGAGCGCTTCTGCGTCGGTCGCCCGGTCGAGGAGATGCCGACGCTGACCAACCGCATCTGCGGCGTCTGCCCGGAGGCCCACCACATGGCCGCCGCCAAGGCAGCCGACGCCGTCTACCACGTCGATCCGCCCCGCCCGGCCAAGCTCCTGCGCGAGCTGCTGTACAGCGCCTTCTACTTCACCGATCACACCACCCACTTCTACGCTCTCGGCGGCCCCGACTTCGTGGTGGGGCCCGACGCCCCCGCGGCCGATCGAAACATCCTGGGCGTCCTGGCCAAGGTCGGCATGGAAGTCGGGGGCCAGGTCATCGAGGCTCGCAGGAGCGGCCACCACGTCATCGAGATGATCGGCGGCCGGAAGATCCATCCCGCCACCGCGGTCCCCGGCGGCATGACCCAGGGCATCACCGAAGAGCAGCGGGCCGAGATCGAGAAGATCGGGCGCTGGGGCATCGAGTTCGCGCAGTTCAGCCTGGGAATCTTCGACCAGATCGTGCTCGGCAACGACGCCTACAAGGAGATGGTCCTCTCGGACGGCTACACGCACAGGACCTACTACATGGGTCTCGTGGATCCGAACGGGAAGGTCAACTTCTACGACGGCCGCGTAAGCATCATGTCGCCCGACGGGACCCGTGTGGGCACCTACGCCCCCGCCGAGTACCGCGACTGGATCGCCGAGCACGTCGAGCCGTGGACCTACCTCAAGTTCCCCTACCTGCGGAAGATCGGCTGGAAGGGCTTCGTCGACGGGGTCGACTCCGGGGTCTATTGCGCCACGCCACTTTCGCGCCTCAACACCGCCGACGGAATGGCCACTCCCCTGGCCCAGGCGGCCTACGAGCGCTTCTACGAGACCCTCGCGCCGAAGCCCGAATCGGGCGGCAAGCGGATCGTCCATCACCGCCTGGCCACCCACTGGGCCCGCCTGATCGAGCTTCTCTACGCGGCCGAGCACATGGTCGAGCTGGCCACCGATCCAGAGATCACCTCGCCGAACATCCGCACGGTCCCGACCGAGAAGCCGACCGAGGGCGTCGGCATGGTCGAGGCGCCGCGAGGCACGCTGACCCATCACTACTGGACGGACGAGCGCGGCATCCTGACCGCGGTCAACCTCGTCGTCGGCACGACCAACAACTACGCGCCGATGGCGATGTCGATCAAGAAGGCCGCCCAGAGCCTGATTCACAAGGGCACGGTCGTTCACCAGGGCCTGCTCAACCGCGTCGAGATGGCGTTCCGCCTGTACGACCCGTGCTTCGGCTGCGCCACTCACTCACTCCCCGGTGAGATGCCGCTCCAGGTCGCGATTCGCAACTCGGACGGCGAGGTCATCGAGGTCCTCACCCAGAACTGCTAGATCGGACATCCCCGTGGCCGACCAGGTTTCCCGCGACCTGCAGCCTCGCACGATCGTCATCGGGTTGGGCAACCCCCTTCTCGGCGACGACGGCGTGGGCTGGCTGGTCGCGGACGAGGTCGAAGGTCTGCTCGGCACGGCCCAGCGCGCCGGCCGGCGGGTCCCCGAAGTGGAGATCGAGCGGCTGGGCGTCGGCGGACTGCGGCTGATGGAATGCCTGACCGGCTACGAGGCGGCGATCCTGGTGGACGCCGCCGAGTTCCCGGGTCGCCCGATCGGCGAAGTCCGATCGTGTTCCCTGGACGACCTCGCCGACTTTGCGGCGGGCCACCTCGATTCCTCGCACGACGCCTCGCTCAAGACGGCGCTGGCGCTGGGCCGGGGCCTGGGCGCGGTTCTCCCACGTAGCATTCAGACGGTCACGGTCCAGGCTCGGCGAACGGACGAGTTCAGCGAGAAGCTGAGCCCCGAGGTATCCGCTGCCATACCTGCCGCGGCCGAGATCGTCGTCGAGCTGCTGGCCGCGGGAGCGAGGTAGGCCATGCACCAGGCCGTGCTCGCCCAGGCTGTGCTGGACGTCGTCGTAGACCGGGCGACTGCCCTCGGCGTCACCCGAGTAGCCGCCGTCCACGTTCTGCTCGGCGAGGACGACGAGCACACCGAAGAGGCGCTCCGTTATGCCTGGGGCGAGATGTCGGTGGGATCCATCGCCGAAGGCGCCGAGTTCGTCATCGAGAGGACGTCCGGAGATGGCCTGCGGCTCGCGGCTATCGACGTCGAGCGGGCCGCGCCGGCCCCCGAGTGGGGTGCCGGCGGGCAGGAGGTTGCGATCGGCTGACCTGACCGCTCACCGGGGCGGAGCGCCGCACCGATCCCATTCACGCCCATCGACGCGACGAGCGATGGATAATCACCCGTGATCGCCCGCGTTGTATCCCCAACCGCCGGAGTCCGGAGTCGGGAGGGAGACATGAGCCAGCAGTTCGTGGTCCAGCTGCCAAATCACCCGGGAGAGCTTTCCCGGCTGGCCCGAGCCCTCTGCGCCCGGGGAGTGAACATAGTCCAGGTCCAGCAGAACACCGTCGGCGACCTCACCTGCGCGCACATCTTCACCGACTGCTGCGACGACGACACGACCGAGGTGCTCCGCAGCATGGGCTACGCGTTCGTGCCCGGCACCAGCCTGACCGTCGAAATCGAGGATACGCCCTGCGCCCTCGGCGAGGTCAGCGACCGACTCCACCACGCGGGAGTCCGCCTCAAGGGTTGCTGCGTCGTCAGTCGGGATCACGGCGTCGCGACCTGGGCCCTGGCGGTGGATAGAGAGGACAGGGCCCGCGAAGTCCTCGGCCTGGCGGCCCCCCGCGACGAGGCCGGAGCCGCCCACCAGGGTTCGCCGCGGTAGGGCTCGGCGTGGCCCGACCGGCGCGTTCGGGCCGCCGGCCAAGCCGGCACACGCCAGGCGCGGCCGGCGGTCTTGCCTAGCGCGGTCGCTGCTTGATCAGCCTGCCGCGCCGCGAGATAGCGTGCGTCGACAGAGCCGCCACCCCCATCGCGACGACCGCTCGCTCGGCGGCCGGCAGAGGCCGCACGATCGACAGGAATTCCTGGGCTCGAGCCCGGTCGACCAGGCCGAGGAGCGCAAAACCCCGTCCCGTCAGGGTCAGGGTCCTCAGGCGGCGATCCTCCGAATCCTGCTTGCGCTCGACCAGCTGGCGTTGAACCAGGCCGTCGACGAGGCGGCTCGCGGCCGATTGGGAGCGACCCAGCGTGTCGGCCAGGTCCGCCACGGTCATCGTGCCGCTATCTGCCAGCGCGTAGAGCGCCGCGAGCTGCGTGAAGCCCAGGTTCAGCTCGCCGAGCTGAGCCGAGAAACCGATGACCAGGTCGCGCCAGATGGCGCGTCCCATAGCAATTCGATCCGAGAGCTCGCGCGGATTCTGGAAACGGCTGCGGGCCGCCTCCACCGGCGCCGATAGCAGCTCCCGGGCAGCCGATTCCACGGCCGCTCGGCTCGGAACGGCAAGCGACGGCATGTGCAGGAACGGCCGCGGGGTACCGCGCAGCAGGCGCAGGGACGCGGACCCGCTCGATCGCGCGGCGGGCTCGGCAGATCGCCTGCGACCGGCGACCGGCTCGCCCTCGAGGGGACCGGCTTCGGCCGGCAAAGCGCCGGCAGATGCTGGCGGGCCGGCCTTGTCGGTCTGTTCAGGTGGACGCAGACCGGGTCCTGCCGGCCGTCCCGGTCCCCCCTCCGGCGGTCGCTGACCCAGGTTCGGGAGCTTGGGTCGGAACTGTGGCATGGCCGCAGCCTACGCCCCGGGTCCGATCTGTGCAAACCTGCACACGTTTCTACTCTTGGCAGCAGGCCGTTGCACTAATCTGAGCCGCAGTTTGGTCGGCCGATGGTCGGCCAGAATCGATCGTGAGCCACGGCCCTGCGAGGTCCTTCCGCCCGGCCTGAGCAGGCGAGCCGAGGAGACCCAGCAAAGCAAATGGACCGAATCGCTTTCGTGTTCCCCGGCCAGGGGTCCCAATCGGTGGGCATGGGCAGGGCCCTGGTCGAGGTCTCGCCCGCCGCGGCGGCGGTTCTGGCGGAGGCCGATGACGCCCTGGGCGAGCCCCTGAGCCGCCTGGCCTTCGACGGCCCGGCCGCAGAGCTCGACCTCACGGTCAACGCCCAGCCGGCGCTCGTAGCCGTTTCCATCGCCTATCTGGCCGCCCTGCACGAACGCTGGGCGTCTGCCGGCATCGTCGGCCCGACGCCGGCGTTCTCCGCCGGCCACTCGATGGGCCAGTACAGCGCCATGGTCGCGGCCGGCGTCATCTCGCTCGGCGACGCCGTGAGGCTGGTCCGCGAGCGCGGCGTGCAGATGCAGGCCTCCGGGTCGGGCCGGGCCGGCGCGATGGCCGCGATCATCGGCCTCGACGATTCACGCCTGCCCGAACTGATCGCCCTCGGAGCGCCACATGGGGACCTGACCGTCGCCAATCGAAACTCTCCCGGCCAGATCGTCATATCCGGCGATCGAGCGGCCGTCGAGGCAGCACTGTCCGGTGCCAGGGAGCTGGGTGCTCGGCGCGGGATTCTCTTGCCGGTCTCCGTCGCGGCCCACTCGCAGCTCATGGCCGAGGCCGCCGAGGGGATGACCCGCGTGCTTGCGCCGGTCCATTTTGCCGACCCGGAGATTCCGCTTCTGGCCAACGCTGACGCCCGGCCGATCACCACGGCCGAGGGCGCTCGCGGTGAGCTCATCGAGCACCTGACGCGGGGCGTCGATTGGATCGCCGCAGTGGGGCGGATGACGGCCGAAGGGGTCACCACTTTCGTCGAGATCGGGCCTGGAAGAGTTCTGACGGGCTTGATCAAACGCATCGCGCCGGAGGCAAGCGCCATAGCCGTCGACGATCCGGACGCTCGGGGCGGCATTACCGTGCCCTTCGAGGACCGAGCCACTATCAGCCATTGAGCCAATCGCCTGCAGCGAGGCTGCGGCGAAGTCGAATCCCGGAGGAGCGAGGAGCAGTGCGAAAACCCGACTACACCAGGCGAATTGTTGTGACCGGGCTCGGGATAGTCAGCCCCATCGGCAACGACACGGACACCGTCTGGGAGAACCTCGTCTCGGGCCGGTCCGGCATCGGTGAGATCAGCCATTTCGACACGACGCCTTACGAGCACAAGGCCGGTGGCGAGGTCCACGACTTCGACGTCACCAAGTTCTGGAACTTCAAAGACGCCAGGCGGTCGGACACCACCGTCCACTTCGCCGTCGCGTCGGCCAAGATGGCAGTAGCCGACTCCGGTCTCGAGATCGACGACGACAACCGCTACGACATCGGCGTGATCTACGGTTCCGGTGGTGGCGGCCAGGCACTCTTCATCTCGAACCAGGAGATCTGGCACTCCAGGGGTGCTCGGGCGGTCAGCCCGTTCTTCATCGCCAACGGCCTCGTCGATGCCAGCTCCGGAACAATCGCCATCGAAACGGGCGCCAAGGGCCACAACTTCTGCCCCGTGTCGGCCTGCTCGACCGGCACGACGGCCATCGGCGAGGCCGCCGAGGCGATCCGCCGTGGCGACTGCACCGCCGTGATCGCCGGCGCCGCCGAGTCGCCGCTGCTCGAGCTCGTCCACATCGGCTTCACCAATATGCGCGGCCTGGGCAGCCCGCTCCCGGGTCGGCCGATCTCATCGGTCTGCCGCCCATTCGACCGCACCCGCGACGGCTTCGTCCTCGGCGAGGGCGCCGGAGCGCTGATCCTCGAAGACCTCGATCTGGCCAAAGCCCGTGGGGCCACGATCTACGCCGAGGTTGTCGGCTACGGCTCAGCCGCCGACGGCTTCGACATGATCGCTCCGGCCGACGGCGGAGAGGGCTCGGCCAGGGCCATGAAGATGGCCCTGGAGCGGCGCGGTGTACCGGCCGAGGAAATCGACATGATCAACCCGCACGGAACCTCCACCCCCCTCGGCGATAAGCGCGAAAGCGAGGCGATCTGGGCCACATTCGGGCCCCATACGCCGAACGTCCTCATCTCCGCGACCAAGTCATTGACCGGTCACATGATGGGCGCCGCCGGCGCCTTCGAAGGGGTGGCGACCGTCCTGTCGATCTACCACCAGACCGTGCCCGGGACGCTTAACTACACGGAGCCCGATCCCGACTGCAACGTCAACGTCGCGTCGGAGACGATCGAGAAGCCGCTCCGGTATGCCATGTCGAACAACATCGGCCTGGGCGGTCACAACGCCGCGGTCATCTTCAAGCGCTACACCGGGGATTGAGGTCCGATCGCTGGCTTGGGCGCCGAGGTCGATCGACGCCCGCGCCGGCGGCGACGGGTGAGGGTGTCGGGCCCCTTCAGGCCGCCGGCTCGGCGACGGTGGCCCGATCGACCTGCCGCAGCATCGAGTTCGTGCCCGAAGCCAGACCCGAGACCTCCCGCGGTACATCGGAGAGGACCACGCTCGTCAACTGGGCCGTGGCGAAACCGACGCCCAGCCCGTATGCGAAGGGCGCGGACGAGCAGCAGCACATTGAGTCCGCGCAAGAGCAACCCCCAGCCATCGGCGGCGCCGTCGAGAGGAGTCGTTGATAGGAGTCGCGTTGTTCACTGTCGGTTGGATCCTTGTTCGAGGAAAGTATTAGTAGAGTAATTATGGTATAGTCCGGCCGTGGTTGACAAGATCCTCGTTCAACCGGGTGAGCAAGCCGGGACCCGCATCTCGGACGAGGCGGTGGAGACCAGCCGGCTGCTCGTGGAGTTCCTTCACGCCGCCTACGCGACCCGACGGCTCGATGCAGCCGATACGGACGACTCGCCCGCCGTCGCGGACCCGGTCCTGGGCGCGCAAAGCACAGCCGTCCACCGAGCCACACCACCGGGCGGCTCGGTCCACGCCGTTCGGGCGGCCATCCACGTATATCAGCACGGGGAGCGGACCGTCGGCCAGCTGGCCTCGGGCCTCGGCATTTCCTACGGGTGGGCGAGCAGGATCGTCGAGGAGCTGGAGGCGCACGGCTACGTCATTCGAGAGCAGGACGCCGTCGACCGCCGGATCGTACGAGTCAGGCTGAACCCGGACGCGCTCGAGGAGGTGGAGCGGGCGTACCGCTGGCGCGGCCGGGCCGTCGAGGAGGCCCTGGCAACGCTGGCAGAGCCCGAGCGGGGTGCGGTCCGAGCCTTCCTGCGTCGCCTGACCGAGTTGCTGCGAGAGGGCGGCCCGACACAGGGTTGAGGCGCCGGATAGCTGTTGAGCCGGTACAATCCGAAGGTCGGAGATCGCCGGGCCTCGTGAGGCTCGGTTGCCCTGACAGCCGTCCCGCCGGCGGACGGCATGCCGTCCCGCCGGGCCAGATGAGCTGGGCGCCGCCAGCGGTGGTCGCCTCCGCTTGACAAACGTCCGAGGAGATGGCCCTTGCCCACAATCGATCCGGCCCGTCGAGCCGTCGTAACCGGCCTGGGAGCCGTGACCCCCATCGGCAACACTGCCAGAGCCTACTGGGAGAATCTCCTGGCGGGTGTCTCCGGGGTAGGTCCCATAACGCAATTCGACCCCGCCCGGCTTGACGTTCGCATCGCCGCGGAGGTCAAGGACTTCGATCCCAACGTCACGATGGACCGCAAGATGGCGCGCCGGATGAGCCGCTTCATCCATCTGGCAGTGGCCGCCGCGACCGAGGCCGTGGAGGACGCGGGCATCGACTTCGAAGCCTACGACCAGGATGCTCTCGATCGAGTGGCCGTTGCCATGAACACGGGCGGCGGCGGGATGGATCAGGTCATCGAAGGCACCAGGGTGCTCGCCGAAAAGGGGCCCGGCCAGGTTTCGCCGTTCGCGATTCCCGCCCTGTCGGGCTCGATGGCCGCCTGCCAGATCTCGATGAAGTACCACACCACCGGCCCGGTCATCACGCAGGTTGCAGCCTGCGCCAGCAGCGTCTACGCGTTCATCGACGGCATGCGAATGATCCGCGACGGCGAGGTCGATATCGCGCTCGTCGGCGGAACTGAGGGCTCGCTCCTGCCGATCGCGTTCGCAGCCCTGGGCAACATGGGCGCCTTATCGAGGCGGAACGACGACCCGACTCATGCCTCCCGCCCGTTCGATCGCGATCGCGACGGCTTCGTCTTCGGCGAGGGTGCGGGAGTCGTGGTCCTCGAGTCGGCCGAACACGCCATGGACCGCGGCGCGAACATCCTGTGCGAGGTCATAGGCGGCGGCATGACCGCCGACGCGTTCCACATCAGCGCCCCCGAGCCCACCGGCCGCGGCGCAGCGGCGGCGATGACGAAGGCGCTCCATAACGCCGGGGTAGCCCCCGACGAGGTCGATTACATCGTCGCCCACGGAACTTCCACCCCTCTCAATGACATGACCGAGACGCGGGCGATCAAGACCGCCTTCGGGGCCCACGCCCACAAGGTCGCGATCAGCTCACCCAAGTCGATGGTCGGCCATCTGCTCGGCGCAGCCGGGGTGGTGAGCGGCCTGGCCGCGATCGGGGCCATCCGAGACGGTGTCATGCCGCCGACGATGAACCTGCAGAATCCCGATCCCGAGTGCGACCTCGACTACATTCCGAACGTGAAACGGGCCAAGAAGGTAGACACGGCGATCATCAACGGCTTCGGCTTCGGCGGCCAGAACGCAGTCGCCGTCTTCCGCCGCTTCGAGGCTTAGGCGCCGGTCGCGGCCGGCAGGCAACCCCAGGTCCGGCCATGTGCCAGCGCCATCGGCCAAATGGAGGGTGCCCCGGAGGGGGCATCTCCTCCGGCGTCTCCGAGCAGTCGCTGAACGCGTGGCGAGGGGTGTCCTGGTCGCGCCTCGGAGCAATCGGCGAACGCGTCGGGACGGGATGGGTCGCACAGGCTGGGGAGAGTACGATTCGAGGGTCATGCGCCGCCGAATACTGCCACCCTGGTTGCGACGAGGATTCGAAGCCGGCGTGGTCGGCGCCCTGCTCTCGGTGGGCTCGCTCGTGGCGTTCCAGCTCAGCCGACCGGCGCCCCGCCTGACCCTCCCGAACGGGCTCGACGGCGCGTTGATCCTCACCCCCGCCGTGGTCGCCCTGGGCGTCTTCGTGGTCAGCTATCCGACCTTCCTGACCGCCACCAGGGAGGACGCCGTTCTCGGCGTCGTGGCCGCGTTCCTGATTGCGGCCGACGTGTTCATGATCGTTTCCCTTGTGGCCCGAGAGGAGGTGCTGGTCCACCCGCTGGCCCGCAGCCTGCCGCTCGGGGTCGTGGCGGCCGGCCTGGCAGTCCCCGTCGCGCTGGGTGGCTTGCTCTTCGGGCAGGTCACGGCCCGGCTCGGTTTCGGCAGGTCGGCCGGATTACGGTCGGCACTGGGCGGCGCGGCACTCACGCTGGTCGCGGTCGTCGTCGCCGCGTACTGGATCTGACGCCTGAGGCTAGGCGGCCTGGGCGGTGGCTCCGGCCGGGGCGAGAGCCGCCGCCGGGAGCGGGCCCAGCGAAGCGCGCCGAAGCCGCAGCGAGTTGGAGACGACACTGACCGAGGAGAAGGCCATCGCCCCCGCAGCCACGGCCGGGTTCAGCGTGACGCCAAAGGCCGGGAACAGCGCGCCCATCGCCACCGGGATCAGGACGACGTTGTAGCCAAACGCCCAGAACAGGTTCTGGCGGATGACCCGAGTGGTCCGGCGAGACAGGTTGATCGCCATGGCCACGGCGCGCGGGTCGCCGCCGACCAGCGTAACGTCGGACGCCTCCACGGCAACGTCCGCACCCGTCCCTATCGCGATTCCGACGTCCGCGCGCGCCAGGGCCGGGGCATCGTTGATGCCGTCCCCAACCATCGCCACGCGGAGGCCGCGGGCCTGGAGAGCGGCAACTGCGTCCGCCTTGGCGGCCGGCAGGGCCTCGGCCACGACGCGCTCGGACGGTATCCCCACGGCCAGTGCAACCGAGCGGGCGACCCGGGCGACGTCACCGGTGACCAGCCAGACATCGAGGCCGGCGGCCTGGAGTTCCCGAACTGCGCCGGCCGACTCGGGCTTGACTTCGTCTACCGTCGGCAGCGCCCCGGCCAGGCGGCCGTCGACGGCCAGGTAGGTGACCGCGGAACCGGCCTCCGCGTCGGCAGGCAGCGATACGACCTCGACGCCGTCGGCCTCCAGGAAAGCCGCCGTTCCGACGATGGCCTCACGACCCTCGACGCGGCCCCGGACGCCCCGGCCGGCCACGGCCTCGAACGCCTCGACCGCTCGGCGGCCGAGGCCCGCCCCATCTGCGCGTGCGAGAATCGCCGCAGCCAGCGGATGCTCGCTGCCTCGCTCGACGGACGCGGCGATGTCCAGCACTTCGTCGGCCGTAAAACCCGGCGCCGCGACAACCGGGCCGAGTGACGGTCGCCCACGTGTGAGCGTGCCCGTCTTGTCGAAGACCACCACGTCGATCCGGGCGGTCATCTCCAGGGCCTCACCGCCGCGGATCAGCACGCCCGCCTCGGCTCCTCTGCCCGTCCCCACCATGATCGCCGTTGGCGTCGCCAGGCCCATCGCGCAGGGGCACGAGATGACTACGACGGTGATGAAGGCCACCAGGGCATGCGTCAGCTTCGGCTCCGGCCCCAGGGCGAACCACAGCCCGAAAGTGATCGCTCCAAGGCCGAGAACGACCGGCACGAAGACGCCACCGATTCGATCTGCCAGGCGCTGGATCGGCGCCTTGGAACCCTGGGCTCGGCGCACCAGCTCGACGATGTGGGCCAGGGCGGTGTCTCGGCCGACCCGAGTCGCCCTGAACAGGAACGTCCCGGTGAGGTTCATGGTCCCCCCGATGACCTCGTCCCCCGGCCGCTTCTCAACCGGAATCGGCTCGCCCGTCAGCATCGACTCGTCGACCGCGGACTCGCCCTCGCCGACGCGCCCGTCGACCGGAACGCGCTCGCCCGGCCGAACGCGCACGAGGTCGCCGACGCGGACCTCCTCGAGGGCCACGTCCACCTCGCGCCCGCCGCGAACGATTCGGGCCGACCGGGCCTGCAACCCGAGCAGTGCCTTGATCGCCCCGACCGTCTGGGCCTTGGCCCGCGCCTCGAGCCAGCGTCCCAGCAGGACCAGGCCGACGATGGCGGTCGAGCTGTCGAAGTACGTCTGGGGCTCGATGCCTGCCGCGCGGAAGGTTGCGGGCGCGACCGTCACCAAGACGCTGTACGCCCACGCTGCCGACGTGCCGACGACGACGAGCGTGTCCATGCTGGTCGAACCGTGCCGGGCCGCCCGCCAGGCCGCTCGATAGAACCGCCGTCCGGCCCAGAACTGGACGAACGTGGCCGGTACCACGAGCACCCAGGCGAGCTGATCCATCGTCAGTGGAAGGTTCGGCACATACATGAGGGTCATCGCAACCGCGGCCACGGAGAGCGCGACGGCCGCGGCGAGGCCGAGGGACCGCTGCTCGCGCGCACGATCGGCCGCTTCGGCGTCCGCCTCCTCAACCAGGCTCGCCTGCGTCCCGCCGGACGACTTCGGAAGCTGACGGACCTCGTAGCCGGCCGCTTCGACGGCGCGCGCCAGCTCGTCGAGCCCGGTGATCTCCGGGCGATACCGAACCGTCGCCACTTCGGTCGCCAGGTTGACGCTGGCCTCGGCCACGCCAGGGGTCTTGCGCAGGAACCGCTCGATGCGGTTCACGCACGAGGCGCAGCTCATCCCCTCGATGGGGAGCTGGATCTCGGCGGACGGAACTGGAGGGGTGGACGGGGCCACGGTTTCGATCGCCTGCATACTCCCCGGGAGTATACGCCGCCGCCTGGCCTCCGGCAATTGGCGCCCCGCTTTCCAGGCGCCCCCGGGCGCGTCACACTGGCGCCGTGACGATTCCGACTGCCGCCTTCACGACTTGCCCCGCGCCATGGGGAACGCTGCACATCGCTGCGAGCAGCCCTGGGATCGTGGCCGTCGACCTGGACGCGGAGACGCCCGACTTCGTAGACGGGCTGGCTCGGCGGATCCGCGGCACGGTGCTCCCGGCGGAGGACGGTTCCGTCCCGGAGGCATGGCGCGCGACCCTGGCCGAAGCGGCGCGCCAGATCGGCGAGTACTTCGCCGGCCGGCGCACGGGCTTCGAGCTTCCGATCGACCTGCGCGTCTCGTCGTGGGACCGCCTGGTGCTCACGGGCGCGGCGCGGCTCCACTACGGGGAGACTGCGAGCTACGGCGAGCTCGCCCGGCGCATCGGCAGACCCGGCGCGGCGCAGGCCGTGGGCGGCGCGATGAGCCGCAACCCCGTCCCGATACTGATCCCGTGCCACCGCGTCGTCGGCGCCAACGGCGCCCTCGGCGGTTACGGCGGTTCGAGCTACGCCGACCGCGAGGCAGCCCTCGCCATCAAGCGCCGGCTGCTCGCCATCGAGGGATCCTGGCCCGGATAGTGAGCGGCCGGCGCCGGACCGCGCCAGTCCGATGGGCGCTTGAGTCGTCGATCCAGAGATCGCCGCTCAGCGACATCAGCTTCTGGTTCAGGACGTAGGTCGGGCCGGTGGAACTGAAAGACATGTCGAACCTCTTCCGGCCTTCTGAGTCGCCGTCAGGTTAGCTGGTCCAGCGCCGCAGCCAACGACAGGCCGGTTTCGCGCTCCGACAGTTCCCACACCCGGGTCATCTGGGCCGGGTCGTCGATGCGCCTGCCGACCCCGCGCACGACCGGCGCACCGAAGACGATCCAGCGTGGCGCGTAGAGTGTCCCACCGACCGCGGCCGGATCGGTGCCGGCGCGGAGCTGCGGCAGGGCCCCCATCGCGGCGGACTGCCCCATCAGCCGCGCCAACACGAGCCAGAGCCGCTGCTGGAAGCCGTTGTTGGCGCGGACGCTGGCAGGCTGAAGATCGGTCCTGGAGAAGCCCGGGTCGGCAGCAAACGCGGCCAGGCCCCGGTCCCTCAGCCACCGGTTCAGCTCGAAGGCGAACTGGAGCTCCGCCCGCTTCGACATGCCGTAGGCGACCCAGGGGTCGTAGCAACCTCGCATATGCGGGTTCGAAAGGTCGTACCTGCCGGCCCGGTTCCGGTAGATGGAGGTAGTGCTCACGACTCGGGGCGACGGCGCCGCCAGGAGCGCGGGCAGCAGGTGCATGGTCAGGGCGAAGTGGCCCAGGTGGTTGGTCCCGAACTGGGTTTCGAAGCCGTCGGCGGTGGTGCCCTCCCTGACGGCCATGACCGCGGCGTTGTTGAACAGGAGATCGACCTTCGGGTGCGTCTCCTTGACAGAGCCAGCGAACTCGGCGATCGATGCCAGCGAGCCGAGGTCGAGCTTCCGGATCTCGAGCGATGCCGCGGGAACCATGGCCGCGATCTGCTCGCGGGCGGCCTCGGCCTTGTCCAGGTTTCGGGCGCCGATGACCACCAGGGCGCCGTGAGCCGCGAGCTGGCGCGCGGTCTCCAGGCCCAGCCCCCCGTTGCCTCCGGTCACGACCGCCACCTTTCCGGTTAGATCCGGAATATCGCTCGCCTTCCAGCCCATTGAGCCTCCTGTCGCTCCGCGTTCTCAGATCAGAATGCCACGGGACGCCGGACTTCGACCCCGTGCGGGTCGATAGGGCGGCATCGAGCAATCCCCGAGCTGCCGGGCAGGCGCTAACCTGAGGCCGTGCGAGCGCTCGAACTTCAACGCCCGGCTCGTGCCGCCGACGATCCGCTTCGGCTTGTCGAGCGGCCTGAGCCAGCGCCCGGGCCCGGTGAGCTGCTGCTGCGTCTGAGCGCGTGCGCCGTCTGCCGGACGGACCTGCAGCTGGCCGAAGGCGACCTGGCGCCCAGGCGTCTGCCGATCGTGCCGGGCCACCAGGCCGTCGGTCGAGTGATTGCGATCGGCCAGGGGGCAGCGGGCTGGTCGATCGGCGATCGAGCCGGGGCTTACTGGCTCTACGGCACGGACGGAACGTGCCGCTTCTGCCGGAGCGGGCGCGAGAACCTGTGCGAGTCGGCCCTCTTCACCGGCTGGGATCGCGACGGAGGCTTCGCCGAGGCGATGGTCGTCCGGGCGGACATCGCCGTCAGGATCCCCGAAGGCTTCGGCGACCTCGACGCCGCTCCCCTCCTCTGTGGCGGCGTGATCGGCTATCGAGCCCTGCGAGTCTCCGGCATCGAGCCGGGCGGCCGGCTCGGCCTGTACGGCTTCGGCGCGTCGGCGCTGCTGTCCATCCAGGTGGCGCGCCACTGGGGCTGCGAAGTCCACGTTCGAGCGCGTTCGGAAGCGGAGCGTGCTCGGGCCCTGGAGCTGGGTGCGTCGTCCGTCGGCGGGTACGACGACCCACTGCCGCATCCTCTCGACGCCGCCATCACCACGGCCCCTTCGGGCGACGTCGTGCTCGCCGCTCTTCGCGCCGTCGACCGCGGCGGCGTCGTCGCCGTCAACGCGATCCACCTCGACCGCATGCCGGAGTTCCCGTACGACTGGCTGTGGTGGGAGCGGGGGTTCCGCAGCGTCGCCAACGTCACCCGCCGCGACGCCGCCGAGTTCATGACGCTGGCAGCGGCGATCCCAATCCGGACGTCGACCGATCTCTTTCCGCTCGAAGCAGGCAACGAAGCCCTTCGGCTACTGGCCGCCGGCGAAATCCGAGGCGCGGCGGTCCTGAAGATGGAACGGGCGTAGCCCACCGCGGGAACGGGCCACGGGGCGCGAGGCACGACGGGGATCGTCCGATCCGGCGGCAATGCGCCGCATCCGGAGAACCACCGCGCGGCGGAGGTCGGCGCAGCTCCCGTCTGGTCGCGAGGCCAGGTTCACACCAGGTTTGTCTTCACGCCGAAGGCGGCCACGACAGCGCGGATCTCATCGAGCGTCAGGCCTTCGGCCCGCCCGCCCAGCATCATGTCCATGTACTCGTACCTGGCTGCCGTCTCCGCGTACTCGATTCTGTCCACGGCCCGTTTGACGGAGATGTCCGAGCGTGCCATGACACCATGTTTCGCCCACACGACGATGCGGTGTGCTCGGAGACTCTCCACGTTCGCTTCCATGAGCGCATCGGAGCCCGGCAGCATGAACTGCAGAGCGCCGATTCCGGCTGGGAGGTTGATGATCGTCTCCGGCTCCCACCGCAGGAGCCGCCGGTTGAGGAAGTCCTCGTTTCGGTAGTCCGGGATCTGGCTCAGGAAGGTGAGGTGCGGTGGCTGGGCGTGGACGACCGCGTGGAAGTTCGTGCCGGTGCGCTCGACCGTGTCGTCGTGGACCGCGAGGTGCGAGTTCCACTCCGAGGTGACGCTATCGAAGAGCCGGCCGGGCGCGGTGTGGAGCGTCCCGGAGGTGCCGTCTGGAGAGATCTGCACGACCCCGAGATTGGCAACAGGGTCGACGTGGATCTCGCGAAGCCGCCGACCGGAGCCGGTCACGATGACGATGCCGTCGGCGAGGTGGGGCGCAGGCAGGGGCAGCGCGATTTCCTCGGCAATCGGGAAGCGCCGGCGCACCTCGATCGGCCAGCCGACGTAGACGGAGATATTGCCGGCGGCTCCTTCGCTGGCTTCGATCGCAGCCAGGCGGCTGCCGCCCGCGCCGATGGAGTCGAGTATCTCCTCGAGGTCCGGGAATGGTTCCAGGAGTGCCATTTGCCGATCACCTCATGGTGTGGACGCCGCCTGGCCCGCCGGCACACGGCACGCGGCTGGAGGCCCGCCGGCTGCCGGCCCCGGCCGGCAGAGACTTATCTCGCTTCCGTCGTCCTAGTCGAGATGAAACACTTCGTCCAGGCGGCGATGGAAGCCGGTTGCGGGATCGATGCAGGGATCGATCAGAGATGTCATCTCCGCCTGCCAGCGGGCGTTAACCGGGGCCCGATCCATCGTCGTCCTGAAGTGCGCGAAGTCGTCGACCTCGAGCACGCCGAAGAGATCATCGCCGCTCAGGTAGATGGAGTAGTTCCGAGCGCCCGCCGCCTTCAGCGCCTCGAGCATCTCGGGCCAGACCGCGGCATGGCGCCGGCGGTACTCGGCCTCTGCTCCGGGCAGCAGCTTCATCGTGAATGCTACCCGTTCCATTCTGTGCCTTCGTAGGCGCCGACCCCGGCGCCGGGCAATTGCCGGGCCGGGGTCGGCGAATGTGGCCGGATTGTGTCGCTAGAACCCGAAGGAAGCGACGTACTGGTCGATGTTGTCCTTGTTGAAGACGAACGGAGGCCCGAGGACGACGACGCTATCCGTGCCGATCGTGTACGGCGCGCCGCCGTTGAGGGACGGAACCGTGAAGGTATCGCCCGGGTTGCCCTTGATCTGTCCGGTAACCAGGTCCACGGCCACCGCGTAGGCGAGGTAGCCGAGGTCGGTTACGTTCCAGAGAGCGAACTCCGGCGAGACGCCGGACTTGACGAAAGCCTGCATCCCCATCGGCGTGCCGAGGCCCGTCACGAAGACCTTGCCGATCAAATTCTGGGACGTGACGACCTGTGCCGCGGCGACGATACCGACGGTGGTCGGGGCGACGATGACCTTGAGGTTCGGGTGGGCCGCCAGCATCGCCTGGGTCTGCTGCGTGCTGATCGTCGGGTCGTCATTGCCGTAGTAGACGCCGTCCCACACCAGGTTGGCGTACTTGGAGCCCTTCAGCGTGGTCTGCATCGCGGCGATCCAGGCGTTCTGATTCGTCGCGGTCTGGGCCGCCGAGAGAACTGCGATTTCGCCGGTGCAGCTCGGAGCTTCGTCGCAAGCCATGTCGGCGAGGCCCTTGCCGATGCCGTTCGTGTCCGCCTGGTTCACGAACACGTTGTACGCACCGACGGCAGGACTCGAGTCATAGCCGACGACCTTGATGCCGGCGGCCATCGCCGCCTTGAGGGCCGGTGCGATCGCGTTCGCATCGTCCGCGGAGACGATGATCGCCTTCGCGCCCTGGGTGGTCGCCGTCTGGATGAACGGGATCTGCTGGGTTGCGTCAGCGGCGCTCGGCCCAACCTGGGTCAGGGTCCCGCCGAGAGCAGTCGCCGCGCTCTGGGCGCCCTTGAAGGCGACGTCGAAGTATGGGTTGTTGATCTGCTTCGGGATCATGACGACGCTGCCCGACATGGCTGTGGTCGTCGGAGCGGGAGGCGGCGTCGGAGTGGCCGACGAGCTACAACCTGCCAGTACGAGTACGAGGGCCATTCCGGCGGCCGCTCGCGGCAAGCGATGGAACATTGACTGACTCCTCCTTTGAACGTTGTGGAACGTTGAACTGCTCACTTGGGCTTCTTGGGTCGAGCGATTCCTCCCTTCAGCACTAATGAACGACCTCGCCGGGCGCCGGTTCGCGAGCCGGCCGATTTCGCCCGAGACGAATTCGGCCGACCAGCCTCCGAGCCTGGCGAGCGAGTAGAGGAGTTATCACGGAAACGATCAGAAGCAGCCCGATGGCCACGTTCTGGTAGTCGGTCGAGATGCCAGCCTGGGTCAGGCCGCTCTTCAATGTTGCGAGAATGAAGACGGCGAGGATCACTCCCGGGACGGTGCCCTTGCCGCCGTTGATGTCCACCCCACCGAGGACCACGATCGTGACGACCGCCAGCGTCATGTTCAGTCCGTTGTCCGGGCTGGCGGTCGAGGTTCGCGACGTGAGAATGATGCCTGAAAACGCCGCCACCAGACCCGAGACGGCGAACAGAGCCGTCTTTAGAGCTCCGACCCGCACGCCGGAGTAGCGTGCCGCATCCTTGTTCTTGCCGACGGCGAACACCTGGCGTCCGATCCAGGTCCAGTGGACGACGGCGACGGCGACCAGGGCCAGAAGCAAGAACACGAGAAGAGTCCACGGGACGAACGTGCCCGGCACGTAGCCAAATCCGAATGAGGTGAAGCTGGACGGGAAGTTACTGACGACGGTCGAGCCGAGGACGACGTGGCCGAGCCCGCGAAACAGGGCGTACGTCGCGAGGGTCACGACGAGCGATGGCAGGCCCCACCGGGTGACGACCAGGCCGTTGAAGAGGCCGCCCACGACGCCGACCATCAGCACGATCGGGATGTCAACGTCGAGCGGGACCCCCGAAGCCCAAAGCCAGCCCAGGACGCAGCTCGACAGGCCCACCATCGACTCGACGGAAAGATCGATCTCGCCGGTGATGATGATCGGGGTCATGGCCAGGGCCATGATCGAGATCTCCATGACCGCCTGCGCCGAGAACCCGAAGTTGGGACCGGTAAGGAAGAAGCGCGACAGCTGGGCGCCCCACCAGATCAGGACGGCCAGGATGACGAGGAGGAACACTTCCAGGCGGGCGGCCCCAGACAGAAACCCGAGCAGGCGGCTCATGGGGCTGCCCGACCGGCCTCCGGCAGCGACCGACGGCTCGGCGATCACGTGGGGTGCGTCTTGCTCGCCGGCGGAGCGTGGATCTCCCGTCATCGCATTCGGCTCCGCGCCTTTGCGCGCTGTGCTCGCACCTGGACGAGCGCATCCGTGGCCACCGCGAGCAGGATCACTGCGCCGTAGATCACCTGGAGCCACTCCTGCGGAAGATTCAGCACGACGAGCGCGTTGTTGATCAGGCCCAGGAAAAGTGCGCCGATGGCTGCACCTACGACGGTCCCGGAGCCGCCTGCGATCGACACCCCGCCGACGACCACCGCGGCGATAACCGCCAGCGACTCGCCGCTCGCCGACGACGCGTAGAGCTGCCCGAATTCGATCCCCCACAACACGCCGGCGACGCCGGCGAGCATCCCGCTCAGCGCAAACACCACGAAGACGGTCGATCGAGCGCGCACGCCGATGGTCGCCGCGGCCTCCGCGTTGCTGCCGACGGCGTAGACCTGGCGACCGAAGACGGTGTAGCGAAGAACAAGGCCCGCCACGATGACTACGGCAATGGCCAGGATCACGAAGAGCGGGACGCCGAAGAAGGTCTGGCTGGCCGGATCCGTGTACCCGGCCGGGAGGTCTGAGATGGTGATCTCCTGGCCATTCGCCACCCAGTAGGTCAGCCCGCGATAGATGCTCAGCGTTCCGAGCGTGGCGACGATCGACGGCACCCGGAAGATCGTTATGACGACGCCGTTGGTCATGCCCAACGCGAGGCCGAGCCCGATCCCAAGGGCCCAGGCCGCCGGAACCGGGAGATTCTGGCCCTTCAGCGCCTCGGCGACCACGAACGCGACGAGACCCATCGTCGACTCGACGGAGAGGTCGATGTTCTTGGTGATGATGACGAGGGCCTCGCCGACGGCGGCGATGGCGATGATCGCCGTAAGCGATGTGACCGAGACCAGGTTGGTCGATGAGAGGAAGTTGGGTGCCTCGAGCCAGACGAGCATTCCCAGCACGATCACGACGCCGGCGAGCGTTGCCTCACGAGAGCGAGCCAGCCTGCCGATGAGGAGACCGGCGCGGTTGGGTGCGGGGACGTTCGCCGGAACGCTAAGAGCCACTGGCCGTCTCCTCCGCCGTCTGCGCGGTCGCTGCAAACATCACCCGCTCCTCCGAAGCCTCGGCTCGTGGGATCTCGGCCGTAATGAGGCCCTCGTGGAGAACCATGATTCGGTCGCTCATCGCGAGAACCTCCGGAAGCTCGCTGGAGATCAGGACGATGCCCAGCCCGGAGGCGGCAAGGTCGGAGATGATTCGATGGACCTCCACCTTCGCACCGATGTCCACGCCACGAGTCGGCTCATCGAGGATGAGCACTCGAGGTTGCGTGGCCAGCCATTTTGCGATGACCACTTTTTGCTGGTTCCCGCCCGAGAGGGATTCGATGAGATCGTCCATGCCGGTCGCGCGGATGCGCAACCGCTCGGCGTAACCGGCCGCCAGGGCACGCTCGCGACTGGTTCGGACGAAGAGGCGCGGAAAGAGCCGTGGAATGATCGGCAGGGTCACGTTCTCGGAGATCGTGAAACCCCCGACCAGGCCGTCCAGGTGCCGGTCCTCCGGGACGTACGCGATGCCCGCTCGCAGCGCTTCGGACGGGCTCCTGAAGTTGACCCGCTTGCCGTCGAGCAGGACCTCGCCGGAATCGGCGCGGTCGAGGCCGAACAGCACCCGGGCAACCTCGGTGCGGCCGGCGCCGACGAGCCCGGCCAGGCCGACGATCTCGCCCGTCCGGACCGAGAAGGTGACATCGCGGAAGGCGCCGATCCGAGTCAAGCCCCGGACGTCGAGCAGCACCTCTCCGATCTTCGAGGCGCCCCTCGGAAAGAGCGAGACAGAGCGGCCGACCATGTAGCGGACCAGGTCGGCGGCCGTCAGTTCGGATGTCGGGGCGGTGATCACGTGACGCCCGTCGCGCAGGACGGTGGCACGATCGCACAGCTGGAAGACCTCTTCGAGTCGATGGCTTACGAATAGGACGGCCACGCCTCTGTCGCGAGTCTGGCGAACGATCGCGAACAGCCGCTCAACCTCGTGCGTGGATAGCGACGCTGTCGGCTCATCGAGGATCAGCACGCGTGCATCGATGGAGAGCGCCTTCGCGATCTCTATCAGCTGCTGGTCGGCCATCGAAAGACCGCGTACGACCTCGCCCGAATCTATGTGCACGCTGAGGCTCTCGAAGATCCGGTCCGCCGACTGCCGCATCTCGCGCCAGTTGACCGTTCCCAACCCGCCGGTTGGCGTATGGCCCATGAAGACGTTCTCGGCGACGGTCAGGTCGGGGAACAGGCGCGGCTCCTGGTGGACGACGGCAATGCCGAGGGAGCGCGCGTGGGCGGGCCCATGCAGCAGCACCGCCTTGCCGTCGAGCTCGACGATGCCCGAGTCGGGCTGGTGGATGCCGGCGATTACCTTGACGATCGTGCTCTTGCCGGCACCGTTCTCGCCAACGAGCCCGTGGATCTCCCCAGCTCGCAGGTCGAGCGACACGTCCTGGAGCGCCTGCGTTGCCGCAAATCGCTTCGACACCCTGGCCAGCGCAACGGGTGGCAGTCCGTTCCGGGCGTCTGCGCCATGGACTGCCATGGCAGGCACGCTCTCACTCATGAGAGCGTATCCAGCAACGACGACTCGACCTGGGGTCCGGCCGGCGATGCCGGCACCCGGTCGACCCCAGGCGCCCCATGGACGACGATCCGCCGATGGCGAAGCACGTCGGCCATGTCGACCGGAGCCCCCTCATCGGTCACGACGGCCGTCACCCTGTCGGTGGGGCAGAAGGTGGCGAACGCAGTCCGCCCCCACTTCGTGTGGTCAACCAGGGCCACTACCTCGGTGGCCGCGGCGACGATCAGGCGCTTGATCTGCGCCTCCTCCTCGGTCGCGTCGCTCAGGCCAGTTTCTAGGGTGAACCCAGCGGCGCCCATGAAAGCCTTCTGGATATTCACCTTCTGCAGCAGCCCGGCGCCCAAAGGACCCACCACGGACAGCGCCTCCCACCGTACGAAGCCGCCGGGCAGAGCCACGGTGATGCCGCGGTGGCCGGCGAGTTCGGATGCGATGCGGAGCCCGTTGGTGATGACGGTGAGGTGCACCCATCCGCCGCGGGTCTTCAGATGACGGGCCATGGCGAGCGCCGTCGTGCTCGCGTCCAGGGCGATGCTCTCGCCATCGACCACGAGCGCCGCGGCGGCCGCGCCGATCCGCTCCTTCTCCGCACGCTGGAGGCGTTCACGAACCTCGAACGCGCGCTCCGACGGGCTCCGGCTCGGTGCGAGCGCCCCTCCGTGGGCGCGGACGAGCCGGCCCTCGGTCTCGAGCACGCGGAGATCCTTCCGGATGGTCACCTCGGAGACGGCGAACCTCTCGGCCAGATCCGTGACGCGCACCCGCCCGTGCTCCTCGACACTCAGGGCGATGTGCTGCTGGCGCTCACGCGCAAACACTTCCTGGCGATCGCCCGTCTGCATCTGGCCCGACTCTCCTCCGGCGATGCCGCCCCCGCGGATCAGTGCGCTTCAAGTGGTTCCGAATCGGGACAGTAGACGACAACCAATCGAACTGTCAACAAGGAGATTGAAACTAAACGGAACCTGTGGCAAGCTGACATTCACTGCGGCGTGGGGCCCCCGGGCGGCCTCCCCTCGGCCGGGGCCGGGGCAACAAGTTGAGCGTGTCCGCGGGGCAGACAGGGATGGAGGCGACCGTGTCCTCGACGATTCAAGACAGCCGCACTGCAAGGGCGGCGCTCCGAACCCAGCGGATCGAGCTTCCCTCGTGGGCATTCGGCAACTCCGGGACGCGGTTCAAGGTCTTCGCGCAGAAGGGCGTTCCCCGGACCGCCTACGAGAAGATCGACGACGCGGCCCAGGTTCACGGCTTCACAGGCGTCGCGCCGACCGTTGCGCTCCACATCCCGTGGGACAGGGTCGACGACTTCGCGGACCTGGCGCGGCACGCTGCGGAGCAGGGCGTCGCCCTCGGCACGATCAACTCGAACACCTTCCAGGACGACGACTACATGCTCGGCAGCGTGTGCCACCCGGATGCACGAGTCCGACGCAAGGCGGTCGCCCACCTCCTCGAATGCATCGACATCATGGACTTGACCGGGTCGCGCGACCTCAAGCTGTGGTTCTCGGACGGCACGAACTACCCCGGCCAGGACGACATCCGCGCCCGCCAGGACCGCCTGGCGGAGTCGTTGCAGCAGGTCTACCAGCGGCTCGGCCCGACCCAGCGCATGGTCCTCGAGTACAAGCTCTTCGAGCCGGCCTTCTACCACACCGACGTTCCGGACTGGGGCACGTCGTTCGCCCACTGCCTCGCCCTCGGACCCAAGGCGAAGGTGGTCGTCGACACAGGCCACCATGCGCCGGGCACGAACATCGAGTTCATCGTCGCCTCGCTGCTCCGCGCCGACAAGCTGGGCGGCTTCGACTTCAACTCGCGCTTCTATGCGGACGACGACCTCATGGTCGGCGCCGCCGATCCCTTCCAGCTCTTCCGGATCATGCACGAGTGCGTGAAGGCGGGTGCGCTCCGGCCGGAGAGCGGCGTTGCGTTCATGCTCGATCAGTGCCACAACATCGAGGCGAAGATCCCGGGGCAGATTCGAAGCGTGATGAACGTCCAGGAGGCGACTGCCAAGGCGCTGCTGGTCGACCAGAAGACACTTGAGGCGGCCCAGCAGGCCGGCGACGTTCTCGGGGCACACGCGGTGTTGATGGACGCCTACGACACCGACGTCCGGCCGCTGCTGCAGGACGCACGCATGGACATGGGGTTGGATCCGAACCCCATGGCGGCCTTCGCCCGTTCCGGCTACGCGGAGAGGGTCGCCGCCGAGCGGGTCGGCGGCCAGCAGGCCGGGTGGGGCGCTTGACGGGGGGCAGGGGGCGCCACGCACGCGTGATCCTCGAGCGCCCCCATCGGCCCGACGGGGCGCCCCGGCTGCCGTGACCGACACAGTCGCGGCCGTCGATCTGGGCGCGTCGTCCGGGCGCGTGATGGTCGGCCGTGTCGGTCCACGCACGCTCGAGTTCGAGGAGGCTTACCGGTTCGCCAACGACCCCGTGACGCTGCCGGACGGCCTGCATTGGGACGTCCTGCGGCTGTATCACGAGATCACCGAAGGCTTGCGACGCGCCGCTCGGCTGGCCCCCGGGCTTTCGAGCGTCGGGGTGGACGGGTGGGCCCTGGACTACGGCCTGCTGGATCCTGCCGGACGGCTTCTCGGCAACCCCTACCACTATCGCGACGCCCGGACGGCCGTCGGGGTCGAGCTGGTCCACGCCCGGGTAGCGCGGGAGCGCCTCTACGCGCTGACCGGCACTCAGTTCATGCCGATCAACACCGTCTACCAGCTGGCAGCCGCCCTCGGGACGGCGGAGCTTGAAGCGGCAGACGCCCTGCTCCTCATCCCCGATCTCATCGGCTACTGGCTGGCCGGCAACCTTCGCGCCGAGGCGACAAACGCATCGACGACCGGCCTCTTCGATCCCGTCGGGGGCTCCTGGGACCTCGACCTCGTCCGCGAGCTCGGCCTGCCCGCGGCGATCTTCCCCGAGCTCGTGCACGCCGGCGAGACGCTCGGCGCGATTCGGTCACACGTGGTCGCCGACACGGGGCTGTCGCGCGATGCCGTCCTGACGGCGGTGGGATCCCACGACACCGCCTCCGCCGTGGTCGGCGTGCCGGCGGAGGGCGAGCGGTTCGCGTACATCTCCTGCGGGACCTGGGCGCTGGTCGGCGTCGAGCTCACCGAACCGATACGCGGGGAGGCAAGCCAGCAGGCGAACTTCACGAATGAGCGGGGCGTAGACGGCCGGATCCGGTACCTCCGGAACGTGATGGGTCTCTGGCTGCTCCAGGAATCGGTCCGGGGCTGGGAACGCGAAGGCGGGCCGGCCGATTTCGCGGATCTGCTCGCCGCCGCCGCCGAGCTGCCTCCAGGCGGCAGCGTCATCGACGTGGACGAGCCGGGGTTCCTGCCGCCGGGCGATATGCCGGCGCGGATCGCCGCCCGTTGCCGCGCAACCGATCAGCCGGTCCCGGCCTCCCGGCCGGCGCTCGTGCGCTGCATCCTCGACAGCCTGTCCCTGGCGTTCGCCCGAGCGATCGCCGATGCGCGGAGGCTCTCGGGGCTCGACATCGCGGTCATCCATGTGGTCGGCGGCGGCAGCCGGAACGATCTCCTGTGCCAGCTCACGGCAGACGCCTGCGGCATACCCGTCGTGGCAGGGCCCGTCGAGGCGACGGCGCTCGGCAACATCCTCGTGCAGGCCCGGGCACGTGGACTGATCCGCGGCGACCTGGCCACCCTGCGCGCGGTCGTTCGTGCGACACAGCCTCTCCGTCGCTACGAACCGGCGGCTCACACCTCGACGTCGACGGCCTGAGAGCCTGAGTCCATTGCCCACAGGTTGACCCGGCCGGGTCGGCCCCGCCGGCAGACGGTCCGATCGGTGCTACAGGCCCGTGACTGGTTTGACGATCGCACGGAGCACGGCAAAGCCATCGCTGTACGTGCCAGCGGCATGGGCAGTCGCCCGGGCCAGCTGCTGAAGCCGAACGAGGGCCTCCAGGGCCATGCTCGGAGATGGCTCGCCCCTCGCCGAAGCCATGCCACCGCCCGCCAGGCAGATACCCGTCACGCCGGGCGGCGGAAAGGCGGAGACCCAGACGATGAAGGCCCCCAACTCCGCCAGCTCGGACCGGAGCCGCTCCAGGTAGGCAGCGCGTGCAGGCAGGTGTTCGTCGGCGTCGACGACGATGACTGCGTCGCCCGAACACACGGCCTCAACGGGACCATGGCGGAACTCGGAAGCCGAAAGCGCCACCGCCTGACGACGCACCTTCTCATGCCAGAGCAGGCGGCCCGCTGCTGCAAGGCCGGCTCCGGTGCCGAGACCGAGGATCCACGTCCGTTCTGCCAGGGCGAGGCGCAGCCCCACGGAGGCGACGCTGTCCCAGGACCCGACGGCCGTCTGCAGCCGTTCCGCCAGGGCGGCCCGGTCGGCCGGACCCATGGCCAGGAATCCTGAGATCGCGAAGAGCGCGGCAAGCGCAGCCGTCGCGCTTCTCGTCCCCGCGCCGCCTTCGTCGCCGATCGGCGTGCGCACAACCAGCGTCGCCACCGAAGCCAGGGGAGACACGCGGCCGGCCGTCACGGCTACCACCGCGCAACCTGCTGCGGCGGCATCGCGCGCCGCGGCAAAGGTCTCGGGGCTCGTGCCAGTCTTGGAGATGGCCACGACGACGTCGCCCGTGTGCCAGTCCCGGCCATCGGCCGAGCCCAGCACGGCGGCCGCGGACTCGCGCACAGTGAGCAGCGGCTGGAAGCCCGCTCGACGGCGGGCGACGAGCCAGCTTGGGGCGACGGCCTGGGCCACGGCCAGAGACATCCCGGTTCCGACGAGGACGACTCCCGCGCCGCCACCGAAGAGCGCCTCGAGCCTCGGCCGCAGGCCCGCCACCTCGGCGAGCGTCGCCTGCACGACTTCCGCCGCGCCCGCCAGGTCTCGACCCATCTGATCCGGACCGTCAGCCATCAACGCGGCCAGAGCCTGGTGAAGATCGGGTCGCCCCGAGGCCGGTCCAAGCCCGAGCTGCGCGCCCGCGGTTTCGCCCACTTTGGTCATCCCTTCACGCTCCCCGCAGTCAAGCCGGCCACGATGTAGCGCTGGAAGACAAACGCGATGATCAGGGGTGGGATCGCGGCGATAACCCCCCCCGTGGCCAGGCGCCCGAAGTCGGTGCCGTAGCGACCGATGAAGTCGTTCAATGCGACCGGCAGCGTCCTCGATGCGTTAGTCTGGGTGATAACGAGCGCGTAGAGGAACTCGTCCCAGGCGAGCAGGAAGGCCAGCAGTGCAGTCGACAGCAGGCCGGGCCGGGAGACAGGGAGGATGACACGCCACAACGCTCCGAGCCTCGAGCAGCCGTCGACGCGGGCGGCGTCGTCCAGATCTCGCGGGATCGTGTCCAGGTAACCACGCATGAGCCACACCACGTAGGGCGTTACGAATGAGGAGTAGATGATGATCAGGGCCAGGGGAGTGTCGCTGAGCCCCAGCGTGTTCATGATCTGGTAGAGGGGCAGGAGAAGTGCGATCGGCGGCAGCATCGTTGTGGCCATGAAGGCCAGGATCATCCAGCCCCGGCCGGGGAAGTGGAAGCGCGAGAAGGCGTAGGCAGCCACCGTGCCAACGGTCATCCCGACTAAGGTCGTCATCGAGGCGATCACCAGGCTATTCATCAGGGCGGACCGGAATTCCTGCGCCTGAGTGTCGCCTGGCGAGCCGCCGATGGTCAGATCGACGAAGCGCTGGAAGCTGATGTGGGCAGGGATCCACGACAGCGGGCGCGCTAACAGATCGGCCTTGTCGGCCACGCTCGATATCAGGAGCCACGCGAACGGCCCCAGGATCACCAGCAGGGCTACGACCATTCCGGCGTACACGAAGACCGTCCGCAGGACTCGGCCCACGGTGATGGGCTTGCGGCGCCTCTTTGGGGAGCGCGCTCCAGCGGACGATGCCATTGCATCCCTGGATCGCGACAACGGCACGTTCATGACTCCGTTGACCCCGTTCGCCTGAGCATCCACAGATAGATCGCGGCCAGCAGCATGATCGCGATGGCGATGATGTAGCCGAGGGCCGCGCCCTGGCCGAAGTCGTAGCTCTGGTACGCGGTTCGATAGGCGTAGATCGCCACGGTCTGAGTGGAGCTGGCGGGGCCGCCGCCGGTCATGATCCAGATGATGTCGAAGACCTTGAACGCCTCCATCGTCCGCAGTACCAGGACGATCAGGATGATGGGCGTAAGCAGCGGCAGGATGATCCGCCGGAATACGTCGCTGCTGCCGGCTCCGTCGACCCGGGCAGCTTCGAACAGCTCACGGTCGATCCCCTGAAGGCCGGCCAGGATGAGGATTGCGCAGAAGGGCGTCATCTTCCAGACATCCGCGATGATCACCATCCACATCGCCGTTGTGTCTTGCGAGAGCCACGGAACATAGTCGTGAATGAAGCCGAGCTGGGTGAGCAGGGCATTGAGTGAGCCGTAGCTACCCTGGTCTATCCACCGCCACATCAGGGCGTTCACGATCGTGGGCAGGGCCCAGGGCAGGATCACCAGGGACCGGAGCACCCACCGAAGTCGCATCGGCTGATCCATCAGCATGGCCAGCCCGACGCCCAGGCTGAGCTCCAGCGCCGTGGTCACGATCGTGAAGAAGAGCGACTTGGAGATGGAGTCCCAGAACGCCCCGCTCGTGAGCTGCGTGATGTAGTTCCCCAGGCCGACGAACGGTTCCACCCCGGGGTTCGTCAGCTCTATCGCGAAGAGGCTCATCCACGCGGCGCGGACGAGCGGGACCACCACAACGAGGAAGATGACGAGGGCGGCGGGGGCCAGGAAGGCCGCCGCCACCCAAGTCTCGGGCCACGGCTTCGACCGCTTGACGGAAAAGCGGCCGAGCGTGCCTGCCGTCATCGTCGGATGCCTTTCGAGTGGCTGCAGAGATCAACAGGGCTTCACTGCTGGAACGACGGCAGCTGGGACGCCACGTCGTTCAGTGCCTGCTGCGGGGTCTTGTTGCCGAGAAGCGCCTGCTGGATAGCGTCCTGCAGCGCGTTCGAGAGCTTCGTGTAGTAGGGCACCACCGGGCGTGCAACCAGCCCGGCGAACTCGATCTTCGCGGCGGCGAAGAGATCGGGGTTGTTCTTCGTGACGCTCGGGTTGTCGAAGGAAGCCTTCCACATCGGAAGGGCATTCGCGACATCCATCTCCTGCGACTGCTCGCTCGCCATGAAGAGAGCGTACTGGAGCGCCTGGTCCGGGTACTTGCTGGTCGTCGTGATTGCCAGGCTCATCCCGCCGTTCACGCCGCTCGTCGTTACGCTGCCCTCGCCGGGGCTCGGGGCAACCTTGATCTTGCCGGCGACAGTGGACTTGGTCGCGTCATTCATTACGCTCAGGCCGTACGTCCAGTTGAGGGCCATCGCGGCCTGACCTGCGCTCATGACTGTGTTGACATCGTCCTCGGTCTGGCTCAGGGATGCCGGATCGACCAGGCCCTCGTCGAGCAGCTTCTTCATGAAGGTCAGGGCTGCGAGGCCACCGCCCTGGTTGAAGAGCGCCTTGCCGCTGGCATCGACGAAATCGGAGCTGCCGAACGCAGCGGAGAGCTGGGTCCAGTCGCAGATGACGGCCTCGGCCTGCTTCCAGCTGGCAGTTATCGGGTACTTGACGCCTGTCGCCTGGATCAGCTTTGCGTCAGCCTCGACCTCGTCCCAGGTCTTGGGAGCCGCGGTGATGCCAGCCTTGGAGAACATGTCCGTGTTGTAGAAGAAGAACTTGGTGTCGTTGATCCACGGCACGCCGTAGATCTTGCCGTTGTACTTCGCGGCAGTCCACGCGGAATCGAAGACGCCCGTCGTGAAGTTCGCCGGGATCTTGCTGGTGATATCGGTGACGATGTTGGCCTTGACCAGCTCGGCCGGCCACGGCGTGTCCATCAGGATGACGTCGTACTTGCCGTTGCCGCCTACCTGGGCGGTCACGATCTTGTCGTGGAGCGAATCGTACGCGACAAGCTCCGGGTTGATCGTGATGTTCGGATTGGCCTTCGTGAAGGCCGCGTCCATCGCCTGGATGTCGCTGGCGCTGTAGGCGGCCTGCTGCATCAGGAGGACGTTCAATGTGATCGGCCCGGCGCTCGGCGAGGCCGAGCTGCTCGAGCACGCCGAGGCAACAAGAAGCGCGGCCGTTGCCACGCCCATGAGCCGCCATGTGATCCCACGCTGTGCGGCAGAGAACCGAATCATCGTTCCACCTCCCAGGATAGAAGGCCGCTGGTACGGCCCTGATTTGAGCTGTCCGATCTGCCCAAAGCCGCTTCGAGTGACTGCGGCTCGAGGACAGACCGGGCGGCCACCACGGCGCCCACCAGACCAGACTGGGCGCCGAAGTCGCCGATGCGTATGTCCGGCGGCAGCGGGCACAGTTCCGCCGCGCGCCGGCGCAGGGGCTCTATGAAAGCGGGTGCCTCCTCGACGAGGCCGCCCGAGAGAATGAACGCTTCGGGGTCGAGCAGGGCGACAAGATCGGCGATCAGCATCGCCCACCCCTCGATACCATGACGGACCGCCGACCGGGCTCGCCGGTCGCCGGCCGAAGCACGGGGGAAGATGCCGTCCGTGGCGCTCTCACAACGGTGCTGACGAGACTGCATCTCCGACCCCGTCGGTGGCACGAGGGAATCTCTCAGGGCGCCTCCGCCGGCCAGTTCCTCGAGGATCGCGTAGCCTGCCGGCGCATCGGTTGCCCCCTGGCCGAGACGGCCGGCGTAGGCGAATCTGGCCCGACCTCCGCGGCCGCGCCGGGCCGGCACGAGGAGCGTCCCGGCCTCGCCGGCCGCGCCGTGGGCGCCCCGGACGATAACGCCGTCGGCAACTATCCCGAGGCCGATATTGGTGCCGAGCGTTATCACGGAGACGTTCCGAAGGCCGCGGCCGGCCCCGGCCACCACCTCCGCCACGGCGGCGAGGTTCGCGTCGTTGTCCACCACGACGGGAACCCCGTACATGTCGGAAAGGCAATCGCGGACGGCGCCTCCCGCTGGGATACCGAAGGGCCGCTCCTGGAGAATCACGCCCGAGGGATCGACGTAGGCGGCCACGGCGACGCCGATCGCGGCCGGAGATAGGGCCAACCCGCTCGAATCAATCGTCTCCCGGATCGCCGCGAGGACGCCCGGGAGGACGCCCTGACCCTCCGCTCTTGCCAGTTCGGCGGTGTGCCTGATAGTCAGGCCCTCGAAGCCGCCGGGCCCGGTGAAGGCGACGCGCATGTGCGTCGCTCCCAGGTCTACGGCTACCACCGGCGCAGCGCTGGAGCTCAACTCCGCCCGGACTCGACCGGCGGCTTCGCCGCGGGCCGACGCGGCGGTCATGAGCGAGACCCCGAATCTGCCCGCGAGTCGGCCGGGCTTGTGCCGGGGGAGGTCTCAGGCATTTCTCTCAACCCCTCCGCTGACGGTGAAGGCACCGAAGAGAGCTGAGGGGGCGGTCCGCTCGCGAGCCAGCTGCAGCCCCGCGGCGATGGCCCCCACCACCGTCGCGTTCGGCCCAAGCCCCGAGATGCAGAGGCGCGGGACCTCCAGGAGCCGCCCCGCCAATCGCCCGGACAGCTCGGCCAGATATGGCTGGAGGGACCGGCCGACGCTGCCATCGAGGATGATGACCTCCGGGTCGACGATTGCCGTTATTGCGGCCAGAGCCAGGGCCGTGTGGTCGAGCAGTTCATCGATGACGTGCCATGCCAGCGCGTCACCTGCAGCGGCTGCAGCGAAGAGCACCTCCAGGGTCACGGGCCGACCCGCCAGTGACGAGGCGGCTCCACCCGCGATCAGCGCCCGGGCCCGGCTGGCAATCGAGGGCCCGGCGGCTACCTTCTCCAGTCCTCCGTACCCTCCCGGGCGCTCGCCCGTCTCCAGGGCCTGGCCGAGCCGAACCGCATGGAGCTGCTCGCGGCCGGTCAGGAGGTAACCGATCTCGCCGGCGGCATTGTGGCGGCCCTTTACCAGGCGTCCATTGGCCACGACTGCGGCCCCGATGCCCGTGTCCATCACCAGGGTGACGAAGTCGCGGAGTCCACGCGCGTCACCTCTCCAGGCGTGCGCGAGAGCAGCGAGGTTGGCATCGTTCTCGACGATGAAGGGAACTTTCAGCATCGCCCGAAGTCGGCCCACGATCTCGAACTCCTGCCAGTCGACTGCGGGACCGCCGATGGCCACGCCCGTATCCGGGTCCAGGATGGCCGGGATGCCGACGGCGACTGCGTCGACGTGCAGACCTCGAGTGGAGGCTGCCGCCTGCAGCGCCGACATCGTGGCCGAAAGCGCCGCGAATGCCCCGCCCTCACCCTGCGTCGGTCGCGCGTCCTCCCAGACCGTCGCTCCCGACAGGTCGGCCAGCACGCCATGACATCCCGTCCCGCCAAGGTCCACGGCGAGGACGGCGCCTGCCTGGTGGTTGAAAGCGATCGTCCTGCGCGGTCTGCCCGCCGTTGTAGCCTGCCCCGGCGACTCGACGACCAGGCCCGACTTCAGAAGGCGCCCGACGATCCGACTGACCGACGAATCCGACAGCCCGAGGGCGCGACCGATCTCGGGTCGGGTCGTCGTCGCCCGGTCTCGAATGAAGTCGAGAACCAGAAACTCGTTGACCTCGAGCATGGCAGTGTGTCGGAGAGCCATAGTTCCTGCCAGATAGAAACTAACTCCGGCCAAGATTATCTGGTCTGTCAATACCCTGTCGTGAGAACCCTGTCGTGAGGACGCCGCTCAGGAGCGCCCCGAGCGGCCGCGGCGCCCCGACTGGAGCCGACGGCACGGGCACCGAGCCCCGGCCTCGGCTACTGCCTCGCGATCGGCCTGATCGGGAAGACGCCGACTACACCCGGGCTGGACGGGTGACGAGCCCCGGCCTCGGCTACTGCCTCGCGATCGGCCTCATCGGGAAGACGCCGACTACACCCGGGCTGGATGGGTCGAGGAGCAGCTCACAGCCGACTTCGCCGGCTTTCACGAGTTCCCCGAGGAACCCGGCCTCGCGTTCGGGCAAACCAACGTAGAGAGTGCCCTGGCCTGTCGCCATGGGGCTCACTTCGTCCTCGACTCCCTCGATCATGAAGCGGCGGCGCAGCTCGTGGACGGGCACGTAGGGACGGCTCTTGATGAAGCGGCGCATCTGGGCGAGGGTACAGGAGGCCTTCTGCCGGGCGGCGTCGTCTACGACTCCAGCGGTCGTAACGTTCGCCCTGGACTCGCGTCGGAATGCCGGGCCGTTGCTTCGGACTTCACCGCCGCCGCGACGTGCGCCGGATGTGGCTCCGATCGCACCCTCGCCCGTCACGTTCGCGGACGCCCCATCCGGCCCGGCCTCGGGCGGGGCGCCGATGGCTTCGGTTTCGGCCCTCTCGAGCGGCGCGCCGGCGGCAGCCGGAGCGGCAGCGACCGCCGGGCCAACCGCCAGACGCCCCCGGCCACGACGTCTTGGGCTCATCTCGGGCCGGTCAGATTCGTGCCGAGGCCTGCTCGACGGCCTCCGCAGGTGCGGTGCCGGCCAGGACCTTCTCGGCGTAGCGCTCGGCGAAGCTGCTGGCGGCCTGCTCCGGGACGATCGCCTCAATGGAGTCCGCGTTCAACTCGTAGCCGTACTTGATTGCCGCGATGTTCTCGTCGATGTACTTCCTGGGCAACGCCTCGCGCAGGTGCTGGTCGGTGAATTCCACGTCGCAGCGGCACAGCAGCCGGCCCAGGGCGATCATGTTCCCGAAGAGGTCGCGCCCGAACTTCTCGACGCCGAGTTGAAGGAACGGGATCTCTTCGCCCGTCTCACCGGGCTTCATGAGCCCGACGTCCGCGATGACGTAGGCCGCGCTCAGGTGGGTCGGTCCGCGGTCGGCCAGGCGAAGCACCACATCGGCGCACTCGACAACGAAGTTGGAGATCGGTTCGCGGTCGTACTCGAGGAAAGCCTCGCTCATGCCTCCGCGAACGGACGAGTCGTAGTCGAAGAGGAGCGTGACTTCGTAGCCCATCACCGCCAGCAGGCTGGCCATGGTGTTGCCGATGACTCGAACGCCCTGGCCACCGACGCCGTCGATGACGATGGACTTGGCTGTCATCCGATCCTCCTCGCCCCGCTCTCGCCTACTCCCCGGACCCGTTGCCCGGCGTTTCGCCCGCCGCTGGCATCGGCTTGCCCTTGACGATGCCCAGCTGGTGCGGCTCCAAGCGCGTGGAGCCCGCCGGTGCAGCCTTGTACTCGGTGCGGTAGTGCTGGAGCATGTCGTTGGCGCTCGCGAAGCCGATCCGCCGGCCGTTGTTCTCGATGCACTGGCTGGCCACGTCCACGAAGGAGAAGCCCGGCCACTCGATCGCTTCCTTTATCGCCTTACGCATGGGTCCCTGGTGGTAGACGGTCGTCCTGGCGTAGTAGGCATTGGGGTTCGTGTTGACGACGCCCTGCAGGTTGATCGGGGTGTAGGCGGCGCCGACCGGCGACGAGATCGTGCTCGTACCCTTGGGCGTGGTGGGCCCGGTCTGGCCTCCGGTCAGGCCGTAGATCTCGTTGTTGTTGCAAACGACGGTTATGTTCGGATTGCGACGAATGGAGTGGAGCAGGTGGTTCCCTCCGATCGAGGCGATGTCGCCGTCGCCCGAGACCACGATGACGTGCAACTCGGGCCGGACCATCTTGATCGCCTCGGCTACCGGCAGCGTCCGTCCGTGAAGCGTGTACACGGATTCGAAGTTCATGTATGCGCCCATTCGCCCGGTGCAGCCGATCCCGGTGACGAGGACGGTATTGGTCTTGTCCAGGCCAAGATCATCCATGATGGTCGCGAGCTGCTGCATGATCAGGCCGATCCCGCAGCCGGGGCACCAGATGGTCGGGAAGAGATCGGTCTTCAGCTTGTCCTTGACTGCCATGGCGTTGAAACCTCTTCGGAGACGCGGGTCATCGGGCCGGCACCGGCGACTCGAGGCCGGACGGCGCAGGTTCTGCCGGCAACATGCCGACGCGGGCGAGGCCCTCGCGGATAGCTTCGAGACTCATCCGGCCGCCAAGCAGCGGGACGCGCTCGACGCGGCGCAGGAGCATCCGCTCGACGACGTTGGCGTACTGCCCATCGCTGCCCTCGATGACGATGATGTTCTGGTAGCGAGCCGCGATCTCGGTCAGCTCCCTGTCCAGGGTCGGCCAGATCCGGATCGGCCGGAAGAGCGCGAAGTGGGCTGCCAGCGGCTGGGCAATGCGGCGGGTGATGCCGTATGCAATCACCAGCGTTTCCGCGTCCCTGTTCCAGCCGTACTCGTAGAACGCGTAGCGCTCCGCAACCTTGACGCGGTGGTCCCGTGACTCGTGGAACTGGCGAATGAACTCGTCCGCGTCGGCAGTCGCCGGTTCTCCGTCGGGGTAGGTGGCCACGCCCGAGAAGAGCCTGGTGCCGCCCGAGGCCAGCGGTTCGAGCGTCCTCGGGACGACCGGCAGGTCGATGGCATCAAGGTCGGCGACTTCGTTGAGGTGACCGAGGAAGGCATCGGAGAGGAGGATGACCGGGCTCCGGCTCTCCTCCGCCGAGTTGAAGGCGTGGATCGCGTACTCGTAGCACTCGGCGACGGTCGACGGGTAGAAGACGATGCTCGTGTAATCACCGGTAGACCCGTAGCGTGCCTGGTTGAGGTCGCCCTGGCCCGGCATCGTCGGCATCCCCGTTGCCGGCCCGACGCGCATGACGTTGACGATCACTGTCGGGATGCCGACCTTGTGGCCGTAGCCGATCGCCTCCTGCATCAGGCTGAAGCCCGGCCCGGATGTTGCCGTGAACGACTTCGCCCCGGCCAGGCTTGCTCCGAGGATGGCGTTCGCGCTGGCGATCTCGTCCTCTTCCTGGATGAAGCGGAACTCGGGGTGGGTCGACGCGTAGACGGAGGCCTGGGCCAGGATCTCGGACGAGGGGCTTATCGGGTAGCCGGCGAAGAAGTTCGCGCCCGCCTTGACCGCGCCGAGAAGGACGGCCTCATTGCCCTGGACGAGTCGTTTGGTCATCGATGTTCCGTGTCCGATCAGGTCTGGTTGTCGCGGTCGACCGTCGGAGCGCTCTCCGCGTCGGTGATGCCGCGATGTGGATCGGTGCCGGCCACGGCCGGCCCTCTCGCGACATCCGGGATGTGAGGTACGCCGGTTCGCGCACGGGACACGGCCGCCTCGGCTTCAACCTCGACGGGAAGCCGGCCGCTCTCGTCGCGCTTGGGCAGGACCTCGATGGCGAGATCCGGGCAGTAGCGCTCGCACAGGCCGCAGCGGATGCAGTCGGTGGCCTCGATGATCGCGTCGTGAGTAAGGATGAGGCTGTCCTTCGGGCATATCTCGACGCAGATGTTGCAGCGCTTGCACCATTCGTCGACCCAGCGGATGTTGGCGAAGTCGACGATCGTGGGATCGAGGTGCGGGCGTCTCTCGGCGGTGTGTGGAGTGGTCGTGGCTGGTTCTCCAGGGTCGGCCGACGAGCCCACTCTTGGGCTTCGGCCCGTGAAGTTTACGTAATCGAGGGCCCAAGCGCTGAGAGGACCCGGTCAGGCCCATTGGACGATTCGGTTCCGCCGACTACCGTTCTGCCGGTCCGGGGCCGCGGCAGAGCGCCGGCCCTGGAACCCGGTGCTCTCAGGATCCTCGGCCGGCCGGTGCCCAGAGCCCTCCCGTCTCGGCCATCCAATCGGCCACCCGGTCGCATGCGCCGGCGACGTCGTCGTCCGAGACGTCCAGCTCAAGGAGCGGAAGCTTCGACTCGAGGGCCAGCCAACGCATCAACTCCTGCTCCCGGATGAGCGGTCCCAGGTCGTCGTACTGGCTCGGGTTGCCGGAAACCTCGAGCCGCTTCGCCCGTGCCGCCTCGAATGATTCCGGGCTCCGAAAGCACAGCACGAGGTGGAAGCCGAGCGGTCGGAGACGGTCCTCGAGCCACCCGAAGTCGTAGTCGACTCCCCGCTGGATCCGCTGGCAGGCCCGGGTCGAGAGATGGAACCGGTCGACGATCCAGGAGTAGTAGGGCAGCAGCTCGAACAGGTGGACCCAGGTGGCGTACGCCTCGAGCGCCCTGGCCTCCTCGTCCGCCGCGAAGTTGATGAGACCGCGACCCCACGGAAACGGCGTGAACGCGCACCACTCCGCCGAGATGAGCGGCGAGTGATAGGCGTAGCGGCGCGGTCCGACGATTCGCGGGTGCTCGTTGAGCGCGAAGGCGATATCGGTCTTGTGGGTGAGGCGCGTTCCCTCGAGGATGATCTTGGGCGTGAGCTTGGCAGGCACCGATCCTCCGGATAGCGGTCCGACAGGGGGGCGAGGGCAACGTCCCAACAGGATAGCGGGGCGACCCGCGCACGGACCCTACTGGACCCGCAGCACCGTCTTCGCCTTCGACCAGTGGCGCTCGAGCTGGTAGTAGTCGCGCTCCGGAACGGCGAAGACGTGGACGATGACCGCGCCGAAGTCGAGCAGCGTCCAGTGTGAGTTGGAGCCCCCTTCACGCCCGATCGGCCGAACGCCTTCTTCGCGCAGCCTGTCGGTGATCCCGTCCCCGATCGCGCCAAGCTGGCGCTCCGAGCCACCGGAGCAGATCACGAAGTAATCGGCCATCGAGGTCAGCTCCGAGACGTCGAGCAGGACGATGTCGGCGGCCTTCTTGTCCTCCGCGGCCTCGACTATCTTGCGGGCGACTTCGAGCGCGCTCAGCCGAGCGCCGCGCTCCCTGAGCGATGCCTCGATCTCGGGCTCGATCGGGGCCGGCACAGCTTCGGCCTCGGCCGCAATCTCGGCCTCGAGCGCATCCGCGAGCGCCGCCTCGCTCACGGCGGGCCGCCGCCGGCGCGGCAGGCCGTCCGGGCTGGGGGTCGTTTCCGTAGACGTCGGTGTGTCGGTCACGTCAGGCGGTCCTCCGGGAATTGTTCGAACGATAAAGCCGATGCTCGCGGATGTATGCGTCCACCTCCGGGGGCACCAGGTACCGGATCGAGCGGCCCTCGGCAGCGCGGCTTCGGACATCCGACGAGGAGTGGGCGATCAACGTGGTCTCCACGCAGTCGACTCGACCCGCATAGTCCGCTCCACCGGGGAGCACCGACTCGAGTTTGATCTGGTCCGGAAGCGGTGCGCCGGGTCGTGGGACCACGACGAGCCGGGCCAGCTGGAGCAGCCGCGCCGGCTCGTGCCAGCTTCGGAGCCCGGCCAAAGCCTCGGCGGAGAGGATGAAGAAGAGGTCGCGAGCCACTCCCTCTCGAGCCGCCTCGTCGGCCAGCTCGGTCATGGTATCGGCGGTGTAAGACGGACCTTCCCGCCGCAGCTCGATCTCACTCATCTCGAAGGCCTTATTGCCGGCGATCGCAAGCTCCACCATCGCGGCGCGGTCGGCAGCCGGGGCCATATCCTCGTCCAGCTTGTGGGGCGGCCGGGGGGCGGGCACGAACAGGATGCGGTCCAGCCTCAGCGCTTCACGCACCTGTTCGGCGATGACGAGGTGGCCGTAGTGGATCGGATCGAAGGTCCCGCCGAGGATGCCGACCCGCTCATCGGTCGGCTCGATCCAGGAGGCGCGCTCTCGCCGGCTGGGTTGCCGTCGCCGACGGGCGATCGTTCCGCCTCGGTCTCCCGATCCCTCGTCGGCCGCCGAGCGCGTCACCGGTTCTCCCAGTCGTCCGGCTCCCATTCGAGCTCGGTGGCGCCGACTCGAACGGTCACGCCCGGGGCCACGCCCTGCCGTCGCAGCTCCTCATCGACGCCGAGGCGAACGAGCTCGCGCTGGAACCGCTCGGCCGACTCTTCGACATCGAAGTTGGTCTGGGCCGCCAGCCGCTCGATCCTCTTTCCCCGCACGACGAAGACTCCGGCCTCGCAGTCGACGCGGAAGCTGTCGCCCACGGAGTCGATGCGATGGACCACGACACCGCCGGGCTCGCGAACCTCCGCCAGCTCCGCGGCATTGGGGAGCAGCGCGGCGAAACGCGACCGCAGCTCTGCGAGCCCGTCGCCGCGCGCGGCGGAGATCGGGACCGCCGAGATCCCGCCGGCGCGGCGGGACGCCTCGAAGGCAGGCCACACCTCAGCGGCCGTCGGGATATCCATCTTGTTGAAAGCCACGAGCGTGGGCTTCTTCAGGAGCGCCGGGTCGTGAGCTTCCAGCTCGTCGCGAATGACGTTGAAGCTCCACTCCGGGTCACGATCGGAGCCGTCCACGATGTGGACCAGGATCCGCGTTCGTTCGACGTGGCGCAAGAAGGCATGGCCCAGGCCGGCGCCCGAGCTGGCGCCCTCGATCAGCCCCGGCACGTCGGCGATGGTCGGCCGGCGTGAATCATCGGCACCCAGGTCGAGAACGCCCAGGTTCGGCTCGAGCGTGGTGAACGGATAGTCTGCGATCCTGGGCCGGGCCGCGGTCAAGGCTGCGAGCAGCGTCGACTTGCCGGCGTTGGGCAGGCCGACCAAACCGATGTCGGCGATGAGCCGCAGTTCCAGCCGGATCCAGCGCTCGTCCCCGGGTTCGCCCTTCTGGGCGTGCCGCGGCGCCTGGTGCGTGGACGTGGCGAAGTGGACGTTGCCGAGGCCACCCCTTCCGCCCCGGGCCACCATGAGGGTCTGCCCGGCCGCAACCAGGTCTCCGAGCAGGTCGCCGGTATCCGCCTCGAATACGCCCGTGCCGGGCGGCACCTTGAGGGTCAGATCGTCGCCGGCCTGGCCGTGTTTGCGCTGCCCGGAGCCGTTGCCGCCGGAAGCGCCTTTGAAGTGGTGGGCGTGGCGATAATCGCGCAGGCTCGTCTCGCCGGGGTCGACGGCCAGATAGATGGAGCCGCCGCGTCCTCCGTCGCCGCCGTCCGGGCCGCCGCGCGGCACGTGGGCCTCGCGCCGAAACGTTGCCGCGCCGTCGCCGCCGTCACCGGCGCACACGAAGATGCGGACCTGGTCGAAGAACATGGCTCAATTCTCGCATGCGACCGCCCGGCGGCCGAGTCCGGAGACGGCCGCGGCGGGCCCGGTTGGGCTGTGGCCCGCTTGCACCGCTGCAGGCGGCTCCCCTACTGGTCGAGGCTCTTGGTCAGGGTGGCCAGGAACTGGACGTTGCTGTCCGTCTTGGAGAGGCGGTTGAGCAGCAGCTCGATGCCTTCGTTGGTGCCGACCGCGGAGAGCATCCGGCGCATCGTCCAGACCATCTTGAGGACCGGCTCCTCGAGGAGAAGCTCCTCGCGCCTGGTACCCGAGCGCTGTACGTCGATCGCCGGGAAGACGCGCTTCTCCGCCAGCTTGCGGTCGAGGATGAGCTCGCTGTTGCCGGTGCCCTTGAACTCCTCGTAGATGACATCGTCCATCCGGGACCCGGTGTCGACCAGGCAGGTGCCGATGATCGTCAGCGAGCCGCCCTCCTCGATGTTTCGGGCCGCGCCGAAGAAGCGCTTCGGCGGATAGAGCGCGATCGGGTCCAGGCCGCCGGAGAGGGTCCGGCCCGACGGCGGCAGGGCCAGGTTGTATGCCCGCGCCAGGCGGGTGATCGAGTCGAGCAGGATCACGACATCGCGGCCGGTCTCGACCTGGCGCTTGGCGATCTCGAGCGCCATCTCGGCGACATGGGTGTGGTTCTCGGTCGGCTCGTCGAAGGTGGAGCTGATGACCTCGCCTTTGACCGAGCGGCGCATGTCCGTGACTTCCTCGGGCCGCTCGCCGATGAGCGCAACCATCAGCAGGATCTCGGGGTAGTTGGTGCTGATGCCGTTGGCGATGTGTTTGAGCAGAAACGTCTTGCCGGCCTTGGGCGGGCTCACGATGAGAGCGCGCTGGCCCTTGCCGATAGGGTTGACGAGATTGATCAGCCGCTGGCTGAGATTCTTGGGGTCGGTCTCGAGGTTGATCAGAACGTCGGGGTGGACCGGCGTCAGGTCCTCGAACTTGGGGCGGCGGCGGGCCGTCTCCGGGTCGATGCCGTTGGCGCGATCCACCCGGATCATGCCCCAGTACTTCTCCCCTTCCCGCGGGGCCCGGACCGAGCCGCTGATCCGATCGCCGATCCTGAGGCCGAAGCGACGCACCTGGCTGGACGAGACGTAGACGTCGTCGGGCGTCGGCATAAGGCCGTGGCGACGCATGAACCCGAAACCGTCCTCCACGATATCGAGGATGCCGGTGGCGTAGGCATGACCGGCGAGCTCACTCTGGCGAGCCAGGATTCGATCGACGAGCTCTTCCTTACCGGCGGTTCCAGCTTCCATCTCGAGGTCGCGACCGACGGTCTGAAGCTCGTTGACGGTCATCCCGCTGAGGTCGGTGATGTCGAGGTCCCGGCCGTCGCCATCCTGGAAATCGTCGTACTCGGCCACCGGCGCACGGCCGGCTGGGCGTCGGCGAGGGCGGCGATTGCGTGAATGCTGGTCGGGACCGTTGGGGGGCATGGGGGCAGAACTCTTGTCGGGAAGGTGCCGTGCGGGCTGTTCGCGCGGAATCAGTGCGCAGCGTGTATGCACGGTCGGGGCGAGGCGGAGAATACCCGGCCCGGCGAGGGACGTCAATCCGGTAGGGGCGACAGGTTCGGCGAGACGTCTCGAATCGCGATCCGGCTTCTCATCCGCCGAAGACCTCGCGAACGAGCCCTGCGCCCGTCAGGCCGCTTCGAGCTCACCGGCCGTTACCGACGGACGCCGGGCGGACAGGCTCGCTCCGGCGCTGGCCAGGGCCACGCACGCGATCGCCGCCAGATCGGAGAGGCGCAGCACCTGGCCCAGGAGGAGGAAGCCGACCACGGCCGCGATCGCCGGCTCGAGGCTCATCAGCACGCCGAAGGTGGCCGCGGGCAGGCGTCTCAACGCGGCAATCTCAGCGGTGTAGGGAATGGCGCTGCTGAAGAGAGCGACCACGAGGCCCCCGGCGACGGCGAGTGGCGCGGCAAGCAGCGGCTTCACGTCCGACAGCCCCAGCGCAACCGGCACGACCGCTGCCGATGCCACGACCATCGCCAGGGTCAGGCCACGGCCGTCGGGCCAGTGCCGAGCCACCCGCCGCCCGGTCACGATGTACAGCGCCCAGCAGACGGCAGCTCCGGAGACGGCGGCTATCCCGACGGCATCGTCGGCGACCAGGCGCCCTCCAGCCAGGATGTAAATGCCGGCTGCCGCGAGAACCACCCAGGCCAGATCGAGCAAGCGGCGCGACCCCAGGACCGCGACCGCCAGCGGCCCCGAGAACTCGATCGTGACGGCCACGCCGAGTGGGATCCGCGACAGGGCCACGTAGAAGAGCGTGTTCATGGCTGCCAGAACCAGGCCGAGTGCCACGCAGCTGATCACCGCCGCGCGCTCGGCGCCGCGCAGCCGGACGGGCTGGAAGGCGAGGAGCAGCAGCGCCCCGAAGACGATCCGAAGCATCGCGACGGGCAACGGGCCGTATTCCCGCAAGAGGGTCGTGGCAAGGCCGGCACCGCATTGCACCGACAGGGCCCCCACCAGGATGAGCAGTTCGGGCGGCACCGAGTCGAGGGCAACACCGGCATGCGATCCGGCGGGCTTCCTCGCGTCCGGGTCCCCCCGAGCGCCTTGCGGTGGGGAGTCGTTTACCGCGGCCATGCCAGGGTCTACCGCGGCCGTGCCACGGTCGGGCTTAAGCCCCTTGGCGGGCACGAGACCGGCGCGCTGCGACGCGCCGTCGCACTGCGGCGATGATTCCTCGGATCTCGGCGAAGTCGAAAGAGGTTTGCATCGGGCAGCTCCCGGCGCGGTTGGGACGGGCCCCCTGGTCGAGCCAGCGCTCGAGCCTGGACTCTTAGTGGATCGTACATCGGCATCGACCGGCGCCCGGGACGTGCGGGGGCCGGCGGGCACGGGCCTCGACTATTCGGTGCGGACGGCCCCGAGCAGCTCCCCGTCCTGAGCCATCTCGGCGGCCGGCTCGCGCAACTCGGGCTGACGGCCCTCGGACAGGGCCACGGCAGATCCGATGAACCCATCGAAGAGCGGGTGCGGTCTGTCCGGCCGGCTGCGGAACTCCGGGTGAAACTGGCTCGCGACGAACCAGGGGTGGTCCCTGAGTTCGATGATCTCGACGAGCCGGCCGTCCGGAGACTGGCCGGACAGCACCATTCCCGCGGCCTCGAGGAGTGGGCGATAGTGGTTGTTGACCTCGAAGCGATGCCGGTGGCGCTCGTAGACGAGCTCGGAGCCGTATGCGGTCGCCGCCTTCGAGCCCGGAGTCAGGCGGGCGGGGTACAGGCCGAGGCGCATCGTGCCGCCCTTCTCCTGCATCGTCCGCTGGTCGGGCATGAAGTCGATCACCGGGTGCTCGGTAAACATGTCGAACTCGGTCGAATTGGCGTCCTCGGTGCCCAGGACGTCGCGCGCAAACTCGATCACGGCGCACTGCAGGCCCAGGCACAAACCCAGGTACGGCACGCGATGCTCCCGGGCGTACCTGGCCGCGAGAACCTTGCCCTCGATGCCACGGTGGCCGAAACCGCCCGGGACGACGATTCCGCCGGCCCCCGCGAGCAGCTCGTCGATCGAATCCCGGGTCAGAAGCTCGGAGTCGATCCAGCGGATCCTGACGTCTACCTCGTGGGCCCAGCCGGCGTGCTTGAGCGACTCGATGACCGACAGGTAAGCGTCCGGCAACTCTATGTACTTGCCTACCAGGGCGATTTCGAGGGTCGGTTTTGGGCGCTTGATCAATTCGACGAGCTCGGTCCAGACCTCGAGGTCCGGCGCCTGAGCCGAGTCCTCCAGGCCGAGTTCTCGAACGAGCAGCGAGCCGAGCCCGGCCGCCTCGAACAGGAGCGGCACCTCGTAGATGGTTGACGCGGTCTCGGCCGGGATCACGGCCTCGCTGGCCACGTCCGTGAACAGGGCGATCTTGTCGCGGATCTCCTGGCTGACCGGGTGATCGGACCGCAGCACGATCACATCGGGCTGGATGCCGATGCTGCGCAGCTCCTTGACCGAGTGCTGAGTGGGCTTCGTCTTGAGTTCGCCCGTCGCCGCCAATGCCGGCAGCAGGGTGACGTGGACATAGGCCACGTTGCGGCGGCCGACGTCCTTGCGCATCTGGCGGATGGCCTCGAGGAACGGCAGCGACTCGATGTCGCCGACGGTGCCGCCGACCTCGACGATGATCACGTCCGCGCGGCCGTCGCGGGCCAGCTGCTGGATCCGCTCCTTGATCTCGTTGGTGATGTGAGGGATGACCTGGACGGTGCCGCCCAGGTAGTCGCCGCGGCGTTCCTTGCCGATGACGGCCTGGTATATGCGGCCGGTGGTGACATTGGACAGCTGGGATAGGTTCTCGTCGATGAAGCGCTCGTAGTGGCCGAGGTCCAGGTCGGTCTCCGCTCCGTCGTCTGTGACGAAGACCTCGCCGTGCTGATAGGGCGACATGGTCCCCGGGTCGACGTTGATGTAGGGGTCGAGCTTGAGGACGGAGACGGCGAGACCGCGCGCCTTGAGCAGCCGCCCGATCGACGCCGCGGTTATCCCCTTGCCGAGAGAGGAGGTGACGCCTCCGGTCACAAAGACATACTTCGCCATCGCGTTCTTCTCCTCCGGGGTTTTTCCAATTCTACGGACCAGGGGGCATCCTCGCAAACCGTTCCGGGGGGCGAGCGCCGCGCCGTGACCGTGGACGCGGCTGTCGGACGGGGTTTGCGGCCTTCGATCGGTGGCGAGCCGCCTGCCCGTCCCCCACCTGCTTCTCGACGGCCGGGATGCTGGCGCACGCCACGGAACCGCTTTCAGCCGACGCAGGAGCGTGGGCGCGCTACGCCGATGGCCGAATGACGACCTTCAGCCCATCACGGGCAGCGGCAGCGGCGAAGGCGGCCTTGAACTCGCTCAGCGGGTAGGTCGCCGTCACGACCGATCGAACGTCCACGGACCCCGCCTGGACGAGCCGGATGACGTCCGGGTAGACGCGGTTCATGCGGCGCGAGAGCTTGATAGTCAGGCCCTTTCGACGGGCGGTGGACGCCGTGAAAGCCGTGCGGTCCGTCGCGGGGATGCCGACGACGACGACCGTGGCGGCCGGTGCTGCGAGCGCGATCGACGTTTCGAGCGCGTCGTCTTCTCCGGCAACCTCGAAGGCCACGTCGACCCCGTGCCCGCCGGTCGCGGCGAGCAGCTCGCCGCGCTCCGTCCCGCCGGCGACGAGCGCCGCGGCGCTCGCGCCGGCCTCGCGGGCGGCTGCGACACGATGAGGCAGCACGTCGGTCGCGACGATCGTCGTTGCGCCGGACACGCGAGCGAGCTGGAGGACGAACAGCCCAATCGGCCCGCAGCCGAATACACCGACCCGTGCGCCCGGCCGGATGTGCGCCAGCCGGACGGCGTGGAGAGCGACCCCGAGCGGCTCCAGCATCGCGACGTCCGCGTCGGCCATGCCCTCCGGCACGGGAACCAGGCACCTGCCGGGCCAGGCTACGAGCTCACGCAGGGTGCCATCCGTGGCACCGTGGCCGGCGAAACGAAGGGCCAGGCACAGATGGGCGTGTCCGGCACGGCACTGCTCGCAAGTCTCACACGGGATGTTCGGATCGATCGCCACGCGCTGGCCGCGCCGCGGCCCGGACTCGACCAGGCCACCGGCCTCATGACCCAGGACGAGCGGCCGGGACAGCACGGCGTCTCCGATCCCCGACTCGGCGTACCAGTGGAGATCGGAACCGCAGATGCCCACCGCAGTCACACGGACGAGTTCGTCTCCCCCATCGGCGAGGGGCTGAGACTCGTCTACGAGGCGGAGGTCGCCCGGTCCGTACAGCCGCAGTGACTTCACGTACCCGCCTCGGGCCGGCCCGCCACCCGCAGCAGCTCCTGCTCGGCCGCCTTCGTCCAGCGACCGTCCTGAAATGCGGCCGCGACGCTTGGGAATCGATCGCCCAGCTCGGAAAGACGCACCAGTCCCATGTCGGGCAGAGATGGGTAGACCATGATCTTGCCCACCGCGGTGCGACCCTCGACGGCCGCGAGGGCGTCGGCGACTCCCTCCAGGCCGGCCACTGCGTCGAGGGAGATGTTGGTGTCGAGCTCACCGCGCTCGAGCTTCTCGAGCACTGCCTTCATGTCTAAGATCCCGGAACCGCTGGTGCCCAGGAAATAGCAGTGCTGCGCGATGTAGCGGTCGAGATCCACGGCGGCCCGAGTGCCGCTGGCGAAACCGGCGAAGATGTTGATGCGGCAGCCCGAACCGGCGAGCGCAATCGTTTGACCGACCAGCGCCGGAGCCGGCACCATCAACGCGATGTAGCCGAAGCCCGGCGCGACCTCCGTGACACGCGAGTTGATCACCGTGAGCTCGACTCCACGCGATCGAGCGATCGGCCCGGCCGCCTGCGCGAGATGCTCGAGGCGAGCTTCGTCAACGTCGACCGCCGTGATCGACAGTCCATTCCGGCCCGCCGACGCGGCCCGGACGACGTGCATCAAGCCCATCGGGCCGGCGGCCCCGATGACGGCAAGGCGATCTCCGGGCCGAACCTCGCCGTCCCCCGGGATTGCCGCGTAGCCTTCGGTCGCGGATGAGCTCGCCGTACCCGTCCAGCGGGTGAGGTCGTAGTGAACACGGCCGATGTCCAGCGCCACGGGGCGACCAATCGAAGCGCCGCCTGCGACGACGTTGATCAGGCCTCCAAATGCCAGGCAGTCCTGCAGCGCCTCGATGCTACCGGCATCGTGCCCGAAGTACACGATGTCGTCGAAGGCCGCCCGGGGAATGGCGGCGAGATCGGAGGCGCCGGTCGCGGCCGAGCCCGCTGCCTCGAGCGCCTGCCGCTGATCGGCGTCGGCCAGGAGGGCGGTCAGCTGCACCGGCCGGGCTTGCTCGACCAGGGCTGTGATGGTATCGATCGGGCAACCCGCGTCCCCGACGATGAGCAGCCGACCTCCGGCGAGCAGACCGCGACGCTCGCGATACACGTAGGACGCCTCGACGCAGGCCCACGGCTCGACCAGCGCGACCGCCGATGCGCTCGGGCCCTCGCCGACAGGGATCAGGAAGCGTTCCTCGGTTCCGGGCTCGATGATGACCCGTTCGTCGAGCAGCACGTACTCCTGGAGCCCGCCCTCGAAGTTGTAACCGAAGGCGGCGTTCGCCGCCGACGTCGGGAGGTGGCGGTAGTCGGTCTGGATCAGGCAGCGCTCGCCGACGCGATGGCGGCGCACCTGGTCGCCCACCGCGACGATGCGACCGACGGGCTCGTGCCCCGGGACCGTCGGCAATCGCTCCGGGACGTACGAGGGGATCTCGGCCAGCACGCTCGCGTCGAGCCCCGAGAAGACCACGCTCTTGCGGGGATGGCTCGTGAACGCATGCAGGAGCTTCGTGTCGGAGAAGCAGATCCCGCACGCCTCCATGCGCACGAGGACCTGGTGCGGTCCCGGCATCGACACGGCCTTCCCGCGGTTGTGCCGTATCCGGCCCGCTTCCACGATCTGGATCGCGTGCTGAGTGGCTGGAATGGGCCGCTCGTCCGGCTCCGGTTCGCTCAAGCCTCGGCTCCTGGCTACTTCAGCATCACCTGGCCGCCGGTGACCGCGATGGCCTGGCCGGTCTCGTACCGCTGCGCGACGACGTAGTAGAGGGCCTCGAGGACGTCGGCCGGCGTGCAGCCACGCCCCATCGGCACCTTCGCCTCGTAGAATCGGCGCACGTCATCGATTGTCCGTGCACCCGCTACCTTGCCCTCGCGGAGGTACTGGACGAAGAGGCCGTTGTCGGGATCCGACCAGAGCGGCCCGTCGAGGAAGTTGCCCGGGCAGATGGCGTTCACCTTGATGCCGTCGTCGACGAGTTCGAGGGCGAAGGACTGCGTGAGGCCGACGCCGCCGAACTTGCTGCCCGAATAGGCGAAGTTCCGGCTCGAGCCGACGAGGCCGGACTTCGAGTTGATCTCAACGATGTCGCCCCAGTGATCGGCCCGTACCCGATGCTGGCGGGCCAGGATGGGCGCGGCGTGCCGGACGCAGAGGAAGTAGCCCCGGTAGTTCACGCGCGTCACGGCGTCAAAATCGCCGATGCCCTGAGTCGCGATGCTGCCGGCCCGGAGGATGCCGGCGTTCGACACGAGCAGATCCAGCCCGCCATAGCGGCGCACGACCTCCTCGAAGCAGACCTCCACCGATGCATCGTCGGTGACATCGAGCGCGACACCGACGGCCCGCCCTGGGCCGAACTCGGAAGCCAGGGCCCGGGCCTCGAGTCCGGCCTGCTCGGCATTGATGTCGGCCAGAACGACGTGGCCGCCCTGGGCTACGAGGTCGGCCGCGATCGCGCGCCCGAAGCCCTGGGCAGCGCCGGTCACGACGACGACAAGACCGCGCGCCCGACCCGCGACCGTGGCTCCGGCACTGACCCGACGGCGGTACGCCTCGGCCTCCCAGCGCTCGATGAAATCTCGCTCCGACGCCGCCAGGGGGCGGACGCCTCCCAGCCTGTGAGCCTCTACGGACACACGGGCTGCGTCGAGGTAGACCTCTCGCACCGTGTCCGCCTGGGCATAGGTATCGCCCCCCGCGAAGATCCCCAGGCCCGGAACGACGACCACGACCGGTGCCCCGGCCTCCGATGCCCCCCGTGCGGCGATCGCGCTCGTCAAGCCGTCGACGATCTGGTCCGGGGCCGCATCCCCGGGAGAGTCCACGACGAGGGGAAACGAGCCCGCGTACACGATCTGGTCGGGGGTGAGCGGGCCGCCCAGCGCGAATTCCCGCCCCAGGTCCGAGCCCGCCATGGACACGGCGAGGGGCGAGTCGTCGAAAGTCACGACCTTGAGTCGCTCGCCCCGGGCGAGGAGCGCGCGGAGCGCCGGACCGACGGCGTGCAACGCGGCGCGGGCCTGCTCGGGCGCAAGCCGATCGACTTCGCCCCACGAGACGGCCGGTAGATTCGCCAGGTGCGCCGTGATCGCTTCGACCAGCCGCGCCGAGGATGATTCGATGTCGGCCGGGGAATCGCCGGTCACTATGAGGCCGTGGTTCTGGAGAAGGATCACGCGGGGAGCCGGCGTTCCGGTGCGCTCCTCGTAGCTGATCCTCGCATCGCGGATGGCACGCGCCAGGGGCAGCCCCGGGTCCGTGTACGGCACCCACAGAACGCTCGCGCCAAAGAGGCGCTCGGCGATCTCCGCGCCGTGGCTGGCGCAGGTGAGCGCATTCACCGTCGTGGGGTGGGTGTGGAGCACGAATCGCTCCGGCAGGAGGGCGTGGAACAGGAGCTCGACCGAAGGGCGCCTGTCGTCGGGCGTGCCGACGCGAGCCGAGACTGCGACCTGCATGACCTCGTCCGTGCCGGCGCGTGCAATCGGGCGCTCCGGCGACCCCTCGAGGAGCTCCAGCAGTGGCCCGAGGTCGAGTGCGATGACCGACTCGGAACTGAGCGACGCCAGAGAGGTTCCGCTAGGCTTGATGTACAGGATCCCGTCGACCTTGACCGAGATGTTGCCGCCACCGCCGCGCGCGTACTCCGGGTCGGTCCCGAACCTGTGCGCGAGCAAGACCAGGTCGTGCAGAAGACCGTTGAGGGCGGACTGCCCCTCCCGGGCCGACTGGATGTTCAAGCTAGGACCCTCGCAGCAGATCGGCTGGTGATGATCTCGTCGCCAATGCGGCGGAACGCCCGGATACGCGTTTCGCTGTCGGGGAACCCGCCGGCCGGCCGGCCGTCGGCATCGACGTAGCCCGTCGGGCCGGACGCACGCAGCTCCTGATGTGCGGCCACGACGCAGGCGCCCTCCCAGAACGCCTCGCGCGAGGAGTCTGACAGAGGTTCGCCGCCGAGGGCCATCGGCTCGAGCGGGATCATGCGCCTGGTGTTGTGTTCCGTGCCCGCCATGACCACGATACCGACCCGACGGAGTTCGACCACATAGCGATCAACGACGTCGCGACGGTTACGCCCGGGGATCAGCTCGGCGCAGTAGATGCCGCGACCCAGGAGCCGCTCCACGAGCGCCCCGGGCGGATCCTCGAAGGCGCACATCGGCGACGCGCCATCGGCCAGGATCGGGTAACAGGGGATACCTCCGAGTTCGAGGATGAGCCGGTATGCGTCGTCGAATGATATGGCCGCCTCGGAAATGAATGCCGGCCTGCCGGCCTTCATCAGGTTCGAGCGGATCGCCTCCTGGACCGCAGCGGCATCGGTCGTCTCTACGCCCGCCGGCCCATCGAACGCCCGGCCCAGCAGGGCCGCTCGCCCGTCCGGCTCGACGTCGCGGAAGAGCAGCTCCTGGAACGCCTGAGCGACGTGTCGCTCCTGGAGCGACACCCATTCGATTGGGACGCCGCATCGCCCGGCAACCGAGGCCGCAATCTGCTCAGCGGTCTCGCCGCCGTCCAGCCCCGCCTGCCCAAAGCGCGCTCCGACGCTCGCCGTCATCTGTCGCATTCGGTCGTCACCGGCCGCCCGCATCGTGGCCATCCGGCGCGCCGCGCGGGGCGAGGGCGGGTCGAATTGGGTGAGCCCCTTACCGCAGAGGTACATCCGGTTAAGATTCGTAGGATCGTTGACGAGGGTACCGCCGCCCGGCAGCTCATCGATCAGCGTGATGATCTCGACGCCGAAGAGCGGCACGACGGCTGCGTCCGTGGCGGCTGCCGCGAAACGACGATAGACACCGAAGTCGTGGTAGTTCGAGATGCCCATTGCCGCGACGCCCTCGGCTGCGGCAACCCGGACCGCCTCTTCGGCCGTGTCGAACGCGGAGAAGTTGGGCGGCAGGTGGACGTGCGTGTTGACGATCGGGCTGCGCGATCCCGCTTTCGCTTCGCCGCTGAGGCGGCGGCTGTCGTCCATCTCTCCCCTTGCCGGCTCAGGCTCGTGAGCCGCATCTTCAAGCGCGGGCAGCGGCTTGCACGCGGCTGGACCCGGCTCTTTCGGTTGGTTTCGGCTCTTTCCGATTGGTTGCCCATGACATATTACGTGCCTGTGCGCCGGCTATCAAGCCGGAGGACGCCAGGGGCGCGGTAACCTTCGCCGCGGTCTTTCCCGGAACGACCCGACCCTCGACGCTGACATCGATGGCCGCCGATCCCAGCCACGGCCGTCGTCGCGAGGGGGCGCTCATATGAGCGCTTGCCGCTCAGATGTGAGGGTGCTAGCATGTCCGCGCCCCGCTCGCCGAGACGGCCTTTCGAACCCCTGGGCGCCGGGCGGGTACAGACGAGGACCACATGCACCCGGTGGACCCATCAGAGGGACGTGGTACGCGCCTCCACGTGGTCAACGCGGTGCTCGCCGCACGGCGGTACTTCCTGGACGGCGCCAGCAAGAGCGAGATCGCCCGGGAACTCGGGATATCGCGGTTCAAGGTCGCCCGCCTCCTCGACGCCGCGCTCCGAGATGGCATCGTTCGGATCGAGATCGGGGCGCCCTCGGAGATCGACATGGAACTCTCGGGCGAGCTGGCGGCGCGCTACGGCTTGAGGAGCACGTTGGTCGTCCGGCTGATCGACGGATCCGATGAGTTCAAGCGAGGGCAGCTCGGCCGGGCGTGCGCCGAGCTGCTGACGCAGACGCTCGAGGCGCACGACGTTCTCGGGATCTCGTGGGGCCGGACTCTCCACTCGATGGTCGGGCACCTTTCTCGTTTGCCCGGCTGCACGGTTGTCCAGCTGGTCGGCAGCGTCCCGACCCTGGAACTCGACGTGAACTCGATGGAGCTCGTGCGGCGGGTCGCCGAGTGCACCGGCGGCCCCGTGTACCCACTGCCGGTGCCAATGCTCGTCGACAGTCCCGAGATGGCCGCCGCACTGCGGCGCGACCCGCATGTGCGCAAGACCATCGACATGTTCGATCGGATCACCAGGGCCGTCGTCGGCATCGGCGCGTGGACGGCCAGTGGATCGACCGTTCGGGCGGCGCTACCCGAGGATCTGGCGGCAGATCTGGACGCGGCCGGTGCCGTGGCCGACGTCTGCTCGGCGATTCTCGACGCGGCCGGCCGCGAGCTGGGTGCGGTCGGATTGCCGAGCCGACTGATTGCCATCAGCCCGGAGCAGCTCCGGGCCGTCCCGGACGTGGTGGCGATCGCCGGCGGTGCCGCGAAGGCGCCCGCGATCCTGGCCGTCCTACGGAGCGGGCTCATCCACCGGTTGATCACGGACGAGGAAGCCGCCAGGCTGCTCCTTGCCGCATGAAGGAGACGAAGCTCAACACATGAAGACGACAGCCAGATCAGCGTCAGAGGTGGAGAACATGGTCACGGAGCCGGCCTACCGGAGCGACACTCGACCCGACTTCACGCCGTTCGAGGAATCCCTGGGTTCGATCCGCGGCTTCGACTTCGCCGGCGACGCCGGCTCCGAGATCGCCGCGGGGAAGCTCACCGCCTCAGCGGCGCTCGAGCTGCTCGACGACATGCTGGCCATCCGGGAGCTGGAGGAGATGATCGTTCGCCTCCGATCTGGCGGCTACGGCCCGCTGCCGGGCTACGACTATCGCGGCCCGACCCACGTCTCGATCGGCCAGGAGGCGACGTCGGTGGGCGCCTGCGGCGCGCTCCGCCCCGACGACAACATCACCAGCTCGCACCGCGGACACGGCGACGCGATCGCCAAGGGGTTCGCCGCGGTCCGGGCGATGCCGGCCGATGCCCTCCGGGCTCGCGCACCCTGGTCGAAGGCATCGAGCCTGGAGGGTCTTCTGGCAGACGCGCTGGAGGAGCACGTCTATCGGACGATCGCGGAGCTGTTCGGCAAGGAAGAGGGCTACTGCCGGGGACGCGGCGGCGGAATGCATATCGGCGACTTCTCGACCGGCCATCTCGGGGCGAACGCGATCGTCGGTGGAAGCGTGCCGATCGCGACCGGCGCGGCGATGGCGCTCCGCTACCGGGGCTCCGACCGGGTGGTCTGCTGCTTCGCAGGCGACGGCGCCTACGCCAACGGGGTCGTCCTCGAGTCGCTCAACTGGGCTTCCCAGGAGCAGTGGACGAACCACCTGGCCGGGGCGCGCGCCGGGGGCCTGCCGGTCATCTACGTGATCGTCAACAACCACTATGGGATGACCCATCGGACCGACGAGGAAGTGATGGGCGTCCACCACCTGGCCCGCCGTGCCGCCGGCTTCGCCCAGGACAACATGCACGCCGAGGTCGTCAACGGGATGGACGTGCTGGCCGTCCGCGACGCGATCGAGCGGGCGGCCGCAACCTGCCGGGAGGGGAGGGGCCCGGTCCTCATCGAGGCGAGCACGTATCGCTACTACGGCCACTCCCTGTCCGATCCCCGCAACGAGTATCGGACTCGGGACGAGGAGGCGGCCTGGCGGGCGGTCGACCCGATAGAGCGGCTCAAGCATCAGCTGATCGCGGCCGGAGTTGCCGACGCGGCCGCGCTCGCCGAGATCGAGTCGAGGGCGCGTGAGCGGAACGCCCGCGCAGCCGTGCGGGCCTCGCAGGCCACGGACCCGGCCCCGGCCGACCTGCTCAAGTACCTCTACACCGACACCGCCGCGGACGTCGTCCCCGAGCCGGACCGCGCAGTCGTCACGTACGCGGAGCCGCCGGTGGCGAAGCGCGCCAACGGCACGATCAGTTACAAGGACGCGCTGCGTGAGGCCCTCGTCGAGGAGATGCTGCGCGACCGCCGGATCGTCGTCTACGGCGAGGACGTCGCCGACTACGGCGGAGCTTTCAAGCTCACCAAAGACCTGCTGGAGGCGTTCGGTCGCGAGCGCATCTTCAACACGCCGATCTCCGAGGCCTGCATCTGCGGCACGGCGGTCGGCGCGTCCATGGTCGGGCTGCGACCTGTCGTCGAGCTCATGTACATGGACTTCGCGCTCATGGCATCCGACCAGATCGCCAACCAGGCCGGCAAGTGGCATTACATGTCGGGTGCCCAGACCGAGGTGCCGCTCGTCATCCGCGCCTCTGTCGGCGCCGGCAAGGGCTACGGCGGCCAGCACTCGCAGTCTCTCGAGAGCGTCTTCACCCACATCCCCGGGATGTACGTCGTCTACCCGGCGACACCCGCCGACGCCAAGGGGCTCCTGAAGTCGGCGATCCGAACGAACAACCCCGTCCTGTTCGTCGAGAGCCAGGGGCTCTACGGCACGAAGGGCGTCGTGCCCGAGGAGGAACACCTGGAGCCGCTTGGCGTCGCCCGGGTCGTCCGCGAAGGCTCCGACGCCACCATCGTCGCGTGGGGTCCGGCCGTGATCGACGCGCTGAAGGCGGCCGAGCAGCTGAAGGCCGATCACAGCGTGGAAACCGAGGTCGTCGACCTGCGGAGCCTCGTCCCGCTGGACATGGAGACCGTTCTGGCCTCCGTCCGCAAGACCGGTCGCTGCGTGGTCGCGAGCCAGGCCGTGCTCATCGGCAGCTTCGTCAACGAAATCGTCGCCCGCATCCAGCTCGAAGCCTTCGACTACCTCGACGCGCCGGTCGGCCGGATCGGCGCCGCCAACGGCATCTCGCCCCAGGCCGAGGGCCTGGAGAAGGCCTTCCTGCCTAACGCCGGCGATATCGGGGCGGCGGTGGCCGCTCTACTGTAGGCAACGACCGCCGGGCCCATTTCGCGAGGGACACCATGGCTCATCCGATCCTCATGCCGAAGCCCGGTCAGATGACCGAGGAATGCGTCCTCGTCGCCTGGCACAAGCGCGAAGGTGACGCGGTCAGGAAGGGCGACGTTCTCTTCGAGATCGAGACCGACAAGTCGAACATGGACGTCGAGGCATTCGAAGAGGGCGTGCTGCTCAAGCGCGTAGTCGAAGAGGGCCAGACGGTCCCGGTCAACGCCGTGTGCGCCTACGTCGGCGAGCCTGGGGAGACCGTGCCCGAAGGACCGCCACCGGTCGTGGGCACCACGGGTGAAGCGGGCGCGCCGGAGCCGTTTGCGGTCGAAGCAATCCCTGCGCCGGCCGGTGCCGCCGTTCAACCCGCGCCCGGGGCGTCCCCGAAGATGCCGCCGCCTCGCGGCGGGCCCGGTCATCTTCGCATCAGCCCCCGGGCCAGCCGGCTCGCCGCCACGTCCGGGATCGACCCGCGTACGCTCACCGGGACCGGGCCGGAGGGCCGCATCACCGAGCGAGACGTCCAGGCCGCCATGGAGGCTGGCCCGGCTGCGCCCGCGGCAGCGGCCGAGATGGCGCCGGCCGTGGTGTCGGCCTCGCCGATGGCACCACGTCTTGCGCCTGCGGCGACGACTGCCGCCGGCGTCCGGCCGCCGCAACCCACGTTCTACGCCGGGGACGCCGACGACCCGGGTCCGCGGCAGATGACCAGGATGCGCCGGGTTATCGCCGAGCGTCTCACGCTGAGCGCGACGACCGTCCCCCAGTTCACGGTCACCATCGCCGTTGACATGACCCGGCTGCTCGCCCTCCGGACCGAGCTCAAGGCCGCCGGCAAGGCGCTCACCGTCACCGACTTCATCGTCTCGGCGGCAGCGCAGACTCTGGTGGAGTTCCCGGACGTCAATTCGCGCACCGACGGGGTCTCGGTCTGGCCTCGCCGCCACGTCCACGTCGGACTTGCCGTCGCGCTGCCCGACGGCCTGGTCGTGCCGGTGATCCGCGACGCCGATCGCCGCTCCCTGGACGACCTGCACGCAAGGGCCGCGGAGCTCGCCGAGGCGGCCCGCAACGGGACGCTTCCGCCCGACGACATGTCCGGCAGCACGTTCACGATCTCGAATCTCGGGATGTTCGGCGTCGATGAGTTCTGCGCCATCATCAACCCCGGCGAATCGGCGATCCTGGCGGTTTCGAGCGTCGTCCCGACACCGGTCGCGGTCGGCGAAGCGATCGGAATCCGGCAGATGATGAAGCTGACCCTGACGGCGGATCACCGGCTGGTCGACGGCGAGCTGGCCGCCCGGTTCTTGAACGCGTTGCGCCGGCGGCTCCAGGATGCCGACGCATTTCGCGGCGACATGCTGAACGGCTAACATCGGGCGGCAAACTGGAGGCGATATGAACCGGACCGTGCAGCTCGGTCGGATCGGACAGAGCGTCTGGCTCGACAACATCACCCGCGACCTGCTGACGAGCGGGACGCTCGAGCGCTACATCGCGGAGCTGTCCGTGAGCGGCTTGACGTCCAACCCGTCGATCTACGACAAGGCGATCGGCGGCTCTGCTGCCTACGACGAGGCGATCAGACGGCTCTCGGCGGCAGGCTCCGATGGCGAGGGCATCTTCTTCGAGCTGGCGCTCGACGACCTGCGCCGGGCGGCCGACCTGTTCCTGCCCATCCATCGGCGCACGAACGGAGTCGACGGGTTCGTCTCGCTCGAGGTGTCGCCCCTGCTGGCCGCCGATACCGGGGCCACGATCCGCGCCGCGAGCAGGCTGCACGCCCTGGCCGGCCGGCCCAACCTGTTCATCAAGATCCAGGGAACGACGGCCGGTCTCGAGGCTATCGAGGCATCGATCGTCGCCGGCGTCCCGGTGAACGTTACGTTGCTCTTCTCGACCGAGCACTACCTTGCGGCCGCCGAAGCCTACACCCGGGCGATCGAGCGGCGCGTGGAGGCCGGGCTCGATCCGTACGTTCCCTCGGTCGCGTCGGTCTTCGTCAGCCGCTGGGACGGCCCCCTCGCCGGTGATCTGCCGCCCGATCTCCACCTCAAGCTGGGCATTGCGACGGCTCGCAAGACGTACGCTGCCTACCGCGCGCTCCTGGAAAGCGACCGCTGGCAGCGATTGCTCAACGAGGGGGCCCGACCACAGAGGCTCCTGTGGGCGAGCACGGGCACCAAGGATCCGAAGGCATCCGATGTTCTCTACGTCGAGGCGCTGGCCGCCCCGCTGACCGTCAACACGATGCCGGAGGAGACGCTTCTCGCGTTCGCCGACCACGGGACGGTCGCCGATACGCTCGCAGTCGGCCCCGATCCCCAGGACGAGGCGCTGATCGCCCGGTTCGAGGCGGCGGGGGTGGACGTGGGGGAGCTCGGGCGGCGCCTGCAGGACCAGGGGGTCGAGGCATTCGAGCGCGCCTGGCAGTCCCTGCTCACGAGAATCGACGAGAAGGCCGCGGCCTCCTCCGGCGGATGACGCACGGGTAGAGGCAGTGGCTCGGCCGGCGACTGAAACCCGGCCCCGACGGGCCACCGTCGGCCCTCGGGCTGCGCGCGGCGCCCGGGTAGCCGACGGTGGAGTCTTCCCGGTCTAGCGCGCCGCCCCGACGGCCGCCTTGCCGCCGCGGAGCGGGGCCGGGCGCGTGACGCGCCCCGGCAGGGTCTCGGTGCCGACGAGGGACTCGTTGTCCTCGCCGCGGATGAAGGCCTCGACGCGGTTGTAGGCGACATCGTCGTGGAGCTGGATCGGCGGGCTCTTCTTGAAGTAGGCCGAGGGAGCCACGAGAGCGCCCTTTAGGCCGCGGTCGAGCCCGAGGCGGAGGCAGCGGACGGCGTCGATGACGACACCGGCGGAGTTGGGGCTGTCCCAGACCTCGAGCTTCATCTCGGCCTTGAGCGGCACGTCGCCGAAGGTCGTGCCCTCCATCACGATGTAGCAGTACTTGCGGTCCAGCAGCCAGGGCACGTGGTCAGAGGGGCCGACGTGGATGTTGTCCGGATCGATGTCGTAGTCGAGCATCGATGTGACCGCGTTGGTCTTGGAGATCTTCTTGGACTCCAGTCGCTCGCGCTCGAGCATGTTGAGAAAGTCGGTGTTGCCCCCGAAGTTGAGCTGGTAGGTCCTATCGAGGCGGACGCCGCGGTCCATGAAGAGGCGGGTCAGGACCCTGTGGCTGATCGTCGCCCCGACCTGGCTCTTGATGTCGTCGCCGATGATCGGCAGGCCGCGCTCGGCGAAGCGGCGCTGCCAGTAGGGCTCGCGGGCGATGAAGACCGGGATGCAGTTGACCACGCCCACGCCGGCGGCGAGGGCCTGCTCGACGTACCACTTGGTCGCCTCCTCCGAGCCGACCGGGAGGTAGTTGATCAGGACGTCGACCTTGCGCTCGCGCAGGATCCCGGCCACGTCCGCGGTCGGCCCGGGGGCCTTCTCGATGATCTGGCTCAGGTACTTGCCCAGGCCGTCGTGGGTCATGCCGCGATCAACCTTGACGCCGAGCTTGGGGACTTGCTGGAAGACGAAGGTGTTGTTCGGCTTGGTGTAGATGGCCTCGGAGAGGTCCTTGCCGACCTTGTTCTTATCGATGTCGAAGGCGGCCACGAAGTCGAGGTCGCGGACGTGGTAGCCGCCCAGGCTGACGTGCATGAGGCCCGGGACAAAGTCGGTCTCGGCCGCGTTCTCGTAGTAGTAGCGGCCCTGGACGAGGCTGCTCGCGCAGTTGCCCACGCCGACGATCGCGACCCGGATCTTTCGGCCGCTACTCCTCATGGCGAAGCTGCGTCCGAACGTGCCAGGTGCGCTGCACCGCGGTGACGCTCGCGGTCACGACGATGACCCCCAGGGCGCCGGCCAGCCAGAACTGGCCGCGTGCGCCCGGGGCAACGTCCCAAAACAACGGGCCTTTATATAAAGGCTCATTGATGCTAGGCCTCGGCCAGTCGCCTGTCAAGGGACGCGCAGCGACGGAAGTCGGGACCGGTCAGACAATCGCCCGGACCTCGGGGCCCGGGCGACCTTCGGGCAATCCGGCTCGAGCCGTGCTAGACGTTCTCCTGGTCGAGCTCGAGCGACTCCTCATCACCCTCTTCGGTCAGCTTCAGCCAGACGAAGAGACCGGCCAGCACGACGAGGGGGATGATGACAAGAGCGGCGAGCACCACCAACAGGAACGTCGCCACGATCTTCACGATTTTCACTGTCTTCCTCCCTGCCAGGCCCACGCCTCCCCCGAGCTCATGCTCCCGGCCGAGGCGTGGGCTTTTGGACTCTGAAGTCATGGGCCTGGGCGATCATCGCCTCGACTTCATCGCGCGTGAATTCCACGAGGACGTGCCTTCTGCCGGTCTGCTCCCACATCAGGAGCCGAAGCACAAACGCCCCGTCTTGCTCAAAGAAGAAGATGTCTCGAGGCTTCTGCTCGTCGACGTAGCGGCCGACAACGCGGAACGCCTGCTCATAGTAGCCCGCCTGGCCCCAGGTGGCCGCGCGCTGCTGGTTGCCGCGCCGGTCATGTCCCTCTTCCATGAAGCGAGCGATGTCTTCGTCGAGGAAGGTCAACGTCTCCTTGACCTGCTGGCCCAGGTGCTCCGACCAGGCGCCGGACGTGGACGTCTCCACGAAGAGGCCCTGAACGACGAAACCGTCGGGCACCTCGACTACCAGGGCCTCGCGCATGCCCCGCTGATCGAGAAACGCGCCTATGGACCGCAGAACTTCTTCGTAGTTCTGGCGCGGACTGCCGTCGTAGACCCGCATCTGCCTTCCTCATATTCCGCCGTCCACGGACGGGACCGCCGGCCCGGCTCCTTCCGCCAGGCAACGCTTGACCCGCAGGAATGCGCACCACCTGCAAGGCGAGTGTAGCAGCCTGCAAGGACCCCGCAACCTTCCGAGACGTGGTACGCAGGCCGGTCCGCGAACCTCACCACGCCGGCGAATGGACGCCGAGCCTTAGAATGCTTGGTTATCGGGCCCGGAGGTTCGATCCAGGCAGGATCCCTCTCCGCGCCAAGTCTGAATCGTCGAGCGCGGCCGATGGCCGGACCTCTTTGGGGGCCTCGAACGAACCCCGTCGGCTCCGGCGGGTGTGCGCCCTGAAGTCTGGCGCTACGGTCATGGTCGCAGGCTGACGCGCAGGCGGCGGCACCCGCGAAGCAGCAGGAGATCGAATGACGGATAGGGCCGGGGATCTCGACCAGCTGGCGATCGACACCATTCGCACGCTCTCCATCGACGCCGTTCAAAAGGCCAACTCCGGCCATCCCGGGGCGCCGATGGGCATGGCCCCGATGGCTTTCACCCTGTGGAGCCGCTTCCTGCGCCACTCGCCGACGGATCCGGGCTGGCCCAACCGCGACCGATTCGTCCTGTCTGCGGGACACGCCAGCATGCTCCTGTACTCGCTGCTGTACCTGACGGGCTACGGGCTGACGCTCGAGGACATCAAGGCCTTCCGACAATGGGGGTCTCCTACGCCCGGCCACCCCGAGTACGGCTTGACCGCCGGAGTCGAGGCCACCACCGGGCCCCTCGGCCAAGGCTTCGCCACCGCCGTCGGTATGGCCATCGCCGAACGCCGCCTGGCCGATGAGTTCAACCGGCCTGGCCATGTCCTCATCGACCACTACGTCTACGCCATCTGCTCCGACGGCGATATCCAGGAAGGCATCGCGTCCGAGGCCGCTTCTCTCGCCGGGCACCTTCGTCTCGGCAGACTGGTCTTCCTGTACGACGACAACGGAATCCAGCTGGACGGTCCGACGGGAATGGCCTTCTCCGAGAGCGTGGTCGACCGCTTCGACGCCTACGGCTGGGGGACAACTCGGGTCGACGACGGCAACGACATCCAGGCGATCGGCGCCGCCATCGCCGCGGCCAGGGCCGACGACCGCCCGAGCCTGATCGCCGTCCGGACTCACATCGGTTACGGGGCGCCGACCAAGCACGATTCGCAGAAGGCGCATGGGTCCCCGCTCGGTCCCGACGAGGTGCGCGGGGCGAAGCTGGCCTACGGCTGGGACCCGGACCGCGACTTCTACGTTCCCGACGCGGCACTCGCCCGGTTCCGCGAGGCGATCCCGGCCGGCGAGAGGCTCGTGGCCGAGTGGCGCGAGAGCCTGGCCCGTTATCGGCACGACTTCCCGGCGGAGGCGGCCGAGCTCGACCGGCGCTGGAGCGGCCGCCTGGGCGACGGCTGGTCGGCCGGGCTCAAGACCTACGCCCCGGGCGACTCCCAGCCGACGCGGAAGGTGAGCAGCGAGGCGATCAACGCCCTGGCCGGCCCGGTGCCGGAGCTCTTCGGCGGCTCGGCCGACCTGTCCGAGTCGAACCTGACCGACATTGCGGACGGCGGCCTCTTCGAGCCGGGAGCCACCGGCGGCCGGAACATCCGCTTCGGTGTCCGAGAACACGCCATGGGCGCGATCGCCAACGGCATCGCCCTGTACGGCGGCTTCATCCCGTATGCGGCCACCTTCCTGACCTTCAGCGACTACATGCGCGGGTCCATCAGGCTGGCCGCGTTGAGCCGCCTTGGGGTCATCTACGTCTGGACGCACGACTCCGTGGCGCTCGGCGAGGATGGGCCCACTCACCAGCCGATCGAACAGGTGGCAGCACTCCGAGCAATGCCGGGCCTCGACGTGATCCGGCCCGGCGACCCGAACGAAGCAGCGGCGGCATGGGTCTGCGCCGTCGAGCGTCGGGACGGCCCAACGGCCCTGATCATGACCCGCCAGAAGCTGCCGGTCCTCGACGGCACGGCAGAGAAGGCCCGGTCCGGAGTCGCGCGCGGGGGCTACGTGTTGCGCGACGCCTCGGGCGATGCGACCACGCCCGACCTGATCCTGATTGCCACGGGTTCAGAGCTTCAGCTGGCATTCGGGGCGGCGACCGCACTCGAGCGAGAAGGCATCCGCAGCCGGGTCGTCAGCCTGCCATGCTGGGAGCGGTTCGAGGCGCAGGAAGCGGGCTACCGCGAGTCCGTCCTGCCGCGGGCCATCCAAGGCCGGATCGCCATCGAGGCCCTCAGCCCATTCGGCTGGGAGCGCTACGCCGGCATCGACGGTGTGATCGTCGGGGTCGACCACTTCGGCGCTTCGGCACCGGGCGACGAGATCCTGCGCCGCTTCGGTTTCACCGTCGATCGCGTCGCGGAACTCGGTCGCAGAGTCGTCCGTGAAGGCTTCAGCGGGCGGGTCGAGACGCTCGAACGCGGCCCGGAAGCGCGCTGAGAGGAACAGGGATGCGCGTCGCACTCGCGGCAGACCACGCAGGCGCCGAACTGAAGGCCGAGCTGCTGGCGCGCCTGGCGCCGCTCGGACACGAGCTCATCGACCTGGGTGGCGACGGCTCGAATGTAGCGGACGACTACCCGGACTACGCCCGCGCCCTTGCCCTCGCCATCCGGGATGGTCGGGCCGACCGCGGCATCCTCGTTTGCGGCAGCGGCGTCGGCGCTTCGATCGCCGCCTCCAAGATGCCCGGCATCCGCGCCGGGCTGTGTCACGACACGTATTCTGCCGGCCAGGGCGTCGAGCACGACGACATGAACGTGCTGGCTCTCGGGGCCAGGGTGATCGGTGTCGAGACGGCCGTGTCCTGCGCCGAGAGTTTCCTGGCCGCGCGCTTCAGCGGCGCTCCGCGCCACGTCCGGCGCGTCGCCAAGATCCGCGCCATCGAAGAAGAGGCGGCCCGCCTGGAATGGGCCGGACCGACCGACCTCGACCGGTGACCGCCACGTCTCATTCGTTCCCACCCGGGCTCCAGCGATTTACGAGGCCGCCGTCATGACTCAACCGAAACCCGCCAGAACCCTCGCCGTGGATCTGACGCTGATCGACGAGAAGCTCGAAGCGGCGCTGGCCGCGGCCCGAGACCGCGCCGTCGGCGAGAACTGGGCCGACCGGGCGATCGGCCGGCGCGACCCTGCCGTCTGGTCGGACCAGGAGCTCGTCCAGCGGGCCATCGCGTCGCGCCTGGGCTGGCTCGAGGCGCCGTTCCACTTCGCCGACGAGGCGGGCGAACTGAAGGCGTTCGCGGCCGCGATTCGCGCCGAGGGCTTCACCACGGCCGTGCTGGGCGGCATGGGCGGGAGCAGCCTCGCGCCGGCGCTCATGGCCCAGGTGTTCGGCACTGCAGACGACGCCATCCCGGTCCGCGTCCTGGACTCGACGGACCCGGCCGCCGTCAGCTCGAGCCTCGACGACCTGGACCCGACGGCCACGCTCTTCATCGTCTCCACCAAGTCCGGGACCACGGCCGAGTCACTCTCATTCGAGGAGTACCAGTGGGCGCGAATCGCTGGCGCCCTGGATGCCGCGGGCCTCGGCCGGCCGACGCAGCCGGGCGACTTCATGGCCGCGATAACCGACCCCGACCACAGCCTGCGCTCGATCCCGCACCACGACCAGTTGCGCGAGGTGTTCCTCAACCCCCCGGACGTGGGCGGTCGATACTCGGCCTTGACCTACGTCGGCCTGGTCCCCGGCGCTTTGATGGGGGTCGACCTCGACGTGCTGCTCGAGAAGGCACGGGCCATGGTCCTCGCCTGCGGGGTCTCGGATCCGGCACGGAACCCCGGCCTGGCCTTGGGCCTCGTCATGGGCGCCCTGGCGAAGGCGGGCCGTGACAAGCTGACCTTCGTCATCGACCGCGAGCTCGCTGCCTTCGGGCCCTGGGTCGAGCAGCTCATCGCCGAATCGACCGGCAAGCGCGGCCTGGGAATCGTGCCCGTCGTCGGCGAGCCGCTCGGCGCCGCTTCGGTCTACGGCGACGACCGGGTCTTCGTCCGCATCGCCCTGAGCGGATCTCCCGGTCCCGATCCATCGATCGGAACCGACGCGGACGGCCGTCTGGCCGAACTGGCCGCGGCCGGCCACCCCCTCGTCCGCATCGAGGTCGGCTCCAGGATCGAGATCGGGGCCGAGTTCGTCCGCTGGGAAGTGGCTACCGCCCTCGCCGGCGCCGTCCTCGGCATCGACCCGTTCGACCAGCCGAACGTAGAGGAGGCGAAGATCAACACGCGCGCCGTCCTGGCCGCATTCGAGGCCGGCGAGGCGGCCGGCGGCGGCGTCTCGGCCCTGAGCGTGGCCGATGAGCCGGCTCTCAAAACCGCGCTCAAGGCCCACCTCGGGGAGCTCAAGGCCAACGGCTACGCCTCGATCCAGGCCTACATCGCCCAGACTCCGGCCCGAGACACCGCCCTTTCTGGAATCCGGACGCTCCTGCGCGACATGACCCGCCGGGCGACGACCGTCGGCTACGGGCCCCGTTTCCTTCATTCGACCGGGCAGCTTCACAAGGGCGGCGCCCCGATCGGCTGGTTCCTCCAGCTCGTGGCCGAGCATCCGGACGATCGCGAGATCCCGGGCGAGGCGTACACCTTCGGCCAGCTCATCGAGGCCCAGGCGATCGGAGACGCCCGGACGCTCGGGGATCACGATCTGCCGGTCCTCCGCCTCAACCTCGGATCGAATCCCGACTCCGGCCTGGCCGCCCTGGGACGCGCACTCGCCGCGGCCCTCATGGAGGGCTGAGGCCATGGAACCGACCTCTGCCTCCTGCCCGCAATCCGGCGTTCGATGAGCCCGCCCCGCTCGTCCACTCCGCCGCCTCCCGCCCGAACCGCCCTCCAGCTTCGGGAAGCGGCCACGGCCGCCCGTCGCCGCGGGCGTCCGGACCCGGAGGTCAACCCGCTCCGGCAGGGGCTCCGCCTCGAGCGCGTGCCGGACCCGTGCGCATTCGTCCTGTTCGGAGCGACTGGAGACCTGGCGCACCGCAAGGTCATGCCGGCCATCTACCAGCTGTGGCGAACCAACCTGCTCCCGGCCGAGTTCAGCCTGGTGGCCGTTGCCCGCCGGCCCTACACGGACGAAGCCTTCGCGACCGATGTCCGTGCCTCGCTCGAGACGTACTCGCGCGTCCAGCCGATCGACGAGGGGGCCTGGGCCGAGTTTGCCAGGCGCATCAACTACCAGCAGCTCGACTTCGCGGACGACGGCGGATTCGACAGACTCGCCGCCAGGCTCGACGAGCTCGACACGGAGCACGGCACGGCCGGCAACCGCCTCTTCTACCTCGCCACTCAACCGTCGCAGGTCACCGAGATCGTGCGCCAGCTGGGCCGCGTGGGCCTCGATCACGAGATGCGCGGCGCTGGCTGGCGTCGCGTGATCGTCGAGAAGCCGTTCGGGCGCGACATCGAATCGGCGCGCCTCCTGAACCACGAGGTCAACAAGGTCTTCCGCGAGTCGCAGGTCTTTCGCATAGACCACTACCTGGGCAAGGAGACAGTTCGAAACCTGCTTGTCTTCAGATTCGGCAACGGCATCTTCGAGCCGGTCTGGAACCGGAGCTACGTGGATCACGTCCAGATAACGGTGGCCGAGTCGATCGGAGTCGAAGGTCGCGGCGCCTTCTACGAAGAAACCGGTGCCAGTCGCGACATCCTGCAGAACCATCTGCTTCAGCTGATGACCCTGGTGGCCATGGAGCCGCCGTCCTCGTTCCAGGCAGACGCCCTGCGCGACCAGAAGCTCCAGGTCCTGCGCGCGATCGCCACTCCCGATCTCGAGCATGTCCGCCGAGATGTCGTTCGCGGCCAGTACGGCCCTGGTTGGGTCCAGGGCGACCCTCAACCGGGCTATCGCGGCGAACCTGAGGTCGATCCCGAGTCGGAAACGGAGACGTTTGTCGCCGGTCGCTTCACGATCGACGACTGGCGCTGGAGCGGAGTCCCCTTCTACCTCCGTGCCGGGAAGCGGCTTCCAAAGCGCGCCACCGAGATTGCGATCCAGTTCAAGGAAGTTCCGCTGCGGCTCTTTCGCGAATCGTCGGGCGATCCCGCGCCCAATGTCCTGGCCATGCGCATCCAGCCCGACGAGGGGATCATGCTGCGTTTCGCGGCCAAGGTGCCCGGGCTCGGCCTGGATGTTCGGACCGTGAACATGGACTTCGCCTACGACACCTCGTTCGTGGTGGATTCTCCCGATGCGTACGAGACGCTCATCCTCGACGCACTTCTGGGCGACGCATCGCTCTTCACCCGGGCAGATGAGGTTGAGGCCGCCTGGTCGGTCGTTACACCCATCATCAATCGCTGGGCCGAAATGCCCGCGCCAGGCTTCCCGAACTACGCGGCAGGTTCGTGGGGGCCAGAGGCGGCCGACGAGCTGATGGAACGGGACGGACGACGGTGGAGACGGATCTGACGCCGCCCCGCCCGGTGGCTCATTCGGTCCCCGAGATCGAGGGCCAGCTCGGCAAGCTCTGGGCACGCGCGGCGGTGGCACGGGTCGAGGCAGCGAAGGCCGAGGCGGCGCTGATCGAGGCCCAGGCCCAGGCCGCCGCCCGGGCCGCGGCCGCCCTTGCCGCCGCGCGGGAGACGAGCGAGGCCGGTGGACACCACGTGGCAGCCCGAACCAGCGTCCTCAACCTGGTAGTCGTTGCCGGCGAGAACGAGGCTGCCGAGCGGTGTGCAGCGACAATCGCGGCTACCGCCGGCCGTCATGCGTCTCGCTCGCTGATCCTCTCAGCGACCGACCCGCAGGGGCCGCCGGGCCTCGACGCCCGCATCGAGGCCCTGTCGCTGACCACTCCCGATGGCCGGGCCGAGACCGGGGCGGAGACGATCCATGTCGCCGCCCACGGGGAGACGGGCCAGCATCTGGCCTCGATCATCGTGCCCCTGCTCGTCCACGACCTGCCCGTGGCCCTGTGGTGGCCCGGCGACCCGCCCTTCGGCTCGCACCGCGCCGACAGGTTGCTGCCCATCGCGGACCGGCTCATCGTGGACGGTTCGGGCTGGAGCGGCGACGGCCTTGACCTGCTGGCCAGGCTGGCGGCCGTCGCGGGGGAACGCCGCCTGGTCGTCGTCGACTGGGCGTTGTTGCGCCAGTCCCGCTGGCGCGAGGCTCTCGCCTCCGTCTACGACCTGCCCGACCTGCGGCCGCATCTCCGCGCCGTGCGCCGAATCGACGTGGCGTACGCAGCGGCCGAGCCGGACGACCCGGCCGGGGAGACGAACGTGGTTCGCCCGCTCTATCACGTCGCCTGGCTGGCGTCGCGGCTGGGCATGACTGTGGCCGCACCGCTCCACCGCGAGAGCGATAGCCGGCGGCTTGCCACCCTCCGCCAGAAGGAGCACCTCGTGGACGTGCTCCTGCGGCCGGTCACCTCGGATCTGGGCACCGGATCGACGGTCCGGGTCGAGATCGTTTCTCGTTTGCGGGGCGTCGAGCTCACGGGCAATGTGGCTGCGGACGATCGCAGGGTCGAAGTCTCCGTTCTCGAGAACGGCTCGGAGCGCGTTCGCCGAAGTTACGCAGCGCCGCGCCTGATGGATCCCGATCTGCTCGGCCTGGCGATCGAGGAGGGGGCGCTCGACCCAGTCGCCGTCGGCGCGCTGGCGATGGCCGGTCGACTTCTGGGGCCGGATGCGCCATCGCACAAGGGGGCCCCGGCGACGAGGGTTGCCCAGGATGACTGAGCGGGAGCCAGGTTCCTCCGCGGCCCCGGAGGAGATCTGCGGTACGAGCACGTCCGCCCTGCAGATTCCCAACCAGGGCGAGCCGGATCTCGTCGTCGTCGCGAACCCGGACCGGGCCGCCGGCGAGGCCGCCGATCGGATCGCGGCAGCCCTGATCGCCGCGGCGGAACGGCGCGGCCGGGCGGACTTCTGCACGACCGGCGGCAGAATCTCCATCTCGATCTACCGGCTCCTCGCCGGGTCCCCGCTGGTCGAGCGGATTCCCTGGCCGCAGGTCCACGTCTGGTGGGGCGACGATCGCTTCGTTCCGCGCGGGCATCCGGAGTCAAACGTGACCGCCCTCGACGAGGTCCTCCTGGGCGGCGGGTCGGCCGGCGGGGCGCCGCTGCCGCGGTCGAACGTCCACCCCTTCCCGACGGACCGCGCCCTGGCCGAAGGGCACGACAGTAGCTGGTGCGCCGCTCGCTATGCCGAGGAACTCGGCCTCAATGTGCGGCTCCTCGAAGGCAACTGGCCCGCCTTCGATCTCATCCTCGCAGGCCTAGGTGACGACGGCCACGTGCTGTCCTGCTTTCCCGGATCGCCCGCCCTCACCAGCATGGCCTGGACCATGGGAGTGCCGGCACCGACGCACATCGGCCCGCATCTGCCACGCGTGACGATCAACCCGAGGATGCTCGAGGCGGCCCCGGTGCTGGTGGTTACCTGGGGTGCCGGCAAAGCCGGGGCGCTGGGCCACGTGTTCGGCGACACCCGGGACGATCGCCGCTGGCCGGTCCAGCGAACTCGCCGGGCCGGCGCGACCTGGATCGTAGACGAAGCGGCGGCTGCGCAAATCCCCGCCAGGTTGCGCGCGTGATGGCCCCGGAGTGACCCGCCGGGCTCCTGCCCCGATATTGGAAGGCGAGGAACGTGGACTATTCCCAGGCGATCATCCTCGGGCTCATCCAGGGCGTCACAGAGTTGTTCCCGGTCTCGAGCCTGGGGCATTCGGTCATCCTGCCGGCGTTCTTCGGCTGGACCAGCGTGGTCGCGGCTCAGTCCGCGCCGGAGTCGTTCTTCCTCGCCTTCCTGGTCGGCCTTCACGTCGCCACGGCCCTCGCCCTGGCAGTCTTCTATCGGGACCAGTGGATACGCATCGTAGGCGGCCTGCTTCGCTCGCTGCGACGGCGCCGGATCGAGTTGCCCGAAGAGAGGCTGGGCTGGTTGCTCGTCGTAGCTTCCGTTCCGGCCGGGGTCGTGGGCATCCTGCTGGAGCATCCGCTCCGCGTGCTGTTCGCGACGCCGGTGGCGGCCGCCGGTTTCCTCGTCATCAACGGCTGCATCCTGCTTGCGGGCGAGCGGTTCCGCCGCCGCGCTGCCGTCCGCTCCGTCGTCGCCGCTCACGAGCAGACACCCTCGGGGGATCGCCAGCTCGACACGCTCGAGTTCCGAGAGGCCGGGGTGGTTGGAGTGGCGCAGGTCTTCGCGCTCCTGGCGGGCATCAGCCGCTCCGGCATCACCATGGTCGCGGGCCTGATCCGGGGCCTCGATCACGAGGATGCGGCGCGCTTCTCATTCCTGCTCGCCACTCCGATCATCCTTGCCGCCGGCGTGTACAAGCTGCCGGACCTGCTCGGTCCGAACGGCGAGGGCGTGCGCGGCCAGGTGCTCGCCGGGAGCGTTGCGGCGGCGGTCGCCGCGTACGCCTCGGTGCGATTCCTGAGTCGCTACTTCACCAGCCGGACGCTTACTCCGTTCGCCATCTACTCGCTGGTCATAGGGGCGCTGGCGCTGCTTCGTTTTGGCCTGTAGGCCGGGCGCGCGGCCGGAACACGGCGGCCGCCTGTCGGGGGCGAGGCTGCCGCAGAAATTGACCGCCGCTCGGGAGAGCGGCGGTCCTATGCGAGTGGGCGTGAGGGCGGCCTCGTGTCAGATGTCGGCCGGCTCGAACCTGGTCTTGCGCATGAACCAGGCGAAGATGACCGCACCGGTCGCGGCGAAGCCCAGAAGGCTCAGATTGAGGATCGGGTAGGAGAGGCTCGGGTTGGACCCGCTGACGAGCGCGCCCGGGATCCCGCCCAGGCCGGCGATGCTGTTCAAGGAATCCACCTGGTCGCCGGCCTCCACGCCGTAGATCTGCGGAATGATGTAGAGCATCGACGCGACCACGAGCAGGATCGAGACGATCCTGAAGGTCCTTGGGTCGTCGTCGGAATCGCCGGTCAGCTTGGCGAGCAGGGCCCAGAAGAGCACCAGCGCCGCGAGCGGAGCCGTGATCGGGACACCGAGATCGGCGCTCATGTAGACGTTGGGGAAGAGGAAAAGGGCGCTCAGGGCAAAGGTGACGACGAGCAACCCGTCGCGGATCAGGGCGTAGCTGAGCCACCACACGTCGCCGCCGAACCGCAGGGTAAGGCTTTGGAGGTAGCGGACGATGTAAGGCCGGGCGAAGTGGAGGGAGAGAGTGAAGGCCCACAGGATCGGCAGTATCGCGGCCACGGAAAGGATCAGCCAGTACTGCGAGCCCTGGACGAGAGCTTGCTGGTCAGACATTGCGATCGATCTCCTAGCTCTGCGTCGCGGGCTGGGAGACAGCACCGGCATCGACCTTGCGCGCGGCGGGCGAGGCAAGGCGGAGGTTGTAGACGACGGCCACGAGACCCATGATTCCCACGAGGAGCGCTGACAGATAGCACAGCGCCAGCGCAATCGTCTGGTTCTGCGAGCTCACCAGGACCGAGGCAAGCTGGTTGGAGATGCTGCTGCCGACCGTCGTCACCTGGACTCCAAGGAGATACGGCACCAGGTAGAGGGTCGCGCCGAGACCGATCAGAAAGGTCTGCGCGTTGAAGCTGCGCGCGTCGGCGTCGGCCCTGGTCATCAGCTTCAGCATCAGGGCGCCGAATGCGCAGACGGCCGCCAGCCCGCCCGTGATCGGCAGGTCGTCGGCCTTGACGACGTCCGGGTAGAAGAAGATGAAGCTGCCGAGGAAGACCTGCAGCAGAAAGACGTCCCGCATCCCGACGTAGATCGTCCACCACAGGTCGGCACCGAGCCGAAGTGTGAACTTGCGCGTAAGGGCGAGCATGTACGGCCTCGCAAGATGCAAGGCGACCGCCAGCAGCCAGAGCGCAACCAGCGCGGCGGCTATCGTCCCTTCGACGAACTGTTCGGCAGCGCCGAACGCGGCGGAATCCATCAGTCGCGACCTCCTGTGATCGACGAAGGAGTGCTCGCCGATTGGGCGAGGTTGAGCCGGCCAGCCAGGGCCGGCATTGTCTCCACGGGTGAGGTGTCGGGACCGTCGCGGGGCCCGCGCCCGGACTGGACATGCACCTGCGCGCAGCGGTACACCGCGTCGCACCTGAAACAGCGAGCCGCCTCGGCCGTGGCGGCGGCCGGCTCCAGGCTCGGCTGAGTCGCAGCGAAGGAACCCGGCTGGTATGGCGCGATGCTCATCCCGACACGCGGCCGCATCGCCAGATCGACGCTCAGCGCCGGCTCGGGCGCCTTCGGCACCCGGACCGAGGCCATGATCTCGGCCTCGCCGTCGCGGCTGCCGGAGAGGTACTCGTGGATGGAGCCGGCGGCACGGCGGCCGGCCGCCACGGCGTGGATGATCGTCTTGGCGCCGGACACTACGTCGCCGCCAGCGAAGACCCCCTTGCGGCCCGTGGCCAGGCCGGCGTCGGCGACGATGCCGGAGAAGCCGCTCGTCTCGATGCCGGCCCCGGCCGGGAGGATCGATGGGTCGGGCTCCTCACCGACGGCCACGAGGATCGTGGTGACATCGATGCAACGGTCGCTCCCAGGGATCGGCTCGTATACGGCGCGCCCGCCTTCGAATCTGCCGGTCGGCCGCTGGCCGACGTACTTGATCGCGGTCACGCCTGCCTCGTTGCCCTGGACCTCCGTCACGGCGGCTTCGAGCAGGATCGAGATGCCTTCGTGCTCGGCCGCCTCCGCCTCTTCGGCCTGGGCGGGCATCTCGGCCCGGCCACGACGGTAGAGGATGGTGACGGACGAGGCACCTGATCGGAGCGCGGATCGAGCCGCGTCCATGGCCGTGCTCCCGCCGCCGACGACAACGACTGCGCCCCTGAGCTCGGGCTTCTCGCCCAGGTTCACCTGCTTGAGGAAGAACGTCGCCGGCACCACGCCCGAGAGACCGTCGCCCGGCACGCCGAGCTTGCGGCTGCGAGACGCGCCCGTGGCCAGGAAGATCGCGTCGTACCCGGCCTCCAGGTCGGCCAGCGTAAAGTCGCGGCCCATGGCGTGGTCCAGCTTCAGCTCCACCCCTAGGCCGACGATCCGGTCGATCTCTGCGCGCAGCACCTGTCGAGGCAGGCGGTACTCGGGGATGCCGATGGCCATCATTCCGCCGGGCACCGGCATCGCCTCGAAGACGGTCACCACGTAGCCGAGCCTGGCCAGGTAGTAGGCCGCCGCCATGCCGGCGGGTCCACCGCCAACGATGGCCACCCTCTCCTTCCGCCGGTTCATCGGAGGGGCGACGGGCGGCAGCTTGCCCTGCTCGGTCGCGAAACGCTTGAGGCGTCGGATCGCGATTGGCTCGTCGAGCGTGCCTCGCCGACAGGCCGACTCGCAAGGGGCCGTGCAGATCCAGCCGCAGACCGACGGAAACGGGTTGACTTCGGCCGCGACCGCGTACGCCTCGTCGTACCGACCCTGCTCGATCAGCCCGACGTAACGCCCGGCGTCCGTGCCGGCGGGGCAGGCTTCCTGGCAGGGCGAGATGGGATCGTGGCGCGACTCGGTCACCATTGACCGCCAGACCTGCCAGTCCTGCGGCCGTTCGCTCGTTCGCCACTGGAAGAGATCGCCCCAGGGCGAGACCCGAACCGGTTTGAGGGATTCGCGAGTGACTTCGCTGAGCGGCTGCCAGGCGGGGACGGGCTCGGCCGGCCTGTTGATCGGGCCCTGGCGGGCAGCCAGGGGCGTAGGCCCGGCCACGCTGTCCAGAATCACCACGCGCGTCGGGCACTCGCGGACGCAGATGCCGCAGCCGATGCACTCACCGACCTGGACCGGGTACTCCATCATCCAGTCGAACGGCCTGCCGAACAGGCCGGATCCTTCGACCCCAGGCCGTTGCGGGCGGCTCATGTCCAGGGCCTGAACCGGGCAGACGTCCATGCAGACGCCGCAGTTCAGGCAACCCCCGGTCTCGATCTGAATGCGATAGCCCATGGAACGCCTCGGCCGTATGGATTGCTCGGCCGCAGAATGGCCCCGGCCTGGTCCCGTCGCATCTGCCGGAGGAAAGCAGTTTACCTATCCTTCCGGGTGGTGTTCGGTGGCTACCCGCGGTTTGGAACCCACCGAGTCGCCGTCGTCGACTCCGCGGCGGCGTCGGACCCTCGGCTCAGCGGCGACGGTAGGACATCTCGCGGTACGGTCGCCCACCCGAGGAGGCCTCGCCCGGCGGATCCGGAACCAGACCCTCGCGCACAGCCCGAGCAGCGAGCTCTGCGCGGTTCTGCGCATGCAGCTTCTCGACGATGTTCTTGAGGTGGAACTTGACGGTGTTCTCACTGATGCCCAGCTCGGTCGCGATCTCGCGGTTCCGCTGGCCGGCGGTGACGAGCTTGAGGACCTCCAGTTCGCGGTCGGTCAGACGTCCGTTCGCTTGAGGAGGGCGGCCCGGCGTCCGTAGGAACTCGTCGATGATTCGGGCGGCCGTCGCCGGGGTGATCGCCGGCTCGCCTCGGGCCACGCCTTCGAGCATGGATCGCAGCTGATGCGCCTCGAGGTTCTTGAGCAGGTAGCCCTGGGCGCCGGCCTTGATGGCGCGGAAGAGGTCCGCCTCATCCTCGCTCACCGTCAGCATCACGATGGCGACCTCTGGGTGGCGCTCCTTGATCCTGGCCGTCGCCTCGAGCCCCGAGACGTTGGGCATGCGGACGTCCATCAGGACCACTTCTGGGGACGTCTCATCCACGAGCTCGACCGCCTCGGCCCCGTCCGACGCCAGGCCAACGACCTCGTGGCCCCAGGCCAGCAGCAGCGACGCCACGCCATCGCGGAAGAGGGCATGGTCGTCGACGAGCACGGTTCTCATGGCCTCAGTCTGCCTCCCCAACGGCCGCAGCGGGCGATCGGACCGCCTGGTGCTGCGATGTGGAACGCTCGGCTGCCGCGGACGACGCTCCGGCAACCGGCGGGTGGCCCGGCGAGGAGCTGCCCGTCGGCACATGCAGTTCGACCCGGGTCCCGGTGCCGGCCCCGCTGCGCCAGACGACGCTGCCCCCGACCGATTCGGCCCGCTCTCGCATCCCGGCCAGGCCGAAGTGCGGCCAGCGCTCCGGGCCGACGGCGAACAGCTCGGCATCGAAGCCCAGGCCGTCATCCTCGATGCGCAGAACCAGCTCGCGGCCCTCCAGGCTGAGGTCCAGGTTGACCCGGTGAGCGCGGGCGTGCTTGCGGACGTTTGTAAGAGCTTCACGGGCGATGCTGAAGACCTCCGACGCGGCTGCCGCCGGAAGCGGCGCCCGGGCCGCGGCCGGGTCGGCGTGGAAATGAACGGCGAGTTTCGAGGATTCCGCGTACATGGCCGCGTACTCCTCCAGAGCCGCCGCCACTCCCCGGTCCTGGGGCATTGGCGTTGAGAGGTTGAGTATCGCCTCGCGGACGTCAACGTAGACCGACCGAGCCGCCGCGGCGAGCTCGGCAAGTTGACGGCGGGCCTCGGCCGCGTGCCCGTGGGCGAGCATCTCCTCCACGGCCTGGGACTTGGTGTTGACGTAGGCAAGGACCTGGGCCAGGCCGTCGTGCATGTCACGGGCAATGCGTTCGCGCTCTTCCTGGACTGCGAGCACCTTGAGTTCGCTCTGCAACCGCGCGACTTCGAGTGCCAGGCCGACCTGGGTTGCCAGGGCGGAGAGAGTCTCCGCTTCTGACTCGTCGAAATGCCGGCGAACGCCGCTCGCAAGCGCGAGACCGAGCGTCCCGATTCGTTTCTCGCCGTGGCCCACAGGTGCCGAGATCAGAATCCCGTAGCCGGGCCGCAGGTAGCAGTCGATGCCGTCCTCCTCCCGCGGCACGACGCCGGCCGGCGCGGGTTCCTCGCCGGCGAGGACGCCCGGGGCCGCGCTGACCGCCCGCAGGCTCACCTCGCCCGCCGGACCGTCCAGGACCAGCAGCGCCGCGTCGGCTCCAAGGAGCAAGCGGGCGTGGTCGACGATCGAGGTGATCGTCTGCTCGGGGTCTGCCTGGCCGGAGACGGCCAGGCTCACATCGTAGAGGGCCCGCAGAATCGCGTTGCGAGATTCAAGCGCGGCGTTGCGCTCGCGGAGATCGCGGGTCAACCGATCGATCCGGCGGAAGGCGTACGACGCGCCCGTTCCAACCACCGCGGTGACGACCGCGACCACGAGCAAGGCGTGGAACGGGAACGGCAGGATGGCGTCGAAGACCGTATCGCTCAACGCTTCGACGGTGCCGACGAGCAGAACGGCGGCGATGACAACGAACCAGCGACGACGGCGATACATCCACGATTCCGGGCGCGGCGACTGCCTGCCGATCGGCTTCGGTCGACCCTGCCCACCCTTTCGGGCAGCAATATGCGCCGACGCGGGCGGGCGCGGCCGGATCGGCGCGCCTGTCCCGAAGCGCGGCACGATTCCTCGGCTGGTCGCCCGGCGCACCAGGCCGCAACCGGTCGAGGCGCCGGCGCCGAATGCGTCGTGGCCGGCGATCAGAACCGTTGACGAGCCCAGACGGCCGGGAGATAGTCGTACCGACATGGTCGCCACGAGCAGATCCACGCAGAGCCCGGTCGGAACCGAGGCACCGGAGCCGCCCGGTGTCCATCGGCCGCCGGACGGCGCAACGTCGGCCGGTGCAGCCGACCTGACCGCGATCGCGGCGGCCAGGCGGGTCGCCCGTCTCTTTCCGGAGGTGTACAGGCGGTACAACTGGGCCCGCAGGGTTCAGGGCGGGGATCTGCCGATGACGCGCCGCGCGTTGGAGGTGCTGCAGCACCTTTCGGCCAGTGGACCGTTGACCGTCGGCGAGCAGGCCGCGCATCTCGGCCTGAGGCGCAACTCCGCGTCGGAGTTGCTCCAACGACTCGAGTCGAGGGGACTCGTCGCCCGAATCCGCGACGAGCGCGACGAGCGTCGGGTCCTCGTCTGGCTGACAGAACCGGGGCGCGACGTCGTCTCGCGGGTCGGCCAGGTGCTGGCTCCTGACCTCCTCGCCCGCGTGATGGAGAACCTGTCCCCGGAGGAGCGGGCTACCGTCGTCCGCGGCTTCGAGCTGCTCGCCTCCGCTGAAGTCCTCGACTCACCTGCGGCAGCCCCGACCGGGGCCGCTCCACCATCGGAAAGGAGTTCCCAATGACCATCGCCGTCAACTGCGAATCCTGCGGCATGCCCCTGACGGGCGCCGAGGACCACGCCCTGGCCGACCCGACGATCCCCTACTGCGGCTACTGCGCCCCCTCGGGCAGGCTAACCTCGGTCGACGAGCGCCTCGAGCGATTCACGCAGTGGACGATGCACCAGGATGGCCTCGACTACCGAGCGGCCCGCGAAAAGGCCCGCGCTTACATGAAGATGATGCCGGCCTGGAAGGACGCTCTCTAGCAGCGCGGACCGCTCCTGGCCGCAGCCGAGGCCGCTGGTGGGTCCGGCTGCCTCGCCGCCGACCGACGGGCTCGGCCATCGTGCGGGAGGACGACTCGCAATCGTGCGGTCGACTGATCCTGGCGGCCTGCTGCCGGCGATATGATCGGATCCGGCGTCCCAGCCTGGATGACTTGACTCACAGCAGGAGCCGTCAGTGCCGCACATGGATTTCGTCGGTTGGATCGTCGTCGGTTTCCTGGCCGGTGCGTTCTCCGGCGCCGTGGTGGAGAGAGGCCCGCATGGCTGTCTCGCCAACACGGCCGTCGGCATACTGGGTGGCCTGCTGGGCGGCTGGTTCGCGACCGAGGAGCTGCACGCGGACAGCAGCCACGGTTTTCTGGGCGCCTTGCTCGTTGCGTTCCTGGGCTCGATCGTGATCCGCCTGATCCTCGACGCTCTCGAGGGCGACGAGCGACGGAACCGGCATCGCGGTCGCGACTAACACGCATCTTCGCGCCTTCGCGGCGCCTACCCGTTTCGCCAGGCTCGACTGGTTGCGGTAAACCAGCGCCACCTTACGCGACCGAGGTAGCATGCGCCCACCACAAGTCCGGCCGCCCAGAGCCAGCCGCTTCTCCGGACCCGGGACCACCTTTCGCGCAAGACGCCCCAAGGAGGGCGACGATGACGACCAGCAACATCGATACCGCCGCATCCTCGCAACGGGGAGGACCCGCAGCAGAGGCGGTCGCGGCGGCCCCGGCCGAGCCCAAGGCAGCGGCCGAGCGCCCCTATTCGCCGGGACTCGAGGGAGTCATCGCCGCTGAGACGGCCGTCGGCTTCGTCGATGGCGCCAACGGCCGACTGCTGTACCGCGGCTACCCGATCGGCCAGCTTGTCGAGAAGGGCACCTACGGCCGCGTCGCCGAGCTGTTGTGGACGGGCGAGTGGCGCAAGACAGCGCGTTTGGTCCCGGCCGAGGTGCCCGAGCCGGTCATGTGCGCGCTTCGGGAGCTGCCCAGCCACGCCCACCCGATGGACGCGCTCCGGACCGCCATCTCCGTCTGGGGCGCCTGGCGCCGGCCGCACTGGCCGCCGACCGTGGACCAGGCCCGAGAGATGACCGCGTTCGCGCCCTCGGCGATGGCCGCCTTCCATCGTTTGCGCAACGGCCTGGAGCCGGTCAAGCCGAACCCGAAGCTCTCACTGGCGGGCGGCTTCCTTCAGCAGCTGAACGGCAAGGACCCCGATCCGGCCGCGGCGCGAGCCCTCGACGCGTACTTCATCGTCGGCGCCGAGCACGGCCTCAACGCGTCCACGTTCACCTGCCGGGTCATCATCTCCACGCGGTCCGACCTTGCCAGCGCGGTCTGCGGCGCTATCGGCGCCCTCAAGGGCCCGCTCCACGGCGGCGCCCCGGCCGAAGTGGTGAGCCAGCTTCATGAGATCGGATCGCCCGACCGCGCGGAGGTGTGGGTCCGCGAGGCCATCGCTCGCGGCGACAAGATCATGGGCTTCGGCCATCGCGTCTACCGCGCCTACGACCCACGCGCCGCCGCCCTCCGCAAGGTAGCCGAAGGCATGGCCAACATGGCCGAATGGCTCGACATTGCCGTGAAGGTAGAGGACGTGGTCCTGCGCGTCTTCGGCGAACTCAAGCCAGATCGAGTCATCAAGACGAACGTCGAGTACTACGCCGCGGCCGTACTGCAGGGCGTGGGGCTGTCGCCAGACCTCTTCCCGCCGACTTTCGCGCTGGCCCGGATGGCCGGCTGGAGCGCACACGCCATCGAGCAGGCCTCGGCCGACAAGCTGATCCGGCCCGACGCCCGCTACGTCGGGCCCGCGGAGATGGACGTCCCGTCGCTCGGCCCTCGCTGAGCTGCTTCCCGACGTCGAGGGCCGCAGGTCCTCGGCTCAGTCGGGCTGGTCGATGGCCCCGGCAGTCGAAGAAACCGTCGCCGCCTCAGCCGGCAGGTGTGACCCGTGCCCGCCGGTCCGCCAGGCGAATGCGAGCGCCAGCAACGTGGCGCCCGCAACCACTCCAGCAGCAACGTAGAAGACGGCTCGAAGGCCTGCGCTCACGACGCTGGCCCCAATGGCCGGCCCGGCTATGCCACCCAAGTATAGCGGCAGGTAGATCAGGTTGAGCGTCGCCGAGCGGCGCTCGGACGGGACCTCAGTGGCCAGCAGGCCCGACACCATGGCCCCGACGACGGCCTGAAAGGCGATCGCAACGCTGTAGGCCACGGCCAGCCCGACCACTGTGGTTGCAAGCGGCAGGGCCGCGAGCGCCACTGCGATGCCGCCGATTGCGGCCACCAGGACGGGCCTGAACCCGAGTCGATCCGCGACCCAGCCACCCGCGGGCGACAAGGCCGCTCCCACGAGAGTCGCCGCGCCCAGCACGATGCCCACGGAGCCTGCGACCTCGAGCGGGGTGTGCTCGACGTAGTGGATCAACAGGGCCATGTACTGCGTCGACATCTGGCGTCCGACGAAGACCAGGCCGTAGACGGCGAAGAGCCAGCGCACGATCGGGTCCGACAGGACGCCACGAACGGCGGCGAATGCGAGACTCAGGGTGCTCCCGGTCGGCACGACCTCGGGCCGCACTTCGCCGGAAGCCACGGCCAGCAGCAGCGCCACTCCCACCGAGAGAGCCGAGGCGAGGGCGAAGACGGCAGCGCTGGTGAAGTGGAGCCCGTCGATCATGAACGCGCCGAGAGCCGGCCCGGCGCCGAAGCCCAGCGGGCTGCTGGCAGCGAAGAACCCCATCGCCAGACCCAGGCGGTGGATTGGTGTGACGTCGCGGATGGCGGCCATCATCACACCGCTGTTGCCGAGCTGGAAGCCGACGAGCAGCATCGCCAGGACCAGCTGCCAGGGGGCCTGGCTGGCGGCCACGATGCCGAACACGACGGCCTCGACCAGGGCGCTTCGGATGATGACGGCCTTGCGGCTGTACTTGTCGGCCCAGACGCCCCACAGCGGGATGAACGGCAGGCCCGAGACGAAGAACAGCGCCCCGAGCACACCGACGAAGCGATCGATGTCGGGCGCGGCGAGTCCCACCTCCGTCAGCCGGTTCGGCAGGAACGCGTAGATCTGGGCCACTCCCAGTCCCTCGACGAACGAGGCGACCCAGTACATTGCGAGCAGGGAGCGCCAATCGGGCGCAGATCGAGAATGCACCGAAGCAGCCTACCGGAGCGCGGCCGGTTGGGACAGGCCGGCGTCGCAAGGGCTGGAGCGGCCGAACCAGCGCGGCGGCTTCGCCTCCGGTCAGGGCAGACGACGCCCGATTAGCCTGATGTGGCCGACAGGCGGTATCTTTCGTGGGTCCATCGCCGAGGACTGATGGATCGCACAGGAGGAGTCCGGTGGACGACAGGATCTGGAAGAACCTCTCGATCGTGCTGGGCATTGCCTGCGCGTTGCTCATCGGCGTCGCCGGAGCCCTGATGATCGTGGGCAGCAAGGGGGCTTCCACCGCCAGCCCGCAGGAAACCCAAAGCCCAGCCGCGTCCTCCGGCCCGACCGGCACGTCGCAGCCTTCCGGCGCGCAGCAGAGCGAGGTGATCACGGCGACCCCGACCCCGGGCAAGCCCAGCCCGGCGACGATCACGTTCAACAGCCTGGCCCTCGATGCCTCGACGGACTCGAAGGGAACCGCTCGAACCTTCAGCTTTACCAGCGATGGCGCCGGTCCGGTCACCTTCGCCGTGACAAAGACTTCGGCCGGCGGCACGACCAAGATATGCGCCAAGGTCGGCACCGGAGCATACGGGTGCAAGGTCGGTACCCTGCCCAACTTCCTCAAGGGCGTGGCCGACGGGCCGCACGACACCTGGACCGTGACCCTTGTCGGCTACGGCTCCTCCAGGCCCACGGTCGACGTCACCTTCACCTGGCCGACGGCCAGTCCCAGGATCACACTGAGCCACGGCCGCTTCCAGGGCAGCTCCACCGCGGGCGTGGCCGAAGCCCTGAACGGCTTCACGGCCACCTTCACGCCCCGCACCGGCGGCACGATCAACGTGCAGGCCACCTGGACGGTGGTCACCGCCGACGCCAGCCTGACACTCCTCGACGCCACGACACCGCCTTCCGTCACGGTCGACCAGCGCCAGTACACGGGGGTCACCTACATCAACCCGGCCTTCACCGCCAACGTAGACCCGACGAAGACGTACGTCGTCAAGCTGCGGAATGCCTCTGCCGACAACCCCAGCCCGCGCCCCGACCTGACGGCCCAGGTTTCTTTCCCCTAGCTTCGGGCCGGCCCCGACGGCGCGGGCGCGGTCCAGGTTGGGACCCGCCGCGACGGCGGGAACCTGGTATCAGCCGGTCGTGGCGATGACCGTACCCGCATCGCGCAACTCGACCAGGCGCGCCAGGTGATCGGCACGGACGGCGGGCCGTCGCTCGGCGGCATCCGCGCCGTTGGTTGCTTCGGCGACCCGGACCTGCTCGATTGCGAGGCCGTCCGAAATACCGCCGGCCCGGTTTCTGCGTAGTCCTCGACCGGCTCAGCGACATCTCCCGAGGTTCACTCGGACGGTGCGTGAGCCGCGGACTCTTCGGCCTCGATCGGACCGGCCAGCTCGACGACCGAGTCCGCCAGGCCGTCATATCGGTTCGAGCAGGCCAGGTAGATCACCTGGAAATCGGACGACAGCTCGCGCAGAAGCATGGCTGCCCGGGCAGCCCGGGCGTCATCGAAAGTCACGAACGGGTCGTCGAGGATCAGCGGCGGACGTCGCCCCTGTGTCACGAGCCTCACCAGGCCCAGGCGCGCGGCCAGGAAGAGCTGGTCGATCGTGCCCTTGCTCAGCTGGCTGGCCGGAACCCAGCCTCCACGTTCCGGGGCCCAGACCCGGATGTCGAGGGTCTGGTCGTCGATGCTCACCCTCTCATACCGGCCGCCGGTCAGCCGGGCGATGTCCCGCCCGACTTGCTGCTCCAGGAAGCGCGTGGCCTTGCGCATCGTCCCGCGCTCCGCGGCGTCGATCGCCGCGAGCGTCATCTCGTAGATCCGGACGCGACGCTTGAGAGCCGCCAGCTGGTTCTGCCAGGTGGCGAGGCGCTCGGCCTCGCCGGCCACCTGCTCCCAGTCGACGGCGTTGGCGTCAACGCGAGCGATCGCTCCCGCTTCGGCATCGCGGGCCCGTTCCAGCGCGGCGGTCCGGTCGCGGACCTCTGCCTCAAGCCTCTCCCGTGCCCGGGCGTCGTCGGCAATCGGTCCCAGGGCTCCCAGCGCGGCCGCCTTCGTCTCCATCTCAAGTGCCGCCCGGTCTCGCAGCTCCGTCACGCTGCCGGTCTGACCCGCGAGCAGCGCCGAGATCCGGACCTGGAGCGTGGCGATCTCCTGGCACCGGCCCTCTTCGGCTGCGAGAAGCTGCTCCGCCGAGGCGACATCGGGCACGCCCAGCTCCGTCAGGATCTTCTGCACCCCGGCCTGTGCAGCCCGCAAACCATCCTCCGTCCCCGCCCGACCCTGGCGTCGGAGGGCCCGATCCCGCCGGCGGGCCTCGTTGAGGCGCCGGACTTCCAGGGCCGCCGCACGACGCCCCCACAGCCGGACCGCCAGGAAAACCGTCAGGCACAGCAAGACCAGGCTTGCCAGCAGCACCGGCAGGAAAGAACTGATGGCTCCGAAAGAGGCCGTCAGCGCGGTCGCGGCCAGCGCCATCAACGTGAGGGACGCCGCGCTCCAGTATCCGGACTCGGGCTCGTCGCGCTCCGCTTCCGGCCCGAGATCCTCTCGCAGAGTCTCCTGCATGATGGAGACCCGGCTCTGCAGTGTCCGCATGCGGCCCAGCTGTTCGCGCAGGCTCGAGATTGGTCGCCCGGGTGCGGCCTCGAGCTCCTGCAGCCGGCGCTGGGCCTCGGCGGCCTGGCGGTATCGCTCGAACCTCTCGCCGATCACGGCTCGATCCGACCGCAACCGCTCTGCCTGACGAGCGGCTTCGAGCATGTTCCGGCTTTCGGAGAGCTCGGTTTCGGCCCGAAGGCGGGCGTCGCGGGCTCTTGCCAGCGCGTCGCGATCCACCTCGAGCTTCGCGAGGGCGCCCTCGCCGTTCCTGAGGACCGCTTCCGCACGAGCGACCGTTTCTTCCGCAATCTTGAGTCGGCCGGGATTCCTGTCGCCGCGCGATTTCAGCGCGCGGATCGCGTCCTCCAGGCGTGCCCTCGCTCGCGACGAACCCGTATCGCCGCCACCGATGCTCGCCTGCAGCCGATCGCGCAGGGCACCCTCGTCTCGATCAAGGTCGTCGAGCTCTTCGTGCCGGATCGAGGCAGTCGAGCGGAAGAACGCTTCGTTGGGGATTCCGGTCAAGTCGGCCAGGACCTCTTCGGTTTTGGCCGGGTCGCTGTACGTGTGGCCGCCGAGCTCGAGCGAGACTCGCCCCCGCGGACCGCGGAACTCCTTCTCCAGGATGCCGCGACCGGCGCCGACCCCGTCCCGCGCCGCCTCGTCGCCCCGCGCCGCCTCGTCGTCGGTGACGAACTCGACGCGAATCGAGGACCGCTCGTTCTCAGCTGCGCCCCAGGACCGGAGAGCCTCCAACTCGGCAGTGGCTGCAGTCGGCTTGCGGAAGAGAGCCAGCTCGATGCCACGCTGGATCGTGGACTTGCCGGCCTCGTTGGGGCCACGGATTATCGTGAACCCGGGCGACAGCTCGATGTCCAGGTCGCGGTGCGGGCCGAGATCCCGGAGGCGCAGGCGAGTGATCCTCATGGATCCGCGCCCTCGTTCATAGCGTCACCTGGCGGCCTTCGAGCAGGTGACGTCCCAGCCGCAGGACCTCGCGCAGATCGGCCAGCTCCTGCGCCGGATCGAGTCCGGCAGAGACCGGCGCCGGCGACCCACCGCGCTCAGCTGGGGACAGCTCACTCGACGGTGGCGCAGAATCGCCGGCGCCTTCCGACCCGGTGGCCGCTTTGAGCTGGTCGATGCGCTCGTCGACGCTCCGCACGAATGCCCCCAGGACGGTGTCGGGCGGCGCCGACGTGCCTTCGGGCGAGGCGGGGATCGACATGTCGCGGAGGCGAAGGCGAAGGAAGGATGGCGAGAGCGCGCGCTCGATCTCGTCCAGGTCCAGATCGAGGTCGTCGGGACACAGCCCGGTCAGCCTGACGTCGAAGACCAGGTTCGAGTCGGCGTGGCGACCCAGGACGTCGATCAGGTCGGGCTGCCCCCGGACGCCGCCCAGGTCCAGGTCGAGCTTCTCCGATCTCGTTTGTCCGACACGCCTCCGCTCAACGGAGACGAAGCGACGTCCGTCCCGGTCCTCGAGCGAGACCAGCAGAACATGGCCGGCACCGTCCTGGTCGACGGCCACCGGCTCGGGAGCCCCGGAGTACGCATACGTGACGTTCCCGGCTCGGCCTTCGATGACCGAGTGCCAGTGGCCCAGCGCCAGGTAATCCAGGCCCGATCCGGCGATCTCCTCTTCGGTGACGACGACGGCGTCGGAATCGGTGCGCCCCGGAATGGCGAGCGCCCCGTGGACCATGCCAATCTTCCACATGGCCCGCGTGTCGGAGCGGGCCTCGAGGCCGGCCAGCGGGCTGCGCGGCGAGCGCTTGGTGTCGAAGACTCGGCCGTAGACGATCGTGTCGAGTGACGGGAAGACGACTTCGGCCACGCACGGCGTCAGGACGACGATCCAGTCTCTGTCGGCTCCGGCCATGTCGGCCAGGTCGTAGGAACGGTAGATCGATGCGCCGTCGTAGACGTCGTGCGTGCCGGGAATGATGACCGTGCGGATGCTCGCCCGCGCCAGGCGGCCGAGCTCGGCGGCAACGCGTTCCACCGACCGGCGGGGCTGCGTGTTGGAGTCGAACAGGTCGCCGGCGACGAGGAAGAGGTCGACCTTCTCGGCGATCGCCAGCTCTACCGACGCCCGAAAGGCCGCAAACTGGCGCTCGCGCAGCGCGGCGGCACGCTCGCCCAGGTCCGTGTGCCGCGCCCCAAGGTGGACGTCGGCAGTGTGAAGCAAGCGCAGCATGAGACCGGTTCTTCCTCTCGCGCCCCGACGGCCGGAATTCGCCTTCGATCCGCGGCGGCTCGCCGACTCGCCGCGACCTCCGGGCACCCGGCCCAAGCCGCGACGGCCGGCACCGCAGAAACGAGCCGATGGAGCGATTGTGCCAGGTTCGAAGGGTGCCGACGCAGCGACGTTGCTTCCCTTCGGCGGGCTGTCCCGACGTGTCCGACACGCCGGGACGACCATTCAGGCCGGCTGTGGTCACGTGCTATCCTGCCGCCCTGCCGGTGCGTGCAGACAGCCACCATGGAACCGAGAACCGTCGCCCGGATCTGCCGGGGCCTGCCGGCGGTCCGGGCGGCACGGCGCAACTTCGGCGGGCCCCTCGCCGGACTACCGGCGCTGGACCCGCGGTTTCGGGAGGAGAATCGTGCTCCACGTCGATCGAACCCTGACCTGTGTAGACTGCGGCGCCGAGTTCGTCCACTCGGCCGAGGACCAGGAGTACTACGCCCAGAAGGGGTTCGTCTCCGAGCCCAGACGCTGTCCGGGCTGTCGAGCCGCCAGGCGGTCGATGCGGGAGGCCGGCGATGGCTCCGGCCGGGAGCACGGCGGCAGCGGAGGGACGCGCGAGTACTTCGCGGTCGTGTGCACCCGCTGCGGCAATCAGGCCCAGGTACCCTTCAGGCCTCACGCGGACCGGCCGGTGTTCTGCTCCGATTGCTTCCGCATTGTCCACGCGCAGGGCGCTTAGCGCAGTCTGCTGCAGGACCCTCGACAAATGGAAAGCGGCGGCCGCCCGGAGGCGCCCGCCGCTTTGTTCGCGAGAGTTCAGGCGGCCTTGCTGGCGAGCCACCCCTGGTAGGCGCCCCAGGCCATGAGCGCGCCACCGCCGATGAGGACCACGTCAGCGACATACATGAGAGCGGGGGCACCGGAGAGGTTGTTGGTCACCTGGAAGAGGAGCGTGAGCACGGCGCAGATGAGGGCCAGGGCGGAGGCCCCGAGCAGAATCTGTCCGACCGGCATCGGCCAGGTGATGTTCATATTCGGGGCGATCTTCAGGTAGAGCACGACGCCACCGACGATGCCGAAGATAAGCGCGAGGATCGACATCAAGCCCGCGTTGCCCCATGAGAAGTAGTTGACGGTGACGCCGGGAATATTCACCCCGGCGTAGCTGCCACCACCCACCGTGGTGGATCCCAGGATCGTGCCGAGCAGCCAGCCGACAACGACGGCCACTACTCCGTATGCCACGAATCGCTCGCTGGCCGAGAGCTTGGCCCACAGTTGATTGAACACGAGTCGAGCCTCCTTCGCCAAATGGGCCAGGTCCCTCAGCCGGGATCGTCTGGCTTCCTCGCCCCTATCGGCCTGCATGTCCGGTCCTCGAGGCCGAGGGAACGTTGGCAGCCTACACCTCAGCCCGAGGCGTGACCAGATGGTCCTGCACGCCTCAACCCGAGGGTGTCCGGCGGTTCAGGCTTCGGTTCGGCTGCCGAACCCGTGCACCGTTCCCGGCGACCAGCGGCGATCCCTCAAATCGGAGACATCGACAGACTGCGAACGAGTCGCGTCTTCCGACGGCTTCGCCGGCCTCGTCCACTCGCCGGACCTGCCCGTACCGGCAGGTGGGACGCCCGTGTCCTGGCTCGCGGCCGAATCGACCGAACCTGCCCTCGGGGGCGGGGGCGACATGACTCCGACAGGGGCGAGACCGGGCGGCTCAATCGCCTTGTCGGCCATTCTGAGATCGGCTTGCAGCCGCTCCTCGGCCCTTTGGAGCGCGAAGTTGAGGTCCGACGCGGGGGTCGGGCTGGACCAGCCCACGCCAAGCCGCAGCGGCACTGCCGAGGCAGCGAGCCACGGCTCGCACACTAGCTGGATTCGATCAACGTAGTTGATGGCCCGGATCTCATCCGTCTCGGCCAGGAAGACGGCGAATCGGCTGTACCCGATCCGGGCAATGCGATCGGCCGAGCGAGCCTCCCGGCGGAAGGCGTCGGCGATGACCGGCAGGAGCCGATGGACAGGTTCGCTCCCGAGCCGCTCCTCCAGAAGCCGCATGCCCTCGACCTCAGCCAGGACGACCGTCGCCGGCCGGCGATACCGCAGGAGCCGAGCGTTCTCGATCGCGATGGTTCGGCTCCAGCTGGCGGCACCGTCCAGCCCGGTCAGAGGATCCGGGCCCAGCCCGCTCGACTCGCTGACCGACGGCACGGAGAGGCGATCGGGGGCCATCGAAGCTACCTCGTTCCCAGGTCCGACCGGCCTCGAACCCAGGTCGGTTCGGTTGCCCGGCGGCGCAGAGCCGAACCCATCCTCATACGGAGCGACTGACGCGGGCCGAGACAACAGCTCGGCGAGGTTCGGCGGCAATGTCTCGGCCAGCGGAGCCCGCGGGGCAGACGGTGTCGGCACCGGCGAGTAGGGAATAGAGGGCGGCGTTACGGCCTCACCGACCGTGGCGCTGCTGGCCACGAAGAGCGGGCGCCGCCGAAGGCTCGGGTCGTTGATTCCGGTCGGGTGCGCTCGCGCCGAGCCGGCGGGCGTCTGAAGGTGTCGAGACCAGTGAAACTTGACGTTTTCGGCGCGCACCAACCAGAGAAGCAGCGCGACGTTCACGATCGCGCCGAACAGGAGAACCCCTATCAACACTTCGACGGGCACGCAACGCTCCCGAAGGCGGCACCTTGGCCTGGCGAATTCTACGGTTAAAGAGTGCCGGCAGCGCGCTCAGGGACCTCGGACGAGCAACTTCCGTTGCATACCTACAACACCGTGCCGCGTGGTCATCCCACCGCCTGGATGGGCGTTGATCCCGACCGGAGCCGGGGATTCGGCCGCTCGTCTGGTAGAATGTATTCGGCTCCCCGATTGGCGTGCCGGGTCTGGGTGCCCGCGGATCCGTCTGGCGGCGGTCGCAACGAGACCGATCGCGGCGGCGACGCCAGGGTTTGGGAGATTGAGGAGGAACATGGCTCGGCCTGTCCGCACGGCGGTCGCTCCGAACCCTCTTCGGCCGGTCAAGTCGCACCTGATCGAGGAGTACAACGCCCGCACGAACGTAGTCCGGTGCGACTGCGGTTGGTCCGGCAACGCCGACGATTTCGCCGTCCACCGTCGGGCGGTCGGCGCGGCCAGCCCGTCCTGAGGCCGCCAACGAAGCCCCGGCCTCCGCGACGTCCGACGCGCATCGCTCATTGATCCCCTCAGTGCCGTCCCGCCAGCCGCTTGCCACGTACGAGGATCTTGGCTACCGGGACGTGTTCTGGGCTGCCCGAACCTACGAGGATTCGTGCGATCGAATCGCCTTGCGCGCCCTCCTGCCGCGCAGCGGCGGACGGATGATCGAGGTCGGTGCCGGATTCGGCAGGCTGGCCGAAGAGTACGCCGGCTACGGCGAGGTCGTCCTGCTCGATTCGTCCGACACCCACGTTGCCGCGGCCCTGGCGACGTTCGGTGATGACCCCCGGTTCAGAATCACGCTCGGCGACGCCCTCGCGCTTCCGTTTCCCGACGGCCACTTCGAGGCGGCCGTGTGCGTCCGCGTGCTGCACCACTTCGGCGACCCGGACCCGGTGCTGTCCGAACTCGGCCGCGTCGTGCGGCCCGGCGGCGTCCTGGTCCTCGAATACGCTAACAAGCGCAACCTCAAGGCGATCGCCCGGTGGCTGCTAGGCCGCCAGAGCTGGTCCCCATTTGAGCTCGGGGCGGTCGAATACAGGCCGATCCATTACGACCACGCGCCGGTGAGCATTCGCCGGTCGTTGCGGGCAGCCGGCTTCCGCATCGAACGAATGCGGGCCGCGTCACTCTTCCGACTGCCAGGCCTGAGCCGCCGCCTTCCGCGTACGATCCTCGTCCGCGCCGAGGACCTGCTTCAGGAACCGCTCGGTTTCATCACGCCGGGGCCGTCGGTCTTCCTGCTGGCCCGCAGGACGATCCAACGCCCGAGCCGGCCGTGAGCCCCCGCCGCCGCGATGGCCAGCAGCGGCCGTTCCGTCGGCGGGCCGGCTAGCACTCGTCCTCGCCCGGTGCCTTCTGGACGGGCCGGTAGAGGTAGTAGTTGGCAGCGCATGCGGCCTGGTTCCCCTCGTGGACCGCGGCGCTGACCTGGTGATCGTGGATGCTGGTCGCGTCGCCGGCCGCGTAGACGCCGGGCAGATTGGTGTGCTGATCGGTCCCGACCACGATCTGCCCGAGTTCGTTCAACTCCACTCCGAGCCCCCTGGCTAGCTCGTTGCGCGCCCTCGGGGTGTGGACGGTGAAGACCGTGTCGACCGGGATCCGCGTCCGGTCGGGGTCGCCCAGGACGAGCGCCCGGATCTGGCCGCTCTCGTTCGGGTAGGACGTAACGGGCCAGCGATGCGCGGCGATCCCGTTTGCCGCCAGATCGGCCAGGCGCGCTTCCGGGACGCTGAAGCCCTCCGATCGACCGGCTGCGATCACGATCCGCCCGGTGAACTCGAGCAGGTCGAGGGCCGTTTCGACCGCCTCCTCGTCGTGCCCGACCACGCCCACCGAGCGGTCGATCGCCTCGTAGCCGTCGCAGGCGATGCACCAGAAAAGGCTGCGGCCCACGCACTCGTCCCGACCCGGAAACTCCGGGAAGGGATCGCGCACTCCCGTGGCCAGGATGACGGAGCGTGCAACTACCTGCTTGGAGGCGCCGGTCCGGATCTCGCCCAGGGACCGGCCGAGCTCTTCGTCTCGAGCCACGTTGGCAACGGTCCCGGCGCCACCGCCCACGGTCCCTTCCACCAGAAGCCGGAAGGCGCCGCCTTCGCGGTCGGCGGCCGTGACCCGGCCGAGCAGAAACCGGGCCCCGTACCGGGCCGCCTGGCGCCTGCCCTGGAGCCGTATCTCGGCCGCCGGAATCCCGTCGGGGAAGCCCAGATAGTTGCGGTTGACCTGGCCCCACAGCGAGCGGCCGTCACGGTCGTCTATGACCAGGACCGAGCGCCGCATGCGAGCCAGGTTGACGGCCGCCGAGAGCCCCGCGGGGCCGCCGCCGACGACCGCGCAGTCGACCTCGATAGCGGTCGAGGGCGGGGAATCGGCGCTGTCCTTCGAGTCGTTCATGGGGCAATAATGCACCGAATGAAGGCGCCGGCATCGGGCCGGAGCGCAGGCGACGAAGAATCCAGCCCGGCGAGACCAGCTCACCTGGAGGCTCGTCGCAACCCCGGGGACGGGTCCTTCGTCGGGGCCCGTTCGAAACATCCAGGCCAGGTCTTCAGATGCAGTTCTTCGACAATGCCTACGAGGGCACTCCCACATGGGACATCGGCCGGCCGCAGGGCGCGGTCGTGCGCCTCGCGACCGCCGATTCGATCGCGAGCCCGGTCCTCGACGTGGGCTGCGGCACGGGCGAGAACTCGCTCTACCTCGCCGCTCTGGGACACCGGGTCGTCGGCATCGACCTGGCCCGCGCAGCCGTTGAGAAGGCCCGGTCAAAGGCGAGGCTGCGGGCCGGAGGTGCCGGCGTCGACTTCCTGGTGTGGGATGCGCTGCGCGTCGCGGACCTGGGCCGTGTGTTCCAGACGGCAATCGACGTCGGCCTCTTCCATTCCCTCCAGCCCGACCAGCGCTCGACATATGCCGCCGGTCTCCACGGGGCGCTCGTTCCGGGTGGACGCGCTTTTGTGTTGTGCTGGAGCGCCCGCAACCCGCTCGGCTACGGCCCGGAGCGAATTCGCAAGTCCGACATCCGGGCTGCCTTTCGCTCCGGCTGGTCGGTCGAGGCGATCGAGGAGGAGACGCTCGAAAGCCTCCTCCCGTCAAAGGCCGTGCACGCCTGGCTGGCCCGGATCATGCGCATCTGACGGGCCGGAGTCGCGCCGGCAGAATCGACGGGTGGAAGTCGCGGTGGGTGGCCGAAGCGACCGCTACACGGCAGGCGGGCGCCCTGTGGCTCAAGAGCACCCGGGGTCATCGCGTGCGACCGTGTCGGCGGCCCGTCGTCATGCGAGCGACGATTCGGCGCCTCTTCCCGTTCGAGGTTCCCCGGCGGTCGGCACGGCCCGGTACACTGCTTGCGGAAGGAGGCAGGGCCACCGAGACTCACGTCGCTTCGTCAGCGCCCGCACGGGATGCCACGGCCCCGGCACAGGCGCCCCCAACCGCGCCGGCCGGTGACTGCCGGACACGCGACGAACGGCTGCTCCTGCTTCGCCCGTTGCTGGAAAGACGAATCGTCGTCCTCGACGGGGCCACGGGCACGCTCATCCAGCGCTACGGCCTGACCGAAGCCGACTTCCGCGGCGAGCGCTTCCGCAACCACTCGCGGGACCTTCGAGGTGACACCGACCTGCTCTCCCTGACGCGGCCGGACGTCGTTCGCGACATCCACGACGCGTACCTTGCGGCCGGCGCCGACATCATCACAACCGACACGTTCGCCGCCACGCGCATCGCCCAGGCGGATTACGGGCTCGAGGACGTGGTCTACGAGATGAATCTCGAGGCGGCCCGGCTCGCGCGGAGCGCAGCCGACGCCGCCGAGGCGCTCGAGCCCGGGCGGCCGCGGTTCGTGGCCGGTTCGCTCGGCCCGACGAACAAGACTGCCTCCATCTCCGCGGAGGTCGCGGATCCCGCCGCGCGGTCGGTCACGTTCGGGGAACTGGCGGATGCCTACGGCGAGGCGGCCCGGGGTCTGATCGCCGGCGGCGCGGACCTGCTCATGATCGAGACCGTCTTCGATGTCCTGAACGCCAAGGCGGCGATCTACGGCATCGAAGGGGCATTCGACGAGCTGGGGGTGCGGCTGCCGCTGTGGATCTCCGGAACGATCACCGACGCCAGCGGCCGAACCCTTTCCGGCCACACCGTCGAGGCGTTCTGGAACGCCATTCGCCACGCGGAGCCGCTGATCGTCGGGCTGAACTGCGCGCTCGGGGCGCGGCAGCTCCGGGCCCATGTCGAGGAGCTGGCCGGGCTGGCAGATACGTTCGTCGCCGCACACCCGAATGCCGGGCTGCCCAACGAGTTCGGCGGATACGACGAGACGCCCGAGGCCATGGCCGCCGTTGTGCGCGAGTTCGCCGAGGCCGGGATCGTCAACGTCGTCGGCGGCTGCTGCGGGACCGGCCCATCGCACGTTGCCGCATTCGTCGAGGCCGTGCGCGCTCTCGAGCCCCGCAAGGTCCCGAGGCGGCCGGCGGCGCTGCGGCTGGCCGGCCTCGAAGCCCTGAACGTGGGCCCGGACAGCCTCTTCGTCAACATCGGCGAGCGGACGAACGTCGCCGGCTCGCGAGCCTTTGCCCGTCGCATAGTCGAGGGCGATTTCGACGGTGCACTCGAGATAGCCCGGCGCCAGGTGGACGCCGGCGCCCAAGCGATCGACGTCAACACGGACGAGGGCCTGCTGGATTCGGAGGCGGCCATGACCCGCTTCCTGAACCTGGTCGCGGCAGATCCCGCGATCGCGCGCGTTCCGATCGTGATCGACTCGTCCAGGTGGTCGGTCATCGAGGCCGGGCTGCGCTGTGTCGGCGGCAAGCCGATCGTGAATTCGATCTCGCTCAAGGAGGGCGAGGAGCAGTTCCTCCGCCAGGCCCGCCAGGCCCGCCGCTACGGCGCCGCGGTCATCGTCATGGCCTTCGATGAGCAGGGCCAGGCGGAGACCGTCGAGCGGAAGGTCGACGTTTGCCGGCGCGCTTACCGTCTGTTGACCGAGGCGGCCGGCTTCCCGGCGGACGAGATCGTCTTCGACCCGAACATCTTCGCCATCGGCACCGGCATCGAGGAGCACGCGGGATACGCCGTCGCCTACATCGAAGCCGTTCGGCGCATCAAGGCCGAGCTGCCGGGCGCGCACGTTTCGGGCGGCGTGAGCAACGTCTCGTTCGCGTTCCGCGGCAACGACGCGGTCCGCGAAGCGATCCATGCCGTGTTCCTCTACCACGCCATCGCGGCCGGCATGGACATGGGCATCGTCAATCCGGGCCAGCTGGCCGTCTATTCCGAGATACCGGCCGACCTGCTGGCCCGCGTCGAGGACGTCGTCCTGAACCGTCGGCCCGATGCCACGGAACGGCTCCTGGAAGTGGCCGGCAGGTACGCGGGTGAAGGCCCGGCCCGGTTGGAGGCCGACCCGGCCTGGCGCGATCGGCCGGTCGGAGACCGGCTCGTGCACGCCCTGGTCGAAGGGATCGACACCTACGTCGTCGAGGACACCGAGGAGGCGCGACTGTCCGCCGTACGCCCGATCGAGGTGATCGAGGGGCCGCTGATGGCCGGCATGAACGAGGTCGGCAACCTCTTCGGTGCCGGCAAGATGTTCCTGCCCCAGGTAGTCAAGAGCGCCCGGGTCATGAAGAAGGCGGTCGCCCATCTCGTGCCCTACCTTGAGGCCGAGAAGACCGCGTCCGGGGACGCCCGGCCGCGCGGCAGGATCCTCATGGCGACGGTGAAGGGCGACGTCCACGACATCGGCAAGAACATCGTCGGCGTGGTGCTTGGGTGCAACAACTACGAGGTTCTGGACCTCGGGGTCATGGTCCCGGCCGCCCGAATCCTGGAGACGGCCCGGGCCGAGAAGGTGGACGCAATCGGCCTGTCCGGACTGATCACGCCGTCTCTCGAAGAGATGGCCCACGTCGCCTCCGAGCTCGAGCGGGAGGGACTGTCCGTCCCGCTTCTCATCGGCGGAGCGACCACCTCGCGGGCCCATACCGCACTCAGGATCGCGCCGCGCTACTCGGCGCCTGTGGTCCACGTCTCCGATGCCTCGCGGGCCGTCGGCGTCGTGTCCGCGCTGCTCAGCGACGGCGCGGCAACCTTCGCGGCGGAGGTTCGCGAGGACCAGGAGCGGACGCGCACCGAGCGGGCCGGCAGACGCGAGCGGGTCGCGAAGGTGTCGATCGATGCCGCTCGACGCAACGGCCCCCGCGTCGACTTCGGACCCCCGGCACCGAGACCTGGCTTCCTTGGCCTTCGAACGTTCGACGACTTCCCGCCGGCGGCCCTGGTCGACTCGATCGACTGGACGCCATTCTTCAGCGCCTGGGAGCTCAAGGGCACGTACCCGGGCATCCTCGAGGACCCCCGGGTCGGCGAGTCCGCACGCGCCCTGTTCGAGGACGGTCAGCGGCTCCTGGGCCGGATCGTGGACGAGAAGCTGCTCCGGGCGCGCGCGGTCGTCGGCTTCTGGCCGGCTGGCTCGATCGGCGACGACATCGAGATCTACGCCGACGAGGGCCGGACCGAGGTACGGGCGGTGGTCCACACCCTGCGCCAGCAGATGGAGAAGCCGCCGGGGCGCCCAAACGTGGCTCTGGCCGACTTCGTGGCGCCGCGCTCGCTCAACGTGCCCGACTTCATCGGCGGATTCGCAGTTACCGCAGGTATCGGCTCGGCCGAGCTCGCCGCCCGCTTCGAGGCCGCTCACGACGACTACCACGCCATCATGTCCAAGGCCCTGGCGGACCGCCTGGCCGAGGCCCTGACCGAGCGAATTCACTCCGACGTCCGCCGCGAGCTGTGGAGCTACGCCCCCGGTGAAGCGCTGGATAACGCCGCGTTGATCCGCGAGGAGTATCAAGGCATCAGACCGGCGCCGGGCTACCCGGCGTGCCCGGACCACACCGAGAAGGCGACTCTCCTCGCGCTGCTCGACGCCGAGGCGCGCGCGGGGATCAGCCTGACCGAGTCGTTCGCGATGCTCCCGCCGGCGTCGGTCTGCGGGTACTACTTCTGGCGCCCCGAGGCGCACTACTTCGGCGTCGGCCGGATCGGCCGCGACCAGCTCGAGGACTACGCGCGCCGGAAAGGCTGGTCCGAGGCCGAGGCCGCGCGCTGGCTCGCCCCCAACCTGGACGACGACTAGGTCGATGCTGGGCGCGCCCCTGCGCGTGGCCGAAGCCCAGTTGCCCGCGGTCGTTCACGCTGCTGGCGAAACCCCGCCTCGGGCAATCCTTGGCCCTGGCCGGCGAAACCCGGCCTCGCGTCATCTGCAGCGTGTGGCGCCGGGTCAAGCCCCGCCTCGCGCGAATATCGACGCCGGCGCCTAGGATTCCGACACGACGCCAAACCGATTGGAGATTCCGCCGATGCCGACCGGGCCGGACCCCCGAGCCGAGCTGCCTCCGACCGCCGCCGAAACGCCCCGCATCGACCTGCCGGCGTTGTCGGACCCGAGACAACCGCCTGGGGCCGCCCAGGCCGAGCGGCCGTCCCCGGCCAGGGATCGAGCCGGGGAGGCTGCGACACCCGCGAAGCCGGCCGCCCGCTTCCACTGGGTCGGCACCCTCGGCACGCTTCGCCATCCGGCAGACCTCTACCCCGACGTGATGCTCGGCACTCCCGGCGTGATCGTGGTCGATGCCAGGTATCCGGAGGCGTACGCGCGGGAGCATCTTCCCGGCGCGATCAATCTGCCCCACGTCGGACTTGACGAGGCGACCACTGCAGACCTCCCGTGCGATGCGCTCTACGTCGTCTACTGCTGGAATACCAGTTGCCACGCCTCTACCAGGACGGCGAGGCGCCTCCAAGCGCTCGGATTCAGGGCTACGGAGCTGCACGGCGGCCTGGAGGCCTGGCGCCGACAGGGATACCCGACCGAACGCGGGTAGCCTCGCGTTTCACGCGATTCGGGCCGATCGCCCGGGCGTTGCGCTCGGTCAATCGGGCGCCCGCGATCCGTCGGCCTCGACCGCGCCCACGCTAGACTTCGGAAGGTGCGAAGCGGAGTATGAGATTGGGCGAGACGCGAGCGGCGGCTCAAGTGGCGGCAACCATGAAGATCACCGACGAGGGGCAGGGCGGCGGCGACGCTGACTCCGTCATCGTGCTCGACTTCGGCAGCCAGTACAGCCGACTGATCGCCCGCCGCGTTCGAGAGCTCCGGGTCTATTCGGAACTGCTCCCGTTCGACACCCCGTGGCCCGAGATTGCCGCCCGCAAGCCCAGGGCGGTGATCCTCTCCGGCGGCCCGTCGAGCGTCTATGACACCGGCTCGCCTCACCCCGATCCGGCCATCTGGGCAGGCGGTGTACCGATCCTCGGCATCTGCTACGGCCTGCATCTCATGGCCGAGGGGCTCGGCGGCGAGGTGGTCTCGTTCTCGCGGAAGGAGTTCGGGCCGGCCGCAGTGTCGGTCGCCACCGACGATCCGCTGTTCGCAGGACTCGAGCCCGAGCAGTCGGTCTGGATGAGCCACGGCGATGCGATCCGACGCCTGCCCGACGGCTTCCGCTCGACCGCGCGGACCGATTCGACTCCCTATGCGGCCGTCTCCGATCCTTCCCGCGGCATGTACGGGCTCCAGTTCCACCCCGAGGTCGTTCACACCCCAAAGGGTCGTGAAGTCCTGCGCAACTTCGTCGTCGGCATCGCCGGGGCCCGTCAGACGTGGACACCGGCCAACTTCATCGTCTCGACCGTGGAGGAGATCAGGCAGCGCGTCGACGAGCACAGCCGGCGGACCGGCTCGGACGGCCGCGTCCTGTGCGCCCTTTCGGGCGGAGTGGACTCGGCCGTGGCTGCGACCCTCGTCCACCGGGCGATCGGCGATCGATTGACGTGCGTCCACGTCGACCACGGGCTGATGCGCAAGAACGAGACGGCGCTGCTGCAGACGGCCTTCGAGCAACTGGGCGTCAAGGTCGTGGTCGTCGACGCGCGCGAGCGGTTCCTCCGCAAGCTCAAGGGTGTGGTCGACCCCGAACGGAAGCGCCGCATCATAGGCGCCGAGTTCATTCGCGTCTTCGAGGAGGAGGCGGCCAGGCTCGGCCGGATCGACTTCCTGACCCAGGGAACGCTCTACCCGGACGTCATCGAATCGGCGACCTCGGCCAGGGAGAAGACGGCCGCGAAGATCAAGACGCACCACAACGTTGGCGGCCTCCCCGACGACCTCCGCTTCCAGCTCATCGAGCCGCTGCGGTACCTGTTCAAAGACGAAGTTCGGGCCGTCGGGACGGCGCTGGGGCTGCCCGATTCGATGGTCTTCCGGCAGCCGTTCCCGGGCCCGGGCCTGGCAATCCGAATCATCGGCGAGGTCACCCCCGAGCGACTCGAGACTCTCCGCGAGGCCGACTCGATCGTCGTCGACGAGATCAAGTCCGCCGGCTTGCATCGCAGCATCTGGCAATCGTTCGCCATTCTCACCCCGCTTCGTTCTGTTGGGGTGATGGGCGACGGTCGAACCTATGCGAATGTCGTCGCCATCCGGGCGGTCACCTCCGAAGACGCCATGACCGCCGACTGGGCGAAGCTCCCCTACGACTTGCTCGGCAGGATCAGCTCTCGCATCGTCAACGAAGTGCCCGGCGTGAACAGGGTCGTGTACGACATCAGCTCCAAGCCACCGGCCACGATCGAGTGGGAGTGAGCGCTTTCAGCGTGCGGCGGACGTTTGATCTCGCCCCTGCGTGCGGCGCACCCGGCTCAATCCTGCCTCCGCAGCCGGCGCACGCCCAGTCCTGCCGCCGCGGCCGGCGCACCCGGCCCGAACCGGCAACCGGGGCGCCCGCAGCCCGGCCATCGTGGATCAGATGACCGACCCCAGGCCGCGCCTCCCATCGCCCGGACCGGCGTTCCTGCGCGAGATCGAGCTGGGGCCGGGCGATGCCCGGCGGGTGGGTATGTCCCAGCCGCAGACGCTGGCCGATGGCTGGTGGGTGGCGCTCCTGTGGTGCGAGCGCGAAGGTGCGCTGCTGACCTTCAACGACCTCGCCCCGGCTTACGGCACGCCGCCGGGATCCCCGCTGCTTCGACTCGGCCCGGCGCTGTCGGGCACGCTGTCTGGGCTGGTGATGGAGGAGGACGGCCGCCAGCAGCTCAGGTTGCGCCTCGGCCGGCCGCCGGAGGACGAGGACGCGCCCTGGGACGCGCCACTTGCGGTGCTGGCCGGCTTCCGGTTCGAGCCGGCGCAACTGCTGGCGATGCGCGACTCGGAGCTGGCCCGGACCGTGCTCGGCGCCTTCCGTGACGCCTTGCTGAGGCTTTCGTACTGACACCCCGGGGTCGCGGCCGACCCCGCCTGACAGACCGAGCGGGCCAGGCCGAGCGGCACGAACCGAGTGCCGAGACCGCCTGACAGACCGAGCGGGCCAGGCCGAGCGGCACGAACCGAGTGCCGAGACCGACCGGTCAGCCGGCCACCAACCGAAACTGCCCTTTGCCGGTATCTCGATTCCCGCCGGGCCGCTAGACTCGGCGCGTGCCAAACATGTTCGACGACTTCATGGAGGAGCTCCACCGCCGCGAGGCCGCGAGAGCGGCCGCCGACGGGCAGCCCAAGCCCGGGCCGGACGAGGGCGCCGACGGGCAGCCGAAGACCGGGCCGGACGAGGGCGCCGACGAGGGTCCATCGAACGGGGGATCACGGGAGGACGAAGCCATGAGGTCAGACGGTTCCGGTTCGGACGACACCGATCGAGACGAGGACCGCCCGGAGCCGAGCCCGATCTTCAGGCGGGGCGCCCGCGGCGGGCGCTTCCGCCGATACCCGGGCGGCCCGCCTGGTGAGTTCCCCGAGTTCCACCTCGGCCGCCGCTGGATCGTCCTGGGCCTGGTCGTCCTGGCGCTGTTCGTTCTGCTGCCCCTCTTCATGCTGTTCGTCGGGCTGGCTACCGACGCGATCTGGTTCCAGAGCATCGGCTACAGCAACGTCTTCTGGACGAGGGTCGGATCGCAGATCCTCATCTTCGTCGCCGGCGGGGTGATCTCCTTCCTGGTGCTGTGGGTCAACCTCTGGCTGGCCGGGAGGTTCATTCCGAAGGGCCAGCTGCGACGGTTCTCACTGGACGACTTGCTCGATCGCTTCAACGTCGACAGATATTTCGGCGGCGGAACGTTCGGAAGCGGACCGTTCGGGACACCGCCGAGCCGAACCGTCAAAGGCGAAGCCGTCGCGGTGCCGGACATCGGGCGTCCCGTCTTCTGGAGCCTGCTCGCCTTCGCCCTGCTCGTTGGGCTTGCCATGGGCGGGCTGGCGTTGGGGGGCTGGAACACGATTCAGCTCTTCCTGCACCGGGTTCCGTTCGGCCAGACCGACCCGATCTTCGGCAAGGACATCGGCTTCTTCATGTTCGAGCTGCCTTTCTACCGGCTCATCCAGTCGGCTGCAAACTCTCTGCTGCTGATTGCGCTGGTGCTGGTCGGGATTCGCTACTTGATCGCGGTCGTCTCGGGCGCCTCGATGCCGACCGCAGCTCGCGTCCATCTCGGCCTGCTGGCGGCGCTGTGGCTCTGGTCGGCGGCCGTGGGTTACCAGCTGGACCGCTACGAGCTCGTCTACAGCAACACCAGCGGTATCTTCCAGGGCGTCAGCTACTCCGACTACAACGCCAAGATGCTGGCCATCAACGTGATGACGGTCTTGACGGCCTTCATCGGCTGCTTCGTCGTCGCCTTCTCGTACACCCGCTGGCGCACGCCGCTGGCTCTCACTCTCATCTTCTGGGCCGGCGCCTTTCTCATCCTCGATGTGGGCTATCCGCAGCTGGTACAGCGGTTCTCGGTGGTACCCAACCAGCAAGCCCAGGAATCGCCGTACATCACGGACAACATCACGGAGACGCGCCTGGCCTTCGATTTGACCGGCTGGTCGACTACCCAGTACACGCCGGAGAGCGACATAACGCCGGCGGCGGTGCAGGCGGAGTCCTCGACGATCCAGAACGTTCGGTTGTGGGACATCTCGCCGCTCTCGGCGACCCTCGACGGGCTGCAGGTGCTTCGCCAGTACTACACCTTCCCGGAAGTCGCCACGGATCGATACGTCTTCACCGACGCCCAGAGCTGCGCTCCTTCCGCGCCTCCGTGTGTCCGGCAGGTCATGCTGGCCGGCCGCGAGCTCGACCCGACACAGCTGGCCCAGCTGACACAGGGCGATCAGAGCTGGGTCAACCAGCACATCACCTACACCCACGGCTACGGCCTGGTGATGGTCCCGGTCAACGAGGTTGGGCAGAGCGGGCAGCCGAACCTGTTGATCAGCAACTTCCCACCGGTCTCAACCGCAGGCGCGCCCACGGTCACGCAGCCGCGCATCTACTTCGGCACGACCTCGAGCAACTACGTGATCGTCGACGCCGCCAGCCAGGAGTTCGACTATCCGTCGGCGACCGGCACCGGCGGCGACCAGTACACGACCTGGACCGGGACCACCGGCATCAAGCTCGACACGCCGCTGGCCCGCCTTCTCTTCGCAGCCAAGTTCGGCGACCTGAACATGCTCATCAGCAGCCAGATCACGGGTAGCAGCCAGCTCCTCTACAACCGCTCCATCCAGGAGCGCGCCGAAGCCCTGGCTCCGTTCCTGCGCTTCGACAAGGATCCGTACCTGGTCGTGACGTCGAGCGGCCGCCTCGACTACGTCCTGGATGCCTACACGACCAGCGCCGCGTTCCCCGACTCGAACCTCTACGACCCGGGCACAGACCCGTCGGTCAGCGGGCTCGCGGGCGATCCTTTCAACTACGTCCGAAACAGCGTGAAGATCGTCATGGACGCCTACGACGGCACGATGTCGTTCTACGTGGCCGATCCCAACGACCCGATCATCCAGGCCTGGCAGGGTGTCTTCCCCAGCCTCTTCAAACCCATGTCGGACATGCCGGTTGACATCAGGGGCGACGCCACGAACCCCGGACACCTGCGCTACCCCGAAGACATCTTCAACGCGCAGACGTATCAGTTCGCGAAGTACCACGTCACCGACCCGAGCGTCTTCTACCAGGGCAACGACGTCTGGCAGCTCCCCCCGAGCGCCGACACCGGCGGCAGCACCGGGACCCAGCAGCTCGGCCTGCAGGCCTACTACGTGCAGATGCGCGTCCCGGGCCAGACAAACCCGGAATTCGTCCTGCTGCAGCCGATGGTGCCGCAAGGCCGCCAGAACATGATTGCCTGGGTGGCGGCCCACAACGACCCGGCCGCCTACGGGCAGGTAAGCGTCTTCGACTTCCCGCGGCAGTCGAACGTGTTCGGGCCACAGCAAATCGAGGCCCTCATAGCCCAGAACAAGGATATAAGCCAGCAAATCACCCTCTGGGGCCAGGTCGGAAGCAACGTAATTCTCGGCAACCTGCTTGTCATACCGCTGCAGAACTCGCTGATGTATGTCGAGCCGGTCTACCTGAAAGCGTCGAGCAACGGTTTGCCGGTCTTCCAGAAGGTGATCATCGGGACCCAGACCCAGATCGTCTGGGGCAACACCCTGCAGGACGCCCTGACCCAGATCTACGCCGGCCAGGGGACGACCGGGCCCGGAGGTTCGCCATCGCCCGGAACATCGGCCACTCCGAGCCCGCCGGCGGCCAGCCCTTCGCAGTCTGGGACGCCCACGGCTCTGCCCAGCGTCTCGCTGAGCGGCACCGCCCAGCAGTTGATATCGGAGGCCAACGCCCACTACCAGGCTGCGCAGGCAGCCCTCCACAACGGTGATCTGGCGACTTACCAGCAGGAGATGAACATCGTCGGACAGCTGCTGACACAGCTCGAGGCGGTGCTGGGCACGCCGGCTCCTTCGGGGTCGTAGCCGGGGTGGTCGAGCGAGCGGAGCGGCTCGCGGGCGCTCAGCGCGACGATCCGGCCGGGGCGGGTCGGGCAAGCCGGATGCGGTGCGCCCTGGGATTCGGGATCGCGGACCGAGACACGATTATTGTCGCGCTGGCCGGGTTCTTGCTGCGTGGCGGGATCGTGCTGCTTCTCGTGCCGATCTCGGTGCTGCCATCCGTGATCGGCATCGCCGGCGCCACGGGTGTCGATGCGTTCGGCATCGACGGCCGCCCAACGTTCTGGCTCTTCGAGATGGTGGCGATCTTCTCGGCGCTGTCCGCGGTATGGCTGCTGCTCGCGTTTCTGGTCGGGTCGCTCATCGACATCTGGCTGATCGAAGCCGCGATCGACCCGGCAGGGCAGGCCTTGCGTCGATCGCGATCGCTGCCGGACCTGCGGATCGTTCTCGACCTCGCGGCCATCCGGGCGGTATGCGTGGTACCGCTGGTCCTGGCCATCGTCTGGGCCAGCTCGCGTATCTACGACGCGGCCTATGTCCAGCTCACGACGCCGACGAACCTGGCTACGCCACTGCCGGTTCGCGTGGTCGAGAGCTCCGCAGATGCGTTCGTCGTGATCGGCCTGGTGTGGCTGGCATCGGAAGTGGTCGCGGCCGTTGCGGTCAGGCGACTCGTTCTGCTCGATCCCGGCGTCCCGCGATCGATAGTCGGTGCGCTCGTCCAGGTCGTCCGGCGGCCCATATCCACGGTCTCCACCGTTGTCGTCTTCTTCGGTGCGAGCGTCGCCGCGATTGGGCTGGCGATGGCGGCAACAGCCACGGTCTTCGACTGGATCCGGGTCGCCGCCCGAACCGAGCAGCCGCTCTTGATAACGCTCGGACTGGGCCCACTCAGCGCCACTCGGGACTTCAGGCCCGCCGTGTTCATGCTGGCGACGGCAGCGCTCGGCGTGACCTGGTTGGTCACCCTGGCCATCGCCGGAGTGGCCTCGGCATGGCGCAGCGCCGCCTTCACCGTGGAGACGGCAGCGGCCCTGTCGGAGACACAGACAGCCTCGGCGGCCGAGGAGGGCCCTGGACGGCGCCAGTAACCATGGCGGCGCCGAGCCGTTTGCGGCGCAATCGGCCGTGAGAGGGCTGGCTGCGAGAACCCGACCGTCGGCCGAATCGTCACCACCGGCACTCGAGCGCCGTCTCACGCGGGCCGTCGCAGGCCGGCTGCCGGTAGCACCCTGCTACACTGCCCAACGCCTCTCCCAGGCGACGGAGAACCCCTTGAAAGGGCGGACCGAGAGAGCCGAACCCGATGTCAACAGATCTGACCGGCCAGCTGGGGAACGCATTCAACTCGTTCGTGTCGAGTGGGATCGTCCAGCTCATCCTCGATTCGATCGTGCTCTACCTGTTCGTCGTCTGGCTTGCGGCCGCCTTCTGGGCCTTCCGCGACATGCACGAACGAACCGAGAACCCGGTCATGCCGTATGTCGCCGCCGCTCTAATCCTCCTGCCCACGCCGTTCTTCTTCTTCCTCGGTGTGATCGTCTACCGGGTAATCAGACCGGCGGAGCGCCTGGGCGAGGTCTACGAGCGGAACCTGACCGAAGAGGCACTGCTCGCCGAGGTCGAGGCCGTGAGGACGTGTCGAGGTTGCGATCGACGGGTGAACGAGGCGTGGATCATATGTCCGTGGTGCCGGACCCGGCTGAATCGAGTCTGCCCCAACTGCGATCGGCTGGTCGGCCTCGATTGGACTCTGTGCGCCTGGTGTGGCAATGACTTCGAGCGTCCGATCACGGCCGACCGGCCCGTCACGAGCAGTATGGTCGGCGTCCCAAGGCCCGAGGGCATCGGTCAGGCAGTGCCGGCGCGGCCGGCCGGTGGCACGATCGGCAACAGCACGCCCGCCGTCGGGGGCTGATCGGCAACAGCACGCCCGCCGTCGAGGGCTGAGGCGAGCTCCTCCGTAGACTCCACGGCCCCGTGCCCGACCACCGGACTGAAACGGGAGAGTGACGGCCTGAGCGCTTACGGCTGACCGCGCGGGAACTGACTTGCGGGCCGTCGATCTATCCAGGCCCCGGCATTCCACTTGCCGGCTGCAACGGCGCGATCAAGCCCGTTTCCTTCCTTGCGAGCGGCCGGCGACGGTGCCGCTCGTTTGGGAGAACGCCGGCCCGGCCAGCATCTGCCTGCGTGGGACGGCCGTCGGTAAGCGGCGGTTGGGCCGCTGCTAAGCCGGGTTGCGTAGGCTCCTGTCGCTCCCGGAGCCCGATGGCGGGAGGAATCGGCGGGCTCCCATCGTTTGGCTCTGGGAGCGGGTGGATCCCCTTCGCTTGCCGCCACGGGAGGATGGGACCCAGTGAGTCGGCCAAACGTCCGGGCCGAGCCCGTCGAGGAAGAGCAGGTTGCGCGTGGCGGAGCCGAGCAGCTGGCGGGGCCGATCGGATCCGGCGCTCAGCCCGAACGGCCCAGGGAGCGGCTGGCTCTCCACGGCGCGGGAGCGTTGACCGCGGCAGAGCTGATCGGGATCCTGTGGGGATCCGGTACGCACGGCCATACGGCGGTCGACGCGGCGATCGACGCACTGCGCCGGCATGAAGGGCTGGTGGGGCTGGCCCGCGCCACGGACGTCGAGCTGGAGACGGTCCCGGGGGTAGGGCCGGTCCGGGCGGCCCAGTTGAGCGCCGCATTCGAGCTCGGCCGTCGAGTCGTGACGGACTGGCCGCAGGGCCGCTGGACGGTTCGAGCGCCGCGCGACGTGGGGGAGCGACTGGTGCCCCAGATGGGCTACCTGGAGCGCGAGGAGCTCCGTGTCGTGCTGCTCAACACTCGCAACGCCGTCCTGCGGCAGGTGACCGTCTACCAGGGAAACGTTTCGTCCAGCCTGGTTCGCATCGGCGAGCTGTTCCGCGATGCCGTCCGGTTGAATGCCACCGGCGTGATCCTGGTTCACAATCACCCGTCCGGCGATTCGACGCCCAGCCCGGACGACCTCAGGTTGACGGCAGAGGCGCTTGCCGCGGGCCGCCTGCTCGACATCCAGTTGCTGGATCACTTGATCGTGGCCGGAGATGGTTTCGTGTCGTTGCGGGACCGCGGCGTGGCGTTCGATCGGAGCGCCTGAGCCGGCCGGCGCCGGGGCCTTCCCAGACCAGCAGGTGCGGGACCCGTCGATACGGCGTCCGTCGCTACTTGCGCGGCGGAGGTAAACTGCCGCAGCCTGCCGAGCCTGCTCGACCGAGAGGAGAGCCTCGACCCGGTTGGGCGCGTATACTACTCGAGCTTCCAGGATCGAGTCGGGTCGAGTAGACGTCCCGTCATGTGGACCCGGGCGCACCGTCACAATCCGACGGTCCTGGGCCACTCGATCACCCGGGTCCTCAGGGCTGGCCATTCCGTCACGATCACCGGGCGAGCCAGTGCGATGCCAGGAAGGAACAGCCTCGAATCATGTTCGGCCTGCACACCTTGTTCGGTCTCTTCTCCCGAGACATCGGGATCGACCTGGGCACGGCGAACACCCTGGTTCACGTCCGCGACCGCGGCATCGTCATCAGCGAGCCAAGCGTCGTCGCCCTGGACGCGAAGACCAGGCGGGTCCTGGCCGTCGGCGCCGAGGCCAAGCGCATGGTCGGTCGCACGCCGGCGAGCATCATCGCCGTTCGACCCCTGCGCGACGGCGTCATCAGCGACTTCGACGTGACGCAGCAGATGATTGCCTACTTCGTCCGCAAGGTGCACGACCGAGTCGGCATGGTGCCGCGACCCCGCATGCTGCTGGGCATTCCGTCCGGCGTGACCGAGGTAGAAAAGCGCGCCGTGCGCGACGCGGCCATGAACGCCGGCGCCCGCTGGGCCGGTCTGATCGAGGAGCCGATGGCGGCCGCGATCGGTGCAGGGCTGCCGGTCAACGAGCCGACGGGCAGCTTGATCGTCGACATCGGCGGCGGCACGACCGAGGTCGCGGTCATCAGCCTGGGCGGCATCGTCATCTCCCGAAGCATCCGCATCGGGGGCGACGAGATGGATGCCGACATCGTGGCCTACGCCCGCCGCGAGTACAACCTGTTGCTGGGCGAACGGACGGCCGAGGACATCAAGATCGCCATCGGGTCGGCCAGCCCCGGCGAATGGGACGCACAGCGCGTTACGCTGCGCGGCCGCGACCTCCTGACCGGCCTGCCGCGTAGCGTCGAAGTCGGAGGTGAGCAGATCCGCGAGGCAATCGATGGGTCGCTCGCGCTGATCGTCGACACCGTCAAGGACACGATCGAAGAGACGCCGCCGGAACTTGTGGCCGATATCATGGACCAGGGAATCGTCCTGGCCGGAGGTGGAGCCCTGGTTGCGGGCCTGGACCGGCGCATCGCCGAAGCCACTCAGATGCCGGTTCACATTGCCAATGATCCGCTGACGTGCGTCGTTCGGGGCACCGGCGTGGTGCTCGAGGAGCTCGATCTGATGGAAGAAGTGCTGGTGGCGGACACGTACGCCCGCCCGTCGCGCTGAGCAAGACCGTGGCCACGGTGGCCGCATGAACGCGATCACGGCCACTCGGCGGACCATCCGTCGTGAGTGGACCGCCTTCGGCATGCTGCTGATCATCAGCGTGGGCCTTATGGGCATGTCAGGCACCCAAACCGCTCACGACTTCGAGTCGGCCGTGAACTGGGCCGCCAGGCCAGCCGAGACTCTCCTCAACAGCGTGGCCGACACGGCGGGCTCGTACTGGTCGGCCCTTGTTCAGATAGACCGGTTGCGAACCCAGAACGAACAGCTCACGCAGCAGAACCAGCTCCTCCAGGAAGAACTGGACAGGATGCCGGCCATTGCCAAGCTGAACGACGACTGGACGAAGATCACTTCCATGTCGACCGGCATCCAGTACGAAACGACGCCGGTTCGAGTCATCGTTCGGGACATCTCGACGCTCGGCACGCGAACGCTGATCGTCAACAAGGGCAGCAACGACGGCATGGTCGCAGGACAGGTCGTGATCGACGCAGGTGGGGCTCTCGTGGGCCGGATCGAATCCGTCGACGCCACCGTCTCGACCATCCTGCTCATCAACGATCCATCGGCCAATGTCGTCGGCAAGGAGACCACCTCGGGCGCCACCGGCACCGTCCAGGGGTCAATCGGCGGCCAGCTCGTGATGTCGAGCGTGGACGTGACCGCGGACGTGGCCAAGACGCTCAAGGGCAAGCCCGTCGTCACGGCCGGCGAGTCGCTACCCGGGACCAACGACACCTCTCCCTATCCGCCGGGCCTTCTCATCGGGGTGATCTCCGCTGTCTCCAGCGATCCCAATGCGGTCGTCCAGAGCGCAACCATCACGCCGTCGGCGCACCTGACCGACGCCGTGTTCCTGCTGGTCATCACGGACTTCCAGGGAGGGTTCGGGCCGCCCCTGCCCTCGAGCTGCCCGGGGAGCTCCGCCGGTTCGGGCAGCTCAGGCAGCCCGGGGAGCTCAGGCAGCCCGGGGAGCTCCGGAGGCCCGGTCAGCACTTGCGGCCCGGTCAGCTCGAGTTCGCCATCGAGCGGACCGACGGCAGTCGCCTCCTCGTCCTGAGCCATCGGCGGCCTCGGGCAGAGGCAACATCAAACCTGATACGCTCACGGCGTCGACGTCCACGGAGCCAGAGTGAAGGGTCTGATTCTGGCGGGAGGCACCGCCACCCGCCTCTTCCCGCTCACCATCGTAACCAACAAACACCTCCTGCCGATATACGACCGGCCGATGATCTATTTCCCGATCGCGACCCTCGCCGGGATGGGCATTCGGGAGGTCATGATCGTCGTGGGCGGCAAGAGCGTCGGCGACGTGGTTGAGCTTCTCGCGGACGGCGAGCACTTCGGTCTCAGCCTGACATACCGCTACCAGCGCGGCGCCCTGGGCATCGCCTATGCGATTGGCCTGGCTCGCGACTTCGTCGGTCAAGAGGCTTTTTGCTGCGTCCTGGGCGACAACGTGCTCCTGGGGCCGCAGCTGGCCGACACCGCCCGCGAATTCGAGACGGGGCCCTGGGGAGCCGGAACGCTTCTGTACGAGGTCGCCGACCCGGAACGGTTCGGCGTCGCCGAGCTCGACGCGGCCGGCCACGTTCTGGGATTCGAAGAGAAGCCCGCGGTGCCGAAGAGCAACCTGATCCCGATAGGGGTGTACTTCCTGAGGCC
>JBEKVD010000004.1:0-82564 GCA_049514315.1 Candidatus Limnocylindrales bacterium | reverse complement strand
GTCCGCCCGGAGCCTAAGCGCCGGGCGGCCGGCTGGAGTGGGCCGTCGGCCGTGAGCATCGATCCGACCTGGATCAAGCCGCGGCCGACGCGGCGGCGGAAAGAGCGTCGAGGCGTCGGCGCCCGGCCGTGAAGCCGGAGCTGCAGCCTTCGCTCGATCTCGCGCTGCCGCTGGTTGTGAATGTCCCTTGCAATCTGATGCGTAAACAACGTGGTGTCCTTTCTGCGGTTGGACCGGCCGTGTGCCGGCCGGCGGTGTACTCCCCTGGGTGACATGTGCGCCGCTTGACCGGCGGATCCGGGCTAGGCGGTCTGGTCGACTTCGCCGTCCTCGACGTCGTCGAGGGAGCGGCCGGTGTACCTCATGAATGCGCTTTCGAGCGTCGGCTCGACGCCGGTCTCGATCGCGACCCTGGCCTTGAGCTGGTCCGGTGTCCCTTCCGCCGCGAGCCGGCCGCCGGCCAGGATTCCGATTCGCCCGCACAGCCGGTCCGCCTCCGCGAGGTCGTGCGTCGTCAGCACGATCGTCGCGTCGTGGTCGGCCTGGAGCTCCTCGATGAACGACTGGACGTCGAGCTTGGAGCGCGGGTCCAGGCCGGTGGTGGGCTCGTCCAGCAGCACGAGCGTCGGGCTCGTCCGCCGGGCCCGGGCGATGGCGACCTTCTGCTGCATGCCCCGGCTCATCTGCTCGACGGGCCGGCTCATCCGCTTCTCGCCGATGCCGAGGCGGGCCATGATCCGGACCGCCTGCGTGCGAGCTCGTCGCGCGTCCAGGCCGTACAGCCGGGCCGCGAACGAGAGGTTCTCGGCGGGCGAGAGCTTCTTGAAGAAGGCGGCGTCGACGCTGACACGGTTGATCAGCCTCTTGACCGCCATCTCCTCGCGGACCAGGTCGTGCCCGAAGACCTCGACCCGGCCCTCGTCGAGTGTCAACAGACCACTGACGAGACGGATGAAGGTGGACTTGCCGCTGCCGTTGGCGCCCAGCAGGCCGTAGATCTCGCCTCTCTCCATTCGGATCGAGACGTCGTCCACGGCTACGACCGGGGGCTTGCGACGGTCGACCTTGAACCGCTTGGTGGCGTGCTCGACGAGGAGCGCTGCCGGTCCCGCGGGTAGCTCGTCGACAAAGAGCCGGCCGACTAGCGAGGATTCAGTTGGATTCAGAACCGCGATGCTCATGTCACCTCCCTCGAGGTGGGGCTCGCGGAACCAGGAACCGCGAGCCTGTTGGGAAGGGAGAAGGGCTCGCGGCTCACCCTCGGAGGCGCCGGACGCCTGGCGGAGGGCATGAAAAGAGCCGGGGGCCCGATCTGGCCCACGGCTCAGAGGTTCATCCGGCGGCTATGCCGCCTGGCCTTACCTCACGGTGGGCGCAGATCTCCCAGACACGGCGAGGCCGCCGCCCATTCGGGCGGTTGCCGCCGGATCCTTGGCGAGATTGCGCACGACACACCTCGTATGCGGCTGCCCCTCTGGCAGACCTGCGGATGGTAAGGAACTTCAGGGTGGGTGTCAACGGTCGATCGCATGGCTTGGAGGCGGAGGGCGAGTCTGCCCGCTGATGCGGCCGATTGAATGGGGCGTCCCCCTGCACGGGCCAGGACGCACGGTAGGCAACGGGTTCCGATACGGCCGTTGATGTCGCGACCGGCGCGAAGCCCTATGCTCGTGTCCGGTCATGCCCCAGCGCAACGAGACAGTGGGGCATCGCCGGGAGGTATCGATGCCTGAACACACGACCAAGATCGCGTTGATCGCACACGACGGCCGCAAGGCCGACCTGGTCGCTTTTGCGACGTACAACCGCGACCGCCTGGCCGAGTTTGACCTGGTCGCAACCGCAACGACCGGCGATCTGCTCATCGAAAAGGTCGGCCTGCCGTGCGCGAAAGTCCTGTCGGGCCCGCAGGGCGGAGACGCCCAGATCGCGGCCATGGTCGCGGAAGGGTCGGTCAAGGCGGTCATCTTCCTGGTCGACCCGCTGACGTCCCACCCGCACGACCCCGATATCCAGACCGTCCTGCGCGTCTGCAACGTCCACAACGTCCCGATCGCGACAAATGTGGCTGCGGCCGACCTGTTCGTCGCCTCGGAACTGCTGGCCTCGCACGAGCCCTCCGTTACGGCGGGCTCGGCCAGTTGAGCGATTAGCCCCGCGTCGGACGCCCCGCCTCGCCCTCGGGCCAGCCCGAATCGGTCCGACGGACCTTCCGGCCGACGTCCGCTCGTCGGCGCCGGAAGTTACAAGCGGCAGGGTGGGCCGCGGGTCGGGCCGTGTACCATTCAGCCGCTGTTTGTGAATCGGCACTCCGGCCGTCCGGCGCATCGGCAACGCTTGCGTCGCAGCCGGGCATCCTCAGGAGTAAGACGCATGCCCAAGGTTGCCGGCTCCGTGAAGGAGCTCCTCTCCGCTCTCGACGGCATCGCGCGGATCGAGGGTGACCGCCTCGTCGTGGTGGATGAGGCCGGCCTCCGGACGCGTGGCATCTACGACCTCGCCTGGACTGCCACCTTCGGCGAAGACGCGGCAACGGTCGAGGCGGCCCGCTGGATCGTCTGGGAAGCGAGCCAGGCCCTCGGCGCCCGCTCCGCCAGCATCCAGGAGCTCTACAAGGCCCGGTCTCGCGGTGAGTACGAGGGCCTGACCGTCCCGGCCATCAACCTTCGCGCCCAGACGTTCGACATGGCCCGCGTCGTCCTGGAAACAGCCGAGAAGAACGACAGCGCCGCCGTCATCTTCGAGCTGGCCCGGTCCGAGCAGACCTACACCTACCAGCGCGTCTTCGAGTATGCGACCAGCGTCCTGGCGGGCGCCATCGCCGCCGGCTGGAAGGGGCCCGTCTTCATCCAGGGCGACCACTACCAGTTCGATGCCAGGAAGTACGCGGCCGACCCCGAGAAGGTGACCGACGAGATCCGGAACGCCTGCCGCGATGCCATCGCCGCCGGCTATCGGAACATCGACATCGACAGCTCGACCCTGGTAGACCTCGCCCGCCCGACCCTCGACGCCCAGCAGCATGAGAACTACATGCGCGCGGCCGAGCTGACTGCTCTCATCCGATCGCTCGAGACCGACGGCGTGACCGTCAGCGTCGGCGGCGAGATAGGCGAGGTCGGAAAAAAGAACTCAACGACGGACGAGCTCAAGGCGTATCTCGACGGCTACCGCCGCGATCTCGACGCCCGGGCGAACGGCGCCGTCGGCCTTTCGAAGGTCTCCGTCCAGACCGGCACCAGCCACGGGGGCACTCCGCTGCCGGGCGGCGGCGTGGCCGAGGTCGCCCTCGACTTCGGGGTCCTGACCGATCTGTCGGCGGTTGCCCGCGAGTACGGTCTTTCGGGCGCCGTCCAGCACGGTGCCTCGACCCTGCCCGACGAGCTCTTCCACAAGTTCCCCGCCACCGGCTGCGCCGAGATCCACCTCGCCACGGGCTTCCAGAACGCCATGTACGAGCACCCCGCCTTCCCGGCCGAGCTCCACGAGGCCATCGAGGAGTGGTGCTTCGCCAACGCTCTCGACGAGCGCAAGCCCGACCAGACCGACACCCAGTTCGTCTACACGGCTCGCAAGAAGGCGATCGGCCCGTTCAAGCGCCAGCTGTGGGATCTGCCGACCAAGGACGCCATCCTGGCCTCGCAGGCCGCCAAGGTCGACTTCCTCTTCAAGCAGCTCGGCACGCCCGGCAGCCGGGTCCTCGTCGAGAAGTACATCAAGCCCGTTGAGTTCCACAAGCCGCTGCCGGAGGCCCTCAGGGCCGCCGGGTAGGCGCCACTCGCCTTGATTCGGAAGAGGCGCCTCGCGAGGGGCGCCTCTTCCGTTCCCGGCCGGCGGCTCGGCGGCGCCCGGAAACGGGCAGGAGGAACGCGTGGACACGTGGAAGTTCTACGACATAACGCATCGGGATCACGTCGTCTGCAACCCCACGAGCGTCGGGAAGCTCGACGAACTCATCGGATTGCTCGATCTCGGGCCCGAACCGCGGGTTCTCGATGTCGCGTCGGGCAAGGGCGAGTTCATCGTCCGCGTCGCGGAGCGGTTCGGGGGACCGGCCGGCCGGGGTTTCCGCGGCGTCGCGATCGACATCTCGCCGTACTGCATCGCCGATCTGCGGTCGACGGTCGCCCGGCGGATACCGGAGGCCGACATCGAGATTCTCGAGATGGATGGCGCCGACTACCGTCCCGCTGCCGGGACGTTCGACCTGGCCTCATGCATGGGCGGCAGCTGGGTCTTTGGCGGACACCGTCAGACGATTCGGCACCTCGCGCAGGCGGCCCGGCCGGGTGGGTTCGTCCTCGTTGGGCAGCCATTCTGGAAGAAGGCGCCGGCGGCCGAGTACCTGGCCTGGTCGGGCATGAAGCGGGACGACTTCGGCAGCCACGCCTGGAACGTCGAGGCCGGCGAGGCCGAAGCGCTCGTCCCGTTGCTCGCCCTGGTCAGCAGCGGCGACGAGTGGGATCGCTACGAGACGCTCCAGTGGCGCGCGGCGGCGAGACATGTCGACGCCCACCCGGAGGATCCCGACGTGGCCGAGCTGGTGACCCGGGTCGCGAAGAGCAGACACGAGTACCTGACGTGGGGTCGGGAGACGCTGGGCTGGGGTCTATACCTCTTCGCGACGACGCGCCCGTAGCCGGCCCGGCCTGGGAAAGGCGTGCCGACTACACCCGCCGCGTCAGTCGACCGCGGGCTCTCGGAGCAGGGGAGCCGATTCGATGCTCTCTCTGAGTCGCGAGATGAAGCGGGCCACCGGTGCGCCGTTCACGACGTCGTGGTCGACGCTGATCGTCAGGCAGACGACCTCTCTGGGTTCGACAAGTCCGCCTCGCCCAAGCCCCGGCTTGCGACCGACGCCGCCGACGGTCAGGCAGATGGAATGGCTGATGAGCGGGATGCCCCAGCCGGTGCCTCCTCCGAACATCCCGACGGCAGTTACGGCCGCAGTGCCGGTGATCCGTTTGCGACGATGAGGATCGGCCAGCAGCCGGGTCAGCGCGAAGCGCCGCACGGCGGCCGGCAGGGCGAGCCAGAGCGGCGCGAACCGACGGGCGCGGCCGTATGGGTCCGGTTCGGACCGGGCGGCTCGGATCTCGCCGTCGACCTGGGCCGGCGTCTTCCGATTCGCGGCGCGGACGATGTGTGGCACCGGGATGCGGTTGCCGTCGATGACATGCTCGACCAGCACCGCCACGTCGACATCGTCGAAGATGACCACCCGGCCCTTGCCTTTCCGATAGGCCTGCAGGCTGGGATCCGCGCCGATGGCGTGCGCGAACGAAGCAACCATCAGGGCCGTAAACGAGAGAGGTTCGCCGGAGACCCGGCGCCGGCGATGGATGGCGCGCCGTGCCTCCGTGACATCGAACTCCAGCAGGCCGTGGATGGTGTGCTGGCGGCTCATGATGGCCGCCCAGTCCACGCCCTGGTGCTGTTCGTGGGGATAGGGCACGGTCCTGTACCCGGCAGCCCGATCCGGTGCAGCCGGCCCTGCGCCCGGCTCAGGCATGGATAGCGTCGAGCGTGATCCGGGCGGCGTGGATGCGGCAGATCACGCGGGTTTCCAGTGCCTGCCGTTCGATCGGATAGACGTGGCCGTAGAAGCAGGGATGCGAAGTGTAGCGGCGCGTCAACCGGTCGAGGTGCTCGACGGCGCCTTCCTTGACCAGTTCGGCGCGGCCGCGTACCTGGATGAACCGGCCGGTGTTGGCCGGATCCACCACGAGCAGGCTTACCGTCGGGTTGGCCGCCATGTTGCGGCCCTTCTGCCGTTCGCGCGTCGTGTTGACGAGGGCGCACTCGCCGTCGTAGTCGACCCAGACCAGGCTCGACTGGGGCTGGCCGTCTGGCATCATCGTCGTCAGGACCCCGACGACCGGGCGGGTCAGAAGGTCCAGGTGGGAGTCGGGGACGCGAGCCTCGGTGCGGGCGGGCCCTGCCGAGTCGACGGGAGCCCCGGGCAGCGCCGTCGCATCGGTCATATCAGCAGCCCTCCCGCCAGTCGTTCGCCAGCACACGGGTCGGCAGGATCCGGCACAGGACCGGCGTCTCGGTCTCGCGGAACTTCGCGTCGATGCAGCGCCCGAAATACGGGGCCGCGCCCACGTAGCGCATCGACAGTCCATCGAGGTGGTCCATCGCTCCCTCTTCGGTCATCTCGACGACCGTGCCACGGACCTCCAGGCAGCGCAGCGTCTCGGCGGGGTCGTAGCAGAGCAGCGTCACCTTCGGGTTGGCGCGCATGTTCTTCTCTTTGCGGAAGCCTCGCATGGTGTTGACCCGAATGCAGGTCCCGTCGAAGTCGCACCACACGACCGAGGTCTGGGGCGAACCATCCGGCATGACGGTGGTCAAGGCGGCGACGGGCGGGCAGTCCGCCAGATCGATGAAGTCGGGTGGGATGACGGCACCGGGCGCCGGACTCGATAGACCGGTCATCTCAGCCGGCCTTGCCGGTGGGAGCGGACACGACGGCTACGTCTTCGAGACGGAAGGTCGGGTGGTTGGCGGCGTTGGGCAGCTTCGCGAATGCGGCCTCGACCTGCTTGCCGAGAGCGGCTCGATAGGCGGCTATCACGCGGTCGCGCTCCTCGCCCTCGACCTCGACCGCCCGGAACGTCTCGGTGACGCCGCGGGCGCGAAGGGTGCCACAACCGGCCGAGCGCAGATTCAGGATCCAGTGCGTTTGACCTCGCGCCGAGACGAGGTAGCGCTGCCCGTCGAGCTCGAGCGGCGCGCCGATCGGGACGCTGCGCGGCTTGCCGCTGGTCCGGCCCTCGACCATCAGAACGGGGAATCGTCCGGTCCGCACCATCAGCGGACCGACCACGGACTTCATGACGAGGCCCGGTTTGAGATAGGGTTTCCCCTCAGCCATCCGGCGGTACATCCTGCCTCCTCTCGCTCAGCATCGCGGACCTGCACCGACCGCGGAGCGTGCCGGAGTCTCCGTCGACCGGGGCCCGCCGCGGAAGCGCCGAATGTCACAAAGGCGAATCTGGTAGCCCGACAGGTCGAAGAAGCATCAATTCGTCTGCCTCGTCCGGTACGATCCGCTGATGAGCGAGCGCAGTCCATCCCCTGATGAGCTGATCCGGTGGCGAGACCTGGCCCTCTCGCTGTGCGATGAAGCGGACGCGATGGCCCTGGCCGGGTTCCGCCGTGACGTCCGCGTTTCGACCAAGCCGGACACGACGCTGGTCACCGAGGTCGACCAGTCAATCGAGCGGATGGTTCGAAGCCGCCTGAAGGCCGAGTTCCCGGACTGCGGAATCGTTGGCGAAGAGGAAGGAACGGAGTCCGCCGACGCCAGCATCTGCTGGTACGTGGATCCGATCGATGCCACTCACAATTACGTGCGCGGAATCCCGATCTTCGCGACGCTGCTGGCCGTCGCCGTGGATCGCGAGCTGCAGCTGGGCGTCGCCAGTGCCCCGGCCCTGCGTGAGCGTTGGGTCGCCTGGCGGGGCGGCGGGGCGTGGCGCGGCTCCGAGCGAATCCACGTGAGCAAGGTGGCCGCGATCGGGGAGGCGCAGGTGCTGTTCAGCAGCCGGACCGAGGCTGTGAGCTCGGGCCAGGTGCCGGGCCTGGACGCGACCCTCGCCGAAGCGTGGCGCGAGCGTGGCTTCGGAGACTTCTGGGGCCACATGCTCGTGGCCGAGGGCGCGGCCGAGGCGATGGTCGAGACGGGCGCACACCCCTGGGATTGGGCCGCACCACTGATGATCGTCGAGGAGGCGGGCGGCCGGTTCACAACCGCGGCAGGGGAGCGGCGGATCGACGGACCCTCGGCGGTTGCCACGAATGGCATCCTCCACGACGAGCTGCTCCGGCATTTGAGACGCGCATCCCCGCGATAAGGCGCTGGCCGGCGAGGCTGCAGGTCCGGAGGAGACTGGAACTCGGCGGCCCCCACCCTGGGGAGCGGCGTCTGCAACGGCACCAATGTGACCCTATCCTTGGAGGGTGGCACCAGCGCGCGGTTCGCCGGTGCTGGCGGGCGCGCAATCGGGGGTGCCGGCGAGCGATGTCAATAGGGGCTCTTGCCGGGATTGCCGTCGCGAGCACGATCGAGGAGTGCCCTTCTCCGCGGATCGCTACTTCGGCCCCGGCCGGAGCCCTCTCGCTCTCTATTCCTGGCATCGACCGTTCCATCGGCCGCCGCCGGGTTCTCCGGCGAGGTCGTCGGGCCGCGCGGCGCTGGCCACTGTCGAACCCGGCAGCTTCCCGGCCGCTCTTCGTCTCAGGCAGGCGGGCATGGTAGGAAGGCCAGCCTGCCTTCTACTGGCGCTGGCCGTGGTCGGTGCGCTGGCCGCCGCCTGCAGCGGAGCCGCCGTCGGAGGCCGGCCCGTTTCATCCCCGAGTACCTCTGTAGCAACCGGCCTGGCCGCGGCGACACCGACGCCGACGCCAGAACAAACTCCAACCACCAGGCCAACCCCGACGCCCGAACCCACGCCCCTCCCAACCCCAACCGTGAACGAAGACCACGCCACGGTGTACTGGGTCTTCGCCCACCCCGACGACGAGACGATCTCGTCGGCAGGGGCGATGTACGAGTCTCAGGAAGCCGGCAACAGGAATGTGCTCATCACGCTGACCGATGGGGAAACCACGAGGGTAGGATCCCAGCTGGGACTCAGCCTGAAACAGGTGGCCGCCGCAAGAGAGAAGGAAGCGACGGCAGCGTTGGCGGTCGTCGGCATCGTGCCGGTCTTCCTGCACGAGCCGGAGACCGGGGGCGGCGTGCAAGTGGAGTTCGTGGAACGGGAGATAGCAAAGCTGGCGAGTGAGACGAAGGGAACCGTCATCTTCGAGGGTCTCGGGCCCGACGACGCATACCTGGGCTTGCCCCACGGTGACCCGGACCACTACACCGTGGCCAGGGCGCTCCTCGCGGAGTTCAACAGGGGAGTCATCAAGAACCTCGTCTTCCGGCACCTGGCGAACTTCTCAAACGGCAGGAGATACGGGACCTGCGAGTTCCTCTCGAGCGCGGCGATGAAGGCGAAACAGGAGATGCGAGCGGCCTACGCCTACGTGAACCCGTCGATTGGCCGCTACGGCATCGCCGGCCGGAGTGTCCGCTCGATGTGGCTGAAGACCACGGCCGAGCCGGAATGCTATGAGAACGCTGCGCAGGATGCCGGCGTTGATCCCCGGGGGGCGGGGCCCGGTCAAGGAACCGGCGCGGCTTGAACGCCTCGTCCCTGCCGATCGTGCAGCGATAGTCGGGAGCCCGCGGCTGGGCTACGATGCTCAAGCGCGCGGACCGGCCACACGGCCGGCATGTCACCGTGGTGCGGAACGGAGGCAAGAAATGGCCGACAAGACGCCCAAGCGACCGCCGAAGGTCAAGAAGCCGAAGCCGGCGGCCAAGCCGCCGGCCAAGAGCGCCTAGGTGGCGTCGGGAAAGGAGCAAGCGCGGTCGCCCGGCGCAGGACGCCGCTTCAAGCGCCGCCAGGTCAAGCTCGCGGAGGGCGGGGTTCTCGCCCTTCGTGCCGATGGCTCGATAGAACAGACCGATGCCGCCGGCGAGATCACCGGCACGTGGGCAACCGGCGATCCCGGGTGGGCGCGCCATGCGATCCGGTTCGGGCTGCATCCTCAGCCTGAGACCGTGGCGCCGCACGGTCGGCGTGAGCCCGATCCGAGGCCTCAGGCAGGGTGAAGCCGGGACCTGGCTGCGCGGCACGGCCGTCGGGCGGGTAGGACTCGACTTGGTTTTCCACTGGGCGGCCGTGCTGCTTGACGTCTGGCTGGCGGTCGAACGTGGAGTGAAGGCCGTGGTTGGCCGGCCCGTTCGGTGTCGCGACCTGTGGGGCCTGCTCCCGGGCGACCTGCTCGGCCTGGCCGTCATGCGCGGCTGCGGCATTGATGCCCCGACCAGGGAGGTGGAGGCCGGCGACGTCACCGCCGTCCTTGTCGAGGACCCGAGGGTGGTGCGGTGGTTCAGGGCCCACCTGGTCCCGATCGGGGCCCAGACGCTGGGCCACTACGTCTTCGCGCGGGGGCCCGTTCCGGACGACATCCTGGCCCACGAATGCGAGCACATTCGCCAGTGGGAGCGGTTCGGGCCGTTCTATCTGCCGGTCTACTTCGGCTATTCGGCGGCAGCGTTCCTGCGGGGCGGACGGCCGTACTGGGACAACGACTTCGAAGTTGCGGCCAGGCGCCGAGCCCAGCTCGACGCTGCCGGCCAGCTCGACGCTGCCGGCCCGCGCGACGCAGCCGACTCTGACGACGCCGCCGGCCCGCGCGACGCAGCCGACTCTGACGACGCCGCCGGCCCGCGCGACGCAGCGCGGTCATTGCCCGGCCGGGAAGGCTAGCCTGCGACAATGGCGGAACAGACAAGGGTGGAGGTTCCGATGGTCACGAGCATCCAGGTCGTCTTTGACTGCGCCGACCCCGCCGGGCAGGCCCGGTTCTGGGCGGAAGCCCTGCACTACGTGTTGCCCGATCCGCCCGGTTTTGCGACCTGGGAAGAGTGGGCCCGAGCTCAGGGCATACCCGAGGAGCACTGGAATGATGCCGCAGCGATCGAAGACCCGGCCGGCGTCGGCGCCCGCATCTTCTTCCAGAAGGTGCCCGAGGGGAAGGTCGTCAAGAACCGCGTTCACCTTGACCTCAATGTCGGCGGAGGGTCGGAAGTGTCGCTGCAGGAGCGCAAGCTCCGCATCCTCGCGGAGGTCGAGCGCCTCAAGGCGCTCGGTGCCGACGACCACCGCGGCGCGATCGACCAGGCGGGCGAGTTCTGGGTCCGCATGAACGATCCCGAGGGGAACGAGTTCTGCGTCCAGTAGTCGAGCCGGGCTGCGGCGAAAAGGCAACTGAAGCCGTACGATATCGGTGATGCCGCGCCGGCCGAAAGGCGCGGAGATCGTTCGAGGAACCCGCCAGACATGCCGAACCTCACCGAAGCCGCCGTCCTGAAGGCTCTCTCGACGGTCCAGGAGCCCGAGCTCGGGGGCAACCTGATCTCCAGAAACATGGTCAAGGATCTCGTCGTCGACGACTCCCGCGTGGCGTTCACGATCCAGCTCACGACCCCCGCGTGCCCGCTCAAGGACGAGATCCAGGCGCGGATCGAGGCCGCGCTTCGACCCATCGGGGCCGAGCAGATCGAAGTCGGCTGGGGCGCGACGGTTCGGCGGTCCACGCCCACGAGTCCCCAGTCGCTGCCCGGTGTGAAGAACATCATCGCCGTCGCCTCCGGCAAGGGCGGGGTGGGGAAGACCACGATCAGCGTCAACCTGGCCGTGGCCCTGGCGAAAGCCGGTGCGTCGGTCGGGCTCCTGGACGCCGACATCACCGGCCCCAACATCCCGATGATGATCGGGGCCGAGGGTCAGCCGATCGCCACTCCCGACGGCAAGATAATGCCGATCGAGGCGTACGGGGTGAAGGTCATCTCGATCCAGTTCTTCCTGCCCCAGGGCCAGCCGGTCGTCTGGCGGGGGCCGCTGGTCGGTGGGGCGATTCAGCAGTTCCTCCGGGACGTGGACTGGGGCGAGCTCGACTACCTGGTCGTGGACCTGCCGCCCGGGACCTCAGATGCTCAGCTGACGCTGGCCCAATCGGTGCCGATCTCCGGCGCCGTGCTCGTCACGACGCCGCAGCCGGTGGCGCTGGCCGACGTGGCCAAGGCCCTGGCCATGTTCCAGCGCGTGAGCGTTCCGATTCTGGGGCTCGTGGAGAACATGTCGGGCTTTGTCTGCGCCCATTGCGGTGAGGTGACCGACCTGTTCGGCCGCGGCGGCGGCGAACGCTTCGCCCACGAGAACGACATCGACTTCCTGGGCGGAGTCCCGCTGGACATCGCGGTCCGTCAGGGCGCGGACGTCGGCGTACCCGCCGTTTCCGGGAGCCTGCGCGGCCCGGCCGCCATAGCCCTGGAGCGCATCGCCCGGGCGATTGCCGGCAAGGTCAGCATCCAGGCCGCGCGTGAGCAACCGGTCCTGACGGTCTCGTAGGCGCCACTGGGGCGCCTCGGCAGACTCGACATCTGGGCGGCGGCAGGCCGTCACGGGGATGCTGCCAGGCCAACGGCGGTTCCGGGGCGGCCGCTGGCCGAGGTCCCGGCAGCGACGGCCTCTCTCGCTATGGACCCCGATCGAAGCCCGGCGCAGGAGCGCCGAGGTCGTGAGGATGGCGGAGCCGACGCCGGCCCACCGTTTGAGCCAGGGGCAAAGCGAGTGCGAGCGACCCCGAGCCGGCCGGCGCATCGGCCACGACGCGGCCCCCGGCATCGCTCGACAGGGGCGCCACCGAGGCCCAGACGTCGGCCCGCCAGGCGTCCTCGGCCATCTTCGCCTGGCCGGACAGCGAGGGGTGGAAGTAGTCGTAGGTGCTCAGGTCGCCAATGGTGAAGTCGGAGTCGGCGAGCAGCGCGGAGTTGTAGGTGCAGTAGAGCCGGCCGGTCGCTCCTTCGCTGGCGTCGATGTCATCGCACATTCCCTTGAGGGCGGCGTCGTACTGCGACAGGAGTGAGTCGGACTCGGCCCTCGTCGCGGGGCCGTTCGTCCCCAGGTATGGCGGGCATCGGTTCGAGTTCAGGGGCAGCGCCAGGTACGCCCTGGCGGCCGCGTCGGCCTGGGTGATGTCGTGGAAATGCGGGAAGTCGGGCACGGGCAGCATCAGGATGCGGCTCCCGGCGGGCAGCCCGGTCCGCAGCGTGTAGATGGCCGTCCGGAGCTGGACCGTGAAGTCGAGGATGTCGGTCTGGGGATCGGGCGAGGCGCAGAGGTCGTTGGTCCCGAGCTCGAAAGTCACGTACGCCGTCTGCCCCGGCTGTAGCCCCTTCGCGGCCGCAACCACCAGGTCCGCCTGACGCGGCGCGTCGTCCATCTTCCTGCCCGAGGTGGCCGCGTCGACGACCGTGGGCGAGGCGCCCAGCGCCCGGAACCGCTCGAGCAGGCTGTTGACGCCGTCCGTCTTGGCCGCGCCGACGACCCAGGAGAACTGGGGATGGTTGGAGCGGTAGGCCGGAGAGACGTTGAAGGCCTGGCTGTACGAGTCGCCGATGGCGGCGAGCAAGGCGGGCAGCGGCGCCATGGGCTGGGGCGAGGCCGTGGATGGGGGAGTTGGAACCGGCGTCGGCGAAGCGGCCGGAGGCGGCGTCGGCGAGGCCGTCGACGTCGCGGAGAGCGTCAACACCGGCGAAGACGATGCCGCCGACAGTTCCGATCCCGTTGGGGAGGGCGAGGCCGGCGCGTTGCCGACCCCCAGCCTGCCGGTCACGGCGAGAACGACCACCAGGATCGCAAGGAGCAGGGCACCGATGGCGGCCGCCCGGACGGGGCCCGATCTCGAGCCGTCAGCGGCTCTCGATCGAGGTTCGACCGGCCGGCCGGACGGCACCTCGGAAGGCGGGCGTCCGCGGCCGGTCAGGTTCGGATCCATTCGCAAATCCTACCCGCGCGGACCATCCCGGCGCGAGCCGCGCTCCCTGGCTCGACGCCGGTCACAGATCGAACTCACCCGGCGGAGATTACGCCCTCGTGGCCGAGCTGCAGCAGCTGCGCTCGGCTCTCGTCGAGATGCTGGGTGGCAAACCCGAAGAGCCGTCTGAGCAGCAACGGCGACTGGGCCGACCCGCCGGCCAGCAGGGCGAGCAGTTCGGCAGCCGGCATCGACACGATCAGGGCCGGCCCGATGGCTCGGGCCGTCGAGAGGGCCGTCGGATCCTCGCGCAGGGCCGACCAACCCAGCAGGTCCCCGGGGTGGAGGGTGGAGATGAGCACCCAGCGGTTCTCGTGCCGAACGCGCAGGCCAAGCTGGCCCTTCTCGAGCCAGTAGACCTCGGAGATGGGCTCGCCCAGCTCGACGAGCGTTTCTCCGTCGGCGAGGCTGCGCCGGACAGACCTCACCGAAAGCGGCTCGAGGTCGGACGGCTCCAGGCCCTCGAAAAGCGGCAGGCCCGCAAGCTCGGCTGCACTGACTCTTTGCGTCGTGCCCATGCTTCGCTCCCGTTCAAGAGCGGTCGGTTCTCGAGGCCTATTCTCCGCCAGACGCCGAGCGCCTGCTGCGCTTTCTAGCCGCCGGACGCGTCCTTTAGCATCCCATTCAGAAAGGCCGCGGCCGCCAGGCTCGCACGCCGCCTGCCCTCGGAACCTCCGAGAAAGGCGATCTGGCTCGTTTCGGAGACGCCCCACGGTCCGGCGGCGGCCAGATCGACCCGAGTGTCCTCGGCCGTCTCGACGGCCCGGACCGCCAGCCCGATCGACGTGCCGGCCTCCCGGCGCGCCCCTTCTGCCAGGCTTGCGAGCTCGCCGGCGGCGCCCGAGTCGGTAGCGGCGACAGCCCGCGTTGCCCTCAGCCACGAGACGTCGCCGAGGAGCCTGGCCGTGGCGCCGCCCGTGCCGCCCTCGATGAGTGCCACGGTCCAGCCACGTCGCTGCAGCTTGCGGCCGAGAACGTCGGGCCACGTGTCGTCGCCGTAGCCCCAGACGTATTCGCCGACGGCCGCCAGGACGGCGGCAACGGCCTCCTCCACCATCGCTTCGGCAGGGCGGCCGACCTCACCGACGGCCGAGATCCGGACATCCACGGCGTCGGCTCGAGCGTAGGTGGCCACGACGGGGTTCTCGGCGCGCAGAAGTGGCTCCCCCAGCTGCGCAGCCACGGCCGACTCGCCGATGCCCGCGAGTCGATACGTCCGCGTGACCCGGTCCTGTCCCAGGCCTCGATCGCGGAGCCGCGGCAGGACCCAGCCCTGCCACATCGGCCGCATCTCGCTCGGCGGTCCCGGCAGAGCCACGATGACTCGTCCATGGGGACGGTCCACCCACCAGCCGGGAGCGGTGCCCCGGTCGTTGGGGATGGCCTTAGCCGATGGGATCAGCCACGCCTGCTTCAGGTTAGTCCGCGCGAACGCCACACCGCGACGTTCGAAGAGATGGCGAAGCCGGCGTTCCAGGTCCGGATCCACCACCGGCCGTTCGCCACATACCTCGGCGATTGCCTCACGCGTCAGGTCGTCGGGCGTTGGTCCGAGGCCGCCCGTGGTGACGACGAGATCGGCGGCGGCAAGCGCGTCATCGAGCGCGGCAGTTACCAGACCGAGCCGGTCCGGCAGGGCCGAGATCCATGCGACGTCGGTGCCGGTCTCCGCCAGGGCGCGAGCCAGTTCGCCGCTGTTTGTGTCCCTGGTCTCGCCTACGGTCAGCTCGCTGCCTATCGCCAGCAGGACGGCGCTGCGAAGCGGTCTCGTGGGTGGGTTCGGCGTCTCCATGGCGCGAGTGTACGGTGAGTCGCTCGTCCGAGCGTCGGCGACGTACGGAGCCTCGACGAAGGCGCAGCCTCGCCCGTGTTCGGCGGTGCTCGCCGCTGCTATGATCGCCCTGCTGTCTGACACCCGACCGAAGGAGGGCACTTGGCTGACGAGCAGTCGTCGAATGATTCCTCGGCGGCTCGAGGACCGGCCGGCTCGGAACCGTCCGGCTCAGGACCGGCGGGCGCCCGACCCGTGACGTCCGGCTCAGGACCAGGCGGCGCGGGGCCGGCGGCGTCAGGCTCCGAGCGGGCCCCCGGCCTGGGCGAGCAATTCGGCCGCACGAGGAGCGCGCTCCTCGGCCTCTTCGCCGCTCATGTAGACCTGGCGAGTGCCGAATTCTCCGAGATTGCCGACCAGCTCAAGCGTGCCGCCGCACTTGGCGGAGTGGCGCTGCTTCTGCTCTTTCTGGCCGGAATGCTCATCGTCATCGGCACCCTGCTGTTCCTGGGCGAGGCGATCTTCGGCTCCATCGGCTGGGGTCTGCTCGACGGAGCGGAGCTGCTCCTCGGCGCGGCGGCGTTGCTCATCTTCGCCATCATCGATCTGGGCTGGGGTCGCGCACTCTCGGCGTTCATCGTGGCGCTCGGCGTCGGCCTGGTCGTGACCGGGCTGCTCGCCGTCGATTGGCCGTACGTGAGTCATCACTACTCGGGGATGCCGGCCGCCGTTGTGCTGGCGGTCGTCTGTGGCGTGGTTCTCATCGGCGCGCTGGGAATCGTTCTCGGAGCCAGCTTCGGGCGCTGGCCGGCAGCGGCCGGCCTGTTGCTGGGCGCCGTTTGCGGCCTGCTGCTCGGGCTGCTCGCGTCGGCCGGTCCAGGCCTGCGCGTCGCAGCGGCGATCGGGGTTGCCGCGTTGCTGCTGTTCTGGCCGATTGTTGCGGCCGTCTTTGTCTTCAGGCACGGCATCGACACGACGGGCTTGCGCAAACGATTCGTCCCGGACCAGACCATCGAAACCACCAAGGAGACCATCGAGTGGGTGCGCGAACAGATGCCGCTCGGGCGGAAGTCGTAGCCCGCCGCGGGCTTCTGCAGGACGAGGTCGTCAGGCTCGAGGCCGCGGGCCGCTCGGCGATCGACTTCCCTGCCAAGATCCGCCGGTCACCGGGCAAGACGGCCGCGGTGGCCGCGGGAACGGCCTTCATCGCTCTCGGCGGACCCCGGAGGACCTACCGCGCCGTCAGGCGCGCGGTATTCGGGCCGAACGCGGACCTGCCGAAGTCGATGCTGCCCGACCAGATCGACAGGGCCCTGCGGTCGCTCGGCGACGACGGGGATCGAGTCCGCGGCCTCATCGAGCGCGAGTTCGTCGACTACCTCGAGAAGAACAGGTCGACCCGCAGGGCGCGCGATCTGCGGGGAACCGTCTCCGAGCTCGGTGGCAACCTTCTGCGTCCGGCCACAGCCGAAGCCGGCAAGCGGCTGGCGAAGGAGCTGTTCAAGCCCGAGGGCGGCAGCTTCGACGAGGTTATGGATCGCATCAAGACGCGCCGCAGCGCCCGAGGGTCGGCGGGCGCGAGCGGCCTGGCGGCCGCGTCGCCGGAGGGAGCAGCAGAGGCCGCGCTCTCTCGCCGCGGACGGCGACCTGGACCCGGTCGCGGCGGAGCTCACCCCAGCTAGGCCGGCGCCGACGGTCCCGTCGGCGGCCGCCGGGTGACCTCCGGCAGCTGGCGTGCGTGCGCAGCGGGCCTGTGGCCGCGAAACGTCGGAGGCGCCGGCAAGACACGTGCCCCCGAGGTGTGCGCCCGCGAGGCGCCGAGTTGCTCAACTTTGGCCAGCGCGTTGCTAGGTGGGCCGCGAGACAGCAGGCGGGCGCGCCGGGGCCCCTGCACGCGACACCCACGCACGACAGGAGGAGCATGGCGACCGCCGCGACCTCTGTGGGTCGCTTAGTAACGCCCCTGGCGAAGATGAGCGAGCGAATCGGCAGTTCAGCCGGATAACAACGCCCGCCGCGAAGTTGAGCAGAATCCCCCAAGACTGGGCTGACCCTCTCTGCACGGCAGCGTCTCAGCCGCGCCCGTTCCACGGCCGGCCGCTGGCCCGCGCGGTATTCCTTGACCGCGCGGTTGACGCCGATTCACTTAGACTCTGTGGCCGCGGGCGAGTGGCGGAATGGCATACGCGCCAGCCTTAGGAGCTGGTGCCGCGCAAGCGGCGTGCGGGTTCGACCCCCGCCTCGCCCACCACGACGGGCGGTCTCCGTCCGTGGAGTGTGCAGTTGGTCTGCAGCCAGACGTACCAGCCGCAGCGCGCGGCATTCGAAGCCGAACGTACGTCGCCACCCGATCACGCGCGTCGCGGCGCCGGACCGTCGGCGGCCCTCGCCGGCGGGCTCCGGACGTCGGGGCGAACAACGACCAGCGCGTCCCGCGGGACCCACCCGTGGCGGTCGATGGGTGGAGGCCAGGTGCTGGTACGCTGCGCGAGCAAGTCGGCCCGCCTGCGGCCGCTGATCGACGAGGCGGGCACTTGGCCGCCACCGGCGTCCAGAACATGCCGCCCCGGCGGGTGTCCCAACGAGTCGCGAGGAGCGAGCGATGATCCCGAAACCGAGCGCCAGGGTCATGGTCGACCCCGATCAACCCGTCTCCTGGCGTGCCGTGCCGGAGGACGTGCCGGTGCGGTCCGACGGCCAGCAGGTGGGAACGCTGTACGACGTCCTCGGGTCCAAGGAAGAGGACATCTTCCATGGCATCGTGGTCCAGCTTCGGTCCGGGTCGAAACGGGTCTTCGTGTCGGCCGACGACGTTGCCCTGTTCACGGCCACGCACGTCGACGTGTCCCTGAGCGCGGGGGAGGTCGCCGCACTGCCGGCGCACTCTGAAGAGCGCGGGTTCGAGCTGAGGATGGTCGGGCGCCTGCGGAAACACCCCGGTTGGGTGCGGGAGAAGGATCGCTGAGTCGAGGCGACCCGCAGCCGGGCGAATGACCCCAACCGCGACGTCCCGCCCGTCCCGCCCGTCCCGCCCGTCCCGTCTGGCCCGGCCGTCGCGCCCGCCCTGCGCGAAGCGGCCGCCGCGACTACCCGCCCCGCGCGAAGCGGCCGCCGCGACCACCCGCTGCCGGGCCAGACGGCCGCGCCGCGACCGCCGCGCCGCCGGGAGAAGAACACCGACCGTGGACGCCCGGTCCCCGGCCGCCCCGCCGCCTATAATCGCGCGACGATGCAGACCACCAATACCCCCCTTCCGAAGTCACGCCTCCAGCTCGACTTCGAGCTTCCACCCGAGGACCTGGATCGAGCCATCAGCAAGGCCGTAGGTCGCCTCTCGCGCCGGACCCGCGTCTCCGGCTTCCGGCCGGGCAAAGCGCCTCGCCCGGTGCTCGAGCGGGTGCTCGGCCCCGGCGCGATCCTCGAGGAGGCCCTCGATCAGCTGGTCGACGACGCCTTCCGCGCGGCGGTCGCCGAGCAGGACATCTTCCCGCTGACCCAGCCCGAGGTCGAAGTGACCCAGGGCGAGGAGGGCAAGCCGGTCCTCTTCAAGGCGACCGTCCAGGTTCGACCGACGGTTGAGCTCGGTGATTTCGAACACTTCAACTTCAAGCCGGAGGTCCAGCCGGTCGACGAAACGATGGTCGAGAAGGTCGTCGACGACCTTCTCGACGGCGAATCTCATCTCGAGCCTGTTGCGGGCCGCCCGGCGCAAACCGGCGACTACGTGGTGGTGTCCGTCGAAGGCAGCCGCGATGGAGCCGCCTTCCCGGGCGGCTCGTCGGACCAGATGCCTCGCGTGCTGGGCGAGAACCGGCTCTACCCGGGGTTCGACGACCATATCGTCGGCCTGCGCAAGGGGGAGGAGCGCGAGTTCGACCTCACGTTTCCCGCCGCCTTCCACGACGAGGCGCTGCGCGGCGCGACGGCCCATTTCAAGCTCCGGCTGAAGGAGTTGCGCGCCAGGGTCCTGCCAGAGGCCGACGACGAGTTCGCCCGATCGGTCGGAAAGTTCGAGAGCCTGGACGAGCTCAAGGTCGAGCTTCGCAAGCGCCTCGAGGCCAACGCGCTCGATCGGGCCCGCCACGACTTCGCCGACAAGATCATCGACTACGCCGTGGCCAATGCCACGAGCGACCTGCCGGACGTCCTGGTCGACCAGGAAGTGGAAGTCATGCACGACGAGTGGCGCTCGGCGCTGGCCCGCCAGGGCATCTCCGAGGATCTCTTCTTCCAGGTCCGGGCGATGAACGGGGCTCGAGGTCCGGGGTCCGGCGCGGCCGGGGAGCCGGGGATCGCTGTGGCCGGACAGGCTGCCTCGAAGGAGGGCGAGACTCCGAGCAGGGCCTCCCTCGAGGCGGAGCTGCGCGCCGACTTCAAGCCGGGAGCCGAGCAGCGGGTGAAGAGCCTGCTGGTCCTTTCGGAAATCGCCAGGCTGAGGGGCGTGGAGGTCACCGACCTCGAGGTCGAGGTGGAGGTCGCCCGGGCCCGGACCCGGTACGCGGACGACCGCGGCATGGTCCAGTACTTCGAATCGGAACGCGGCCGAAACTACATCAGGAGCACTCTTCGACGGTCCCGGGCCGTGGAGCAGCTGATAGACGAGTGGCTCGCCGCCCACCCCGAGTCGCCGCGGCTGCGGCATCTCGAGGATCCAAACGAGAGCTCGCCGGTCGCCAACCCGTCTCCGGGCGCGGCCGAGGTGATCGCCGCGACCGAACCGGACAATCTCACGCCGCAGGAAGCGGCCGCTCCAGCGGGCGCGTAGCCCAGGTCTTGCGGAGGACGATCCGATGCTCGTGCCGATGGTGATCGAGTCCTCGAGCCGAGGCGAGCGTGCCTACGACATCTACTCGCGCCTGCTGCGCGAGCGGATCATCTTTCTGGGCGACGCCATCGAGGACAACGTCGCGAACCTGGTGATCGCCCAGCTGCTCTTCCTCGACGCCGAGGATCCCGAGCGCGACATCAGCCTCTACATCAACTCGCCCGGCGGGGCCATCACCAGCGGCCTGGCCATCTACGACACCATGCAGTACGTCCGGGCCCCCGTCAGCACGATCTGCATCGGCATGGCGGCCAGCATGGCGGCGGTCCTGCTCGCAGCCGGAGCGCCGGGGAAGCGCTATGCCTTGCCGCATGGCCGGATCATGATCCACCAGGGCTCGGGCGGCTTCCGTGGGAATACGCCGGACGTCTTCATCCAGGTCAAGGAGATGGAGACTCTGGTCAACACAAACCACGAGATCCTGAGCCGACACACGGGGCAGGCGATCGAGAAGATCATTGCCGATACCTCCCGCGACTACTTCATGTCCCCAACGGAGGCCAAGGACTACGGCATAATCGATGCCGTCTACTCGGCCACGGGATCGTCGCTGGCGGCGAAGGACCGCCCGGGCGGTCTCACCCAAGACGGTGTGGCTACGGATAACCCTCACCACGACGGTGATGGCCCCGCTGCCGCCGGTGCGTAGCGGAAAGACGACACAGGCACAGAGGACGGGTCGAAGCGCGTGACGACGACCAAGAGCGGCCCCAAGGTTCCATATCGCTGCAGTTTCTGCGGCAAGAGCCAGGAGCAGGTTCGCAAGCTGATCGCGGGCCAGGGCGTCTACATCTGCGACGAGTGCATCAACCTCTGCCAGGAGATCATCGAAGAGGAGATGCTCGAGGCACCGCGTGCCAAGCCGCAGGTAGCCAAGCTCCCGAACCCGCGCGGCATCAAGCTCGCCCTCGACCAGTACGTCATAAGCCAGGACAAGCCGAAGAAGGTCCTGTCGGTCGCCGTCCACAACCACTACAAGCGGGTGAACGCCGGACACCAGATCGACGACGTCGAGCTCCAGAAGTCGAACATCCTGCTGGTGGGCCCCACCGGCTCCGGCAAGACGCTCCTGGCCCAGACCCTCGCCAAGATCTTGGACGTGCCGTTCTGCATCGCCGACGCTACCTCCCTGACCGAGGCCGGCTATGTCGGCGAGGACGTCGAGAACATCCTGCTGCGCCTGATCCAGGCCGCCGACTTCGATGTTGCCCGGGCGCAGCGCGGCATCATCTATATCGACGAGATCGACAAGATCGCCCGCAAGGCGGACAACCCTTCGATAACCCGGGACGTCTCGGGCGAGGGCGTTCAGCAGGCCCTGCTGAAGATCCTCGAAGGCACGCTCGCCAACGTCCCACCCCAGGGCGGCCGCAAGCACCCGCACCAGGATTTTATCCAGATCGACACCACGAACATCCTGTTCATCTGCGGAGGAGCCTTCGACGGCCTCGAGAAGATCATCGAGGAGCGGGTGGGGAAGCGGTCGATGGGCTTCGGCGCCGAGAACCACAGTCCTGAGGTGGACCGCGAGCGAATCCTGGAGCGGCTCATGCCCGAGGACCTCCTCCGGTACGGCCTGATCCCCGAGTTCGTCGGCCGGCTGCCGGTGGTGGTGACGCTGGCTTCCCTGACCGCCGAGGACCTGGTCCGGGTCCTCACCGAGCCGAAGAACGCCATCACCCGCCAGTTCGAGAAGTTCCTCTCTCTCGACAAGGTCGACCTGGTCTTCACGCCCGCCGCGCTGGTGGCCGCGGCCGAGGTTGCGATCACCCGCAAGACCGGCGCCCGAGCCCTCCGCTCGATCGTCGAGGAGTCGCTGCTGGATGTGATGTACGACGTGCCGGACCACGGCGAGATCCGCAAGTGCATCATCACCGAGGAGACGATTCGCAGCGGCCGGCCGCCGCTCCTGCTGACCAAGACCCAGGTCGACGAAGGCTTCGACGAGACCAACTACGAGAAGCTTCTGGCGGAGCACGGCCAGAGCGCGTAGGGAACGAGGGCTGTCTCGGCGCACGTCTGCCTGGCGCATGGATGGGATGTAAGGCTTCCAGACCCTCCGGCTGCTCCGAGGGACGGCACCCTCGCCAACGCGAACGTCACGTGGTCGCACGTTCAGTGCCAAGGCGGAGCGAAGCCACCGCCAAGTAGGGACCGCCCCGAACACACAGACCGGGCGGCGAGGGTGATCGCGCCGACGCACCGCTGGATGGCCGTCAAGTGTGCTTAGCCGACGCTGGCCCATGCGAGAGTCAAGTCGCCGCTATCGCTCGGCCGGAGCCAGCGCCATCTCCAGGACCTCCCCCAGGTGCAGGGCGCGTCGGCCGCCGGACTGAGCGATCTGCTCGCGGCAGCTGAAGCCGTCGGCGACCAGCAGGGCGTCGGGCGCGGCTTCCCGCACCGCCGGCAGGAGTGCCCGCTCGCCGATCCTCACCGAAAGCTGGTAGTGCTCGCCGCGCTCGAAGCCGAAGGATCCGGCCATGCCGCAGCAGCCCGGTTCCGGCTGAGCCGCCGCCAGACCGATCGATCGCAGGGCCGCCACCTCGGCCGACATCCCGCCGAGCGCCTTCTGGTGGCAGTGACCGTGAAGGATGGTCGGGGCGGTGAGGCGGCCGGGCAGGGCGGCGGCGAACTCCCGAGGGTGCGCCGCGACGAAATCGCCCAGGCCCACTGCCATCCGGTCCAGCTGCCGCGCGCGTGGGTCGTTCGGGAAGAGGTTGACCAGCTCGTCGTGGAAGGCCGCCTCGCAGGACGGCTCCAGGACGACGACCGGCACCCCGGAGTCGAGGTCCGGCTCGAACGCCTCGAGGATCTGCCGGAGCAGCCGCCGGCCTTGCCGCAGGAACCCCCGGTCGTAGAGCGGCCGGCCGCAGCACAGGTTCGCCCTGGGTACCTCGACCGAGAAGCCGGCGGTCCCGAGCACTCGCAGCGCCGCGAGCCCCTGAGCCGGGGCGAAGCCGTCGGTGAACGTGTCGGCGAAGAGGACGATGCGCCGCTCCGCACCCCGAAAGCCGCCCAGGTCGGCCACTCCCCCGGGCAGCTGCCGGCGGAACGGGCGATCGGCGAACCGCGGCAGGGCCCGATGGGAGTCCACGCCGGCGACGAGTTTGGCGAGGCCGGCGATTCCGGGCACGGTCCCGGCTAAGTTGGCCAGCCCCGGCGCGAGCCGGGCCAGGTGGGCCCACCAGTGGATCAGGCCCATCGAGTAGGCGGCCCGCGGACGCATCCGGCCGGAGTAGTGGTGGGCCATGAACTCGGCCTTGTAGGTGGCGATGTCGACTCCGACCGGGCAATCGCTCTTGCAGCTCTTACAGGCGATGCAGAGGTCCAGGGCTTCGCGGACCTCGCGGCTACGCCACAGGTCGGGGAGCGCCTCGCCCTCGAGCATCTCGAAGAGCAGGCGGGCCCGGCCGCGCGTCGAGTGGCGCTCCTCACGAGTGGCCTGGAAGGTGGGGCACATCGCCCCGCCCGACTCGCGACGGCACTTGCCCACGCCGACGCAACGGGCGACGGCCCGGGCCAGCGAGCCGCCGTCGTCGGCGAACCCGAAGATGGTCTTCGGGTCGGCCAGCGGCAGGGCCGGTCGCAGGTCCGCGTCCAGGGGCAGGGGATCGACGACCTTGCCGGGGTTCATGCGCCCCCCGGGATCCCAGATCGACTTGAACTCCCTGAACGCTTCAACGAGCTCCTGACCGAACATCCGCGGCAGCAGCTCGGCCCGGGCCTGCCCGTCGCCGTGCTCGCCCGACAGGGACCCGCCGTACCGGACGACGAGATCGGCAGCCGATTCCACGAATGAACGGAACGAGCGCAAGCCTTCGGGCGACCGGAAGTCGAACGCGGAGCGCAGGTGCAGGCAACCGTCGCCGAAATGGCCGTAGAAGGTCCGCTCGAAGCCAAACCGGCCGATCAGCTCGTCGAGCTCACGCATGTAGGCACCCAGGCGAGCCGGCGGGACGGCCGAATCTTCCCAGCCGGGGTAAGTCGGCGGTTTCTCGGGGACGATCGCAGTGGCCCCCACGGCCGACTCCCGAAGAGACCAGAGGTCTTCCTGCCCGGCGCGGTCGACGACCACACGCGCCGAGCCACGTCCGAACTTCTGGGCTGCGCGGCGGGCCTTCGCGGCTGCTTCGCGGGCGTCGGTCCCTCCGAACTCCACCAGCAGCCAGCCGCGGCCCTCGGGAAGTGCCCCGACCGCACCAGGGTTCAAACCCTTGCGGCGGCAGGCCTCGACAAGCCTATCGTCGAAGCCTTCCAGGCCGATCGGTCCGGCGGTCATGACCTCCGGCGATCGGTCGGCCGCTTCGAATACGTCGGCGAAGCCGAGAACGAGCAACGCTCGACCGGGCGGGGCGGCGACGAGCCGGACGGTCGCTTCGAGGATTGTGACGCAGGTCCCCTCGGTGCCGACAAGAGAACGGGCGACGTGGAAGCCGTTCTCCGGCAGCAGGGCCTGGAGCTGGAAGCCGGAGACCAGGCGTGGCAGCCTGGGGTAGCGCTCGCGGATGAGCGCTTCGTGGCGATCCCGCAGGGAGCGGAGAGAGCGGTAGATCCGGCCGCGTGGGCCGGCTTCCGCGCAGGCCTGAGCCAGCTCATCGTCCGGCGTAGGGCCCACCCTCAGGCGCAGCCCGTCGTAGGTGAGGACGTCGAGCGACTCGACGTTGTCGCTCGTCCGCCCGGCCATGATCGAATGGGCGCCGCACGAGTCGTTGCCGAGCATCCCGCCCAGCGTGCAGCGGTCGTGTGTTGCCGGATCGGGCCCGAAGGTCAGGCCGTGGACCTCGGCAGCTGCTCTAAGGTTGTCCAGAATGACGCCGGGCTGGACGCGAGCCAGCCGTCGCTCCGGGTCGAGCTTCAGGATGAGGTTGAGGTGGCGAGAGACGTCCACCACGACGGCCCGGTTGGTAGCCTGGCCGGCCAGGCTGGTCCCGCCGCCACGGAGCGTGACCGGCGCATCGTGCTCGCGGCAGATTCGGATGGCCTCCACCAGGTCGTCGGTGTCGAGCGGTCGCACGACCCCGATCGGTACCTGCCGATAGTTCGAGGAATCGGTCGAGTAGAGAGCGCGGTCGCCGGCTCCGAACCCGACCTCGCCGCGAACGCGGTCTCGAAGGTCGGTGGCGAGGGAGTCGCGACGCGCGAGAACGGCGGGCAGGCGGCGCCGCCCTTGACTGGGTCCGGTGGCGGTCGGCTGGTCCACCGGTTGAGGATACCGGTTCGCCGGTTGTGCCCGGCCGGTCCGCACGTGCCCGGCCCGTCGCTCGCCCGACCTCCGATCGAGCGCGGCCGCGCTGCTGTGCTACGATCGCCGCCTTCACGGCTTTGACCGAGAGGAGTAGCGTCGCCCGCCGGCGAGCAGAGAGCGGGGCCCGCTTCGTGCTTGACACGGGCGAGGCTGAAAGCCCCGCAGCCGGAACGGCGCGAACGTAGCTCGCGAGCCGGGCGGTAGGCGCCCGATAACGCGCCGAGAGGGCGACGCCACCGTCGGCGACCGGGATGACCGGCCGCCGGGCGACGCCGAACCAGCAGGTGGTACCACGACCCGTTCGTCCGCTGGATGAGCGGGTCGCTTGATTGACGGAGCGATCGATGGCGGACGGAGCGAAGACGCGGCGGCCCATGACCACAGGTCCGGGTCGTGGGGCTGAAGAGACGGAACTGGCGAAGGCCTACCGCCCCGGCGATTTCGAGGGCGCCGTCTTCCAGAGCTGGCTCGATGCCGACGTCTTCGACCCGGACGGTGCCGGCTCCCGCGCCGATTGGTCGAAGCCTCCGTTCGTGATCATCCAGCCACCTCCCAACGTGACCGGCTCGCTCCACCTCGGCCATGCCCAGCGCTCCACCGTCGAAGACCTGATGACCCGGCATGCCCGAATGCAGCGCCGGCCGGCTCTCTTCCTGCCGGGCCTGGACCACGCCTCCATCGCGGCCCAGTACGTCCTGGACAGGCTCCTGGCGAAGCGGGGCGAGAGTCGCGGATCGCTCGGTCGAGAGAAGTATCTCGAGGCGATGTGGACGTTCGTCGGCGAGACGCGAGAGACCATCCTCGGCCAGCAGCGGCGGGTGGGTGCCTCGCTGGACATGACGCGATTGCGCTTCACCATGGACGAGGTCTCGGCACGGGCGGTTCGCGAGGCGTTCCTGCGCCTCTACGACGAAGGCCTGGCGTACCGGACCGAAGCGTTGATCCACTGGTGCCCGGGCTGCCGCACGAGCGTCTCGGACCTGGAGGTCATCCCGAAGGAAACGAGCGGCAGCCTCTGGACGCTGCGCTACCACCTGATCGACGAAGGGACCGGCGCCGCCGACCCGAACGCCTGGATCGCCGTCGCGACGACGCGCCCCGAGACGCTGCTGGGCGATACCGCGGTCGCGGTCAACCCGGAGGATCCGCGCTACGCGTCGCTCGTCGGCCGGCGGGCCGTGATCCCGTTCGTGGATCGGGTGGTCCCGATCATTGCTGACCCGGTCGTGGATCGTGACTTCGGAACGGGCGCTGTCAAGATCACGCCCGCCCACGACCAGGACGACTACGAGACCGGCAAACGCCACGGCCTGCCGATGATCACCGTGCTGGACGACGCCGCCAGGGTCAACGAGAACGGCGCCCAGTTCGCCGGCCTGGACCGCTACGAGGCGCGCCTCCAGATCGTTGAGGCGTTACAGGCGCGAGGCGACCTGGAATCGATCAAGCCCCACGTAATGATGCTGGGCCGCTGCCAGCGCTCCGACGACCCGGTCGAGCCACGTCTCAAGACCCAGTGGTTCCTGCGCGTGGCGCCCCTCGCCGCGGCTGCACTGGAGGCGACTCGCTCGGGCAGGACTCAGATACTGCCGGAGCGCTTCGTCAAGGTCTGGGAGCGCTGGATGATAGAGATGCGCGACTGGAACGTCAGCCGGCAGCTGTGGTGGGGCCATCGGATCCCGGCCTGGTATTGCCCGGACGGGCACACGACCGTGACCGCCGATCCGGCCGGGCCGAAGGCCTGCGAAGCCTGCGGCCGACCCCCGGTCGAGCTGCGCCAGGACGACGACATTTTCGACACCTGGTTCAGCTCGGGCCTGTGGCCGTTCTCGACGCTCGGCTGGCCGGAGAGGACGCGCGACTTCGAACGCTTCTATCCGGGCTCGGTCATGGAGACGGCCTACGACATCATCTTCTTCTGGGTCGCTCGGATGATGATGCTCGGCATCCACCTGACCGGCGAAGCGCCATTCCACACCGTCTACCTGTCCGGGCTGATCCGCGACCCGTACGGTCAGAAGATGTCGAAGACGAAGGGCAACTCGGTCGACCCGCTCGAGACCATCGATGAGGTTGGTGCCGACGCTCTGCGCTTTGCGCTGGTCAACGGCACCGCGCCCGGTAACGACTCGAGGCTCGGCGACGAGAAGCTCGAAAACTCGCGCAACTTCGCCAACAAGCTCTGGAACGTTGCGCGATTCGTGCTCGGGGCCAGGCCGGCGACCATCCCGACGGACGCGCCTCGGGCGCGGCCCGAGCGGCATCGCCTCGGACCAGCCGATAGATGGATCCTCTCTCGCGCCGCTGCAACCGTCGCGGCCGTCGATCACGCGATGGCCGGGTACGCCTTCGGCGACGCCAGCCAGATCCTGTACGAAGCCATCTGGAGCGAGTACTGCGACTGGGCCGTGGAGATGGCGAAGATCAGGCTCGGCGACGCGCGCCTGACCGACGCCGAGCGCGAGGCAACCTGGTGGGCGCTGGTGGACGTACTCGACACGTACCTGCGCCTGCTGCATCCCACTATGCCGTTCATCACGGAGGCGATCTGGCAGCGGCTTCCACGCGGGCTCGGCGATCCCGGTCTGTTGATCGTCGCCGATTGGCCGGCGGTGGACGCCGAGGCGATCGACACCGCTGCCGAGGCCGAAGTAGAGGCCCTCATCGAACTGGTTCGGGCCGCACGCAACGCCCGCTCCGAGGCTCGGATCGAACCATCTGCCTGGTTGCCGATGGACGTCTTCGTGCCCGAATCGCTGGCCGTCACCTTCGATGCGCTGCTGCCGGCCATCGAGCGGCTGAGCCGGGCTCGGCCGCTCTGCCGCGAACGCGACCTGGAATCCATCCGACGCGGGGCGGAGGGCAGCCTATCGATCATCGCCGGCGGAATCGAGGCGTTGATCCGGCCGCAGGCCAGGGACGAGGCTCGGGAGGCGCGCGATCGCGCCAGGTTGGATCGCGAGCTTGCCGAGGCCCGGGCGCTTCTCGCCTCGGCCCGTGCCCGGCTGGCCGACGAGGCCTTCACCGCAAAGGCTCCTGCGGCGGTCGTCGAGAACGCTCGGGCGCGAGCCGCCGAGCTGGAAGGGCTTGTCGCCCGTCTTGCGAAGCGGCTGGGTTAGCCTGGGTGGACCCGGCTCGCGTCGGATGGAGCAGCGCGTCTGGCGCGCCGCGTCCGGCCCGAGCGCAAGCTCCCGCGCCGAAACGTGCGCCGCGCGGGGGACGACGCCCTCCAAGGCGCTGGTAGGATACGTGTAGGTCCACACCGTTGTCAGGAGGGTCAGTGCCGCTCTTCGGCAGGCTTCATCGGACGAGCCAGGAACCGGCTCCGACCGTGCCGGCTCCCGTGCCGGAGGTGAGCTCGCACGAGTTCTCACTCAGGCTTTCATACTCCGCCAGGACCTCCGAGGGCGTGCGGCTCAAGGCCGGTCCCGGACTGGTCGAGCGACTTCACGGCCTGCTCGCCGGATCCGTCCAGGGAGAGTCGGAGCTGGTCGAGCCGCTGCCGGTCTGGTTGGGCGAGGCCTCGCCCTTCATAGCCCGCCTGCCGGGCAGCGCGCAGTGGCTCGAGCACAACGGCCGTCGGTCGCCCGTGACCCGCCACGCGCTCGTCGTGCTGGAATCCGTGGACGCGATAGACCTCGTCTACGAGACGCTGGTGTGCGGTCTTCTCTCCGGCAACACCGACACACTGGGCTACCCAGAGTACGACGCGATCATCGGCGGCGTGGTCTCGCATTTCGACGAGGTGACCGGCGATCCGGTCGTTCGCGCGGTCGTGGGCTGGGGCGGCAAGGGCGTCCGGGGCGACACCGACCGAAAGGCGACGGGCATCCTGGCCGGCCTGTTCGGCAACATCGCCGGCGACCCCTACGCCGTCGGCAGCGCGGCAGGCGACCGGCCGATGCGGTCCTCCGGCACCGTCGGAATGACCTGCTCCCACTGTGGCTTCGAGTCGGGGCACGAGCGTGCCTTTTACTGTCCGAAGTGCGGCATGCGAATGATGCGCAGTTAGGGCGACTGCCGGGAGAGATACGTGCCGATTCACGACTACGTCTGCGCCAGCTGCGGCCACACGATGGAGGTCATGCACTCCGTCCACCGCCACGGGCCAACGACCTGCCCGAAGTGCGGCGGACCCATCAAGCGAGCCTTCGGCGCTCCTGCCGTTCACTTCAAGGGCAGTGGCTGGGCGCGCAAGGATCGGTCGCGCGACGACAAGCCGAGCCGCGTCGCCTCAAAGGAGCCCGACTCGAGTTCGGCCGAGAAGTCGGCCTCGACCTCGGGGAACGCGGGCGCGACCTCGGCAGACGCCTCACCGTCGAATGAGCCGGACTGACTTATGCCAAAGCCGCCGTCCGACTGGATCTCCCTCTCCGAGGCAGCGGAGCTGCTTGCCTCGTCCAACGTGAAGTTCACTCCCGGCACGATCGGAAGATGGGCCCGTCTTGGACAGCTCCAGAGCATCAAGGTGGGCAACAGGCGGTTCGTGCGGAGAGCGCAGGTTCGATCGCTGCTGCGACCTCGCGGGTCGGTTCATGGCGACGAGCTGCAGCCGGGCCTGTTCGAGGACCTCGACGACTGACCGAGCCCAGCCGGCCTCGACTTCATCTCGGTTGGGGGTGGATGGTGTCGATCAGCGCCCGCGGACGCTGGTCAGGCCTGGTCAGTCCCGCAGCGGCGACAGTACCGCGCCTGCGCCGACAGCGGCAGGGCGCATCCGCGGCAGACGCGGGCTGACCCCTGGTTGAGCACCCGTTCGGCAGATTGGACCCACAGCTCGGTCATGGGCGGAGCCCAGTCGGGCCTGGCGGCTGCAACCGGCAAGACCGGCGGCGCCTCAGGACCGGACGATCCGGTGGAGCCATCGTGGGCCCGCCAGCTCGCGCCAAGGGGCGGCCAGCTCGCGCCCAGGGGCGGCCGAGGGGAGAGCGCCGGCGCGGCCGGGCCCGGCGATGCGGCCGGCGTGGGACCAACCTCGGTCTGGGCGACCGGTTGGCCGGTGTGATCCCGGTCCACTGCCCTGAGCGACCCGCGGGAGGGCGACTCGAGGGCCTCTCGATCGGCATCTGTCCGGGCCGGAGGTTCGGGTTCGGTCGCGTGCAGACTCGCTGACACCGGGACCTCCAGACCGAAGTCGGCGTGCTCCAGCTCAAGCTCGGCCGGCGCTGGAGCCCAGGCCGAGGTCACTTCGGGCGCCGGTTGGGCGGCGGCCGGGTCGACGGAGCCTGCGTCCACGGTGGCGCGATCGGCCTCGTGCCGTCGATTCCGAGTTGCGGCTGGGCGGTCTACCCATCTCGTCGCGATCGGCCACTCGTCGGTCTGGGGTTCGCCTGGAAGCCGCGGCGCGGGGCGTGGCGTGGCGGCCGTCGGGGTTTCGGGCGGCGAGGTGCGCCTGCCGAAGAGCCTCGCAAGAATGGGTCGGTGCCGGCCGGCTTCGGGTTGAGGGGCCTGGCGGCCGCCGAGCGGCGGCGGCATCGTCGTGGGGCTGCTCGGAGTGCGCTGCGGTAGAACCTCCACAGCGGGCTCCGGAAGCGCCGGCCCCAGCACGCCGGGCGTGGCCAGGGCCGTCCCATCGGCGATTACGGCAGCCTCGGGCTCCATGGCAGGGCCCGACGGGACCTCCGCCTTGACGAGGTCCTCGCTCCGGTCCGCCGGTCGGGCGACGTCCTCCACGAGAGGGGTCCCGGGGGCCGGCGCCTCGGGTTCGGCGGCAGGCTCCCGGACAGCATCGCCCCCGCGAAGGTGAGCTTCGACGAGTTCCAGCTCCTCCGGCGTGAGCGTCATTTCGGGCGCCATCTCATCGGCAATCGGCCAGAGGCTCCCAGCCTCCGTTTCGATCGTCCCGTCAGGCAACGGCCGAACATTGCCCGCCCGGGCTGCTCCCCGTGGCGTAGAGCCGGCAGGCAGATCGGCGGAGGGCCAGGCTGGTAGGGCGGAGTCCTCGAGTCCGCGTCCCGGCCGTTGCTCCGCGGGGTGGACGAGAGGATCGAAATGCTGCCGCAGGGCAGGATCGAGCGCGCCTTGTGGCGCAGGACCGGTCGGCGAGATGGGCCGGTCGGGGCTTCGGGTGATCGACGGGCGGGCACGCGGATGCGCCTCGAGGGCGGCGGGGGAGAGTTCAGAACGTGGAGTGCAGGAGAGGCAGGCGCCTGCCTCAGGGTTCCAACAGCGGTAGCACGCGTACTGACGGCAGGTCAGGCAGAAGTTGAAGATGCGGTGGAAGGCTTCACTGAGTCGGGTCGATTCCTCGTGGTCTTCTTCGAGACGTGCCAGTGCCAGGGCTTCACGCATCGACTGGCCGTCGCTGAGAACGAAGTCCTTCAAGCCTCTGACCAGAACGCGCGCGCCCTGGAGATGGGAACCCCCGGGCGACTTCGCCGCGAAGGCGTAGCGGGTTCCGCACCGCTCGCAGAACGAGTCGGTCAGGTCGGGCATCGTTGCTCCGTGCTGGTGCAGGCCAGAGCCGAGCGCTGCCGGCACCGCAATCCGGGGCGAGAGTACGCCCGTGTCGGGCTCACGGCACTTGGCCTGCTGGTACCCGCGAAGCGGGCCGATGGTCCGGTCGAACTCGAGGTCATCCGCGGCCGATCTTCTGCGGCCGGCAAATCTGAACGCCGGGCGACCCCGCTCGAGCCTTCGAGCAGGGCGTTCCTCCCCGGCTCTGCCGCCCCCACGGACGGGGCCCGCGCCCCGAAACGACGCCCTATCACACGAAGAACGGGCCGATCGTCTCGGCGTAGTATGGGAGCCTTCCGGCTGTCCGCAGCCAGGGCTCCGCTGACACAGGGCTCGGCGACGCGTTCTCGGGCCACCATCCCTTCGCGTCTTGAGAGGGAGTCATGACCACGATCAGTGAGACCGGCGAGATAGTTGCCGCCAACGTCGAGCGGGTCATCGTTGGCAAGCGCCAGGAGGTCCGGCTTACCCTCGTCGCGCTGCTATGCCGCGGGCATCTGCTCATCGAGGACGTGCCCGGTACGGGCAAGACGATGCTCGCCAAGGCCGTTGCCCGGAGTCTCGGCTGCAGCTTCCGGCGCATCCAGTTCACACCCGACCTCTTGCCTTCCGACGTCACCGGGCTGTCGATCTACAACCGGAAGACCCAGGAATTCGAGTTCAGGCCGGGCCCGATCATGGCGCAGGTCGTTCTGGCCGATGAGATCAACCGGGCTACGCCCAAGACCCAGTCCGCGCTCCTCGAATGCATGGAGGAACATCAGGCCACGATCGACGGCACGACATACCGGATGCCGGAGCCCTTCCTGGTCATCGCCACCCAGAATCCGATCGAGTACGAGGGCACCTTCGTACTGCCCGAGGCCCAGCTCGACCGGTTCATGCTGCGCATTCGCCTTGGCTACCCGAGTCAGGCGGACGAGCAGACCATCCTCGATGAGCAGAAGATCAGCCATCCTCTCGAGGGCCTCAAGGAGGTGCTCGACGTGGTCGAACTGCTCGAGCTTCAGGCTGCGGTGCGGCGGATCTACGTTGATCCATCCGTCTCCGACTACATCGTCCGGCTCGTCAACGCGACCCGAACCCACCCCGACGTGTATCTGGGTGCTTCCCCCCGCGGCTCGCTGGCGCTGTACCGCACCGGCCAGGCTCTTGCCGCCCTGAGCGGGCGCGACTACGTCATCCCGGACGACGTCAAGGTCCTCGCCGACGCGGCGCTGGCCCACCGTCTCATCATCAAGACCAGCTCGTCGATGCACGACATCGACCCCCGGCTGGTACTCGCCGAGCTGCTGGATACGGTCCCCGTCGACTCCGCCAGGGCAGCGCCCCCCAACCGCCGTGGGGCCATTTCGCAGCCGTCGCAAGCTGGCGCCGCCGGGTGCGGCGCTGTCGACGCGGCGAGCTGATCGACCCGGGAGCGTCTCCCACGTGATCCGACGGCTGCAGTTCCTGATCGTCGCCGTCGTCCTGGTGATCGCGGCTCTCTCGACCGGGCTCGGCTTCCTCTTCTACGTCGTGTATCTCGGTCTGCTCGCAGTCGGAGGCAGCTACGTCCTGACCCGGCTCGGCCTGGCCGATCTTGAAGCCGGCTACCGCGTCGATCACCGCCAGGCTCACGTCGGCGACGACCTCAGGGCGACCTACAGCATCTCCAATGCGAGCGTCTTGCCAAAGCCGTGGCTGGAGGTCTACAACCCGACCGATCTGCCCGTTCCGCTGCCCGGCCGGGCCCTGGTCCTGCGCTCAAGGGCGCAGCGATCGTGGGTCGCCATCGTGCCGCTGACCCGCCGGGGGACCTTCCGTGTCGAGCCGATGGTCGTTCGGACGGGCGACCCCTTCGGCTTCTTCGAGGCTGCCGCGACCGTTGGGCGGCCCACTTCCGTGACTGTCTTTCCGCGGGTTGTGCCACTGCCGCGATGGCGCCTGCCCAACGCTTTCCTGGAGGGCACTCACTCCGCCCCTGAGCGGACTCTCCAGACAACGCCGCTGGCGACGACGGTGCGTCCGTACGCGCCGGGTGACGGGTTCAACCGAATCCACTGGCGCAGCACGGCACGGCTCGGCGAGATCCAGGTCAAGGAGTTCGACCTGGAGCAGACGGCCGACGTCTGGCTCTTCGTGGACCTCGAATCCAGGGTGCAGGCCGGCGTGGGGGACGTATCCACGGTGGAGGAGGCACTTCGCGTGGCCGCCTCTATCGCCCACGACGCGATCCTCGAGAACCGGGCCGTGGGCCTCACCACGAGCGGTCACCGGCTGGTTTCGATCCCTGCCGATCGTGGCCCCAGGCAGCGCCAGAAGATCATGCAGCTGCTGGCCGCCGTGGAGGGCGATGGCCGGTCCCCGCTCGGAGAGGTTCTGCTGACCGGCCTGCCCAAGCTTCGACGCGGCATGACCGCCGTAGTGGTAACGCCGTCACGAGAGCGGCAATGGGTCCGAACGCTCACGTCGCTGCGGGCCCGGGGCGTGGCGGCTGCCGTCGTGTCGCTGGCCGCGTTCAGCTACGAGACATTCGGTCGAAAGAGTCGGGCCGACGAGGCTTCTGCGGACCTGGCGGCACAGGAACAGAGGGCGATGCGGTTCGCCCTGGCCGAATACGACCTGAGGGCCTACGAGGTCCACGCCGGCGACGACCTCGGGGCGGTGCTGGCGTGACCGCTCGACGGGTCGCGGCCCTCTCGACCTGGAGGCGGTGCTAGCGATGGCGAACGCAGGCTGGCTGCCAACGAGTCGCCCGCAACCATACCGACCCGGCGGCCTGGCCTCGGCCGATGACGAACCCGGGTTGTTCGCCCGGGCCTACGACCGAATGCGTCCCGACGAGGGCTGGTGGAGCCTGCCGCTGGTCCTGCTGATGGCCGGAACGATGGCCTGGTCCATCGCCGACGCGCGATGGATCCTCGGCCGGGATGAGCTCACCAGCTTCCTGATCCCCGTTGCCCTGGGGGCGGCGCTGTGGGGATACGTCAGCGGGCGGCTCGGCCTGCCGACCTGGATAGCTCATCTGCTGGGCAGCACAATCGGCGCCTTCGTGCTCATCGAGGCTGTCGGCGCGTCCTTGCCCGGTGCAGCGCCGGGTTTGACCGGGTGGTTCCAGGCCGCCGCCAATTCGGTCGTGCAGGCATACCTCGATCTGGCCTGGCGGCACCAGCCGACCACGACGGAGACGGCCCATTTCGGCCTCATCCTGGGCATCCTGGTGTGGGGCACCGCCCAGGCCGCCTCGTACGACATATTCGGCCATCGCCGCGCAGTCAGTGGCGTGCTCCTGCTGACCGTGGTCCTGATTGCAAACATGGCGTTGACGCCGATCGATCAATTCGCCGCCCTCGTCGCGTTCAGCGCCGCGGCCCTGGCTCTCCTGTTGCTGGCCCATGCCGCCGACGAGCGATTGAACTGGCTGCGCCGCCGGATATGGCGTGGCCGCGATTTCCGGACGCCCCATCTCCAGGGCGGCGTGGCCTTCGCCGCGGTCGCGGTGGCCGGATCCCTGGTCCTCACCACGGTAGCCAGCTCTGCTCCCCTGGCCAGCACATTGAGGGAACCCGCATCTCAACTCCGGGATGCCTTCAGCTGGTTGAATGGTCTGCTGCCGAACGGCGGCGCCAGCCGCATCCAGCCAAGTTCCGACTTCGGGTCCACCGCTCCTATCAGCTCGAGCTTCCACGAATCCCCGCACCAGGTCTTTACGGTCCAGGTCTCGAGCGGCTCGGTCGCCTTTCACTGGCGGCTGGTTGCGTACGACACGTTCCAGACGACGGGCTGGTCGGTTGGCTCCGGCACGCAGCAGGACCAGGTCATCGCCGGCGGCGCCCTCGAGGCCGGAACGTTGGACCAGGTGGGCCCGACGACGCCCGGCCGAACCCAGGTCACCATCGAGGTCCACGTCCAGGACACGACGATCAAGCACCTCATCGTCGCCAGCGAGCCGAACAGCGTGAACGCGGGCGTGCAGCGGACACTCGTGGGCGGCAACCCGTCGAGCCTGGACGTGGCCTCGCTTACCACCAACGCGACCGACTACGTGGTCTCGGCCTACGTGCCGGACACCGACCCGAGCGGGAACGGCCTCACCCAATGGCGGCTCCGCCACGCCGGGACCGAGTATCCGCCCGGCCTCCAGGCCAGGTACACGCAGGGTGCCGATCTGGTTGGCTCGGAAGGAAGAGCCCTGCTCTCCGAGATCGCGAACTGGGCTCAATCCAACGGCGACGCGTTCGTCGGGGAATACGACGTGGCCAGCGCGATCCAGGACTATCTGCGCAGCGACAGGTTCACCTACAACACCGATATCAGCGCCTTGATGCCCCGTTGCGCGGGGCTTTCCACGGTGGACTGCTTCGCCCTCGTTCGAGAGGGTTTCTGCGAGCAGTACGCCACGACGATGACGATGCTGATGCGGATGGCTGGCTTCCCGGCCCGCTACGTGCTGGGCTACCTGCCGGGCGCGATCGATCCGAACACTCTCGTCCAGCAGGTCACGAACCAGCAGAAGCACGCCTGGGTCGAGGTCTTCTTCCCGACCTACGGCTGGATCACGTTCGACCCCACCGGCGGCGGCGTGGGTCAGCCCACGGTGCTGGTGCCGGGCAGTGCGGTGACACCCTCGCCGGCGGCCAGTTCCAGCGCCGCCCCGGCCGAATCCGAAGGCGCCGGACCCAGCAGAGGTTCCCCATCCGGCGGAGGCGGCGGCTCGGCTTCGGTCGTGGGTCCTCCGGCCGTCGTGCTGGTGCCGGCCCTGCTGGCGGGGATCATCGCCCTGGCGCTGCTCGTCTGCTGGCGGCGCCGGCCGCGGCGGCTCGAGAGTGCAGATACGGTCTACCGGCGCGTTGTCCGGCTGGCGAGCCGCCTGGGCTTCAAGCCGCGGCCGACGCAGACGGTCTACGAGTACACCGGAATGCTCGCCGACCTGGTGCCCGACGCGCGCGATTCGCTCAGCCTGGTGGCCGTGGCGACGGTCGAAGCGACATACGGGCGAAGGCAGCTCGGCTCGGCTCGGCTGGCCGCTCTTGCGGACGCCCACCGGCGGGTTCGGCAGGCTCTGTTGAGGCTGGCGTTGCGGTTGCCGAAGCTCCGCCGGGGCGGCGGAAAGCCGACCGGCACGGCTGCGGGCGGCGGTGCGGCAGCGACCGGCGGTGCGGCAGCGACCGGCGGTCCGGATGGTCGTTCGCGAAGATGATGTCCTGCCAACGAGGCGGGTGGGCCAGCGCAATCCCGTTGGTGACTACCGATCCGGCTTACAGCGCCCCGCCGCCATCTCGAACCAGGGCATCCTCGACCGGCGGCCCGAATTGCGCGCCCAGGTACGAGTCCAGGTTGAGAGCCCGAATGACCGCCCGGCCGGCGCGGATCTCGACCACGGTGATGGCAGCCAGCCCGAAGTCGAAGTTCCAGAAATGCTCGAGCGGGAGGCCGAGGAGGACGCAGGTCACGACGCGGAAGACGCCGGCATGGCCGACGACGAGCGACCAACGGCGCCGGTCCTGGGTCGCCTCGCCGTAGCCAAGAACCTGGCTGCGGTCGTAAGTCCCTGCGACGGAGCCGTCTGCCATCTCTGCCAGGAGCGTCGACAGAGCGGGCTCGACCCGGGCCCGCACGACCTCCAGGCTCTCGCCACCGGGGGCGTGGAATTCCGTAGGCCAGCGCCTCCATCGAGCCAGCGAGTCGCCGAACCGGGCGGTGATCTCCCGGTCGGTGAGGCCCTCCCAAACCCCCTGCGCGATCTCAGAGAAACCCGGGTCCGAGCGAAGCGGCGGGGCCGCGCGGCCGGCGGCCACCAGCGCGTCGACGACGAGTTCGGCGCTGCGGCGCGCCCGCCCCAGCGGCGAGTGGATGATCGCAAAAGGCGCGGCGTCGGGGATGGGCAGCGGAGGATCGGCCAGTGGCTCCGCCAGCTTACGACCGGCCAGGCGGGCCTGCGCCTCGCCGAGCGCCGACAGCGGTGCCTCCGTCGCGCCCTGGAAGCGGTTCTCGACGATGAACTGGGTCTGGCCGTGGCGCAGGAGCACGAGGACTGCGTCGAGACCGGGAGGTATCAGCGAAACGGCCCCGGAGGCCGGTGACTCCTCTGGCCGGGACCGCTCCGCATTCGACAGCGTTTGCTTCAACGTTCGGTCGCGGCCCGGATGACCCACATGTCGAGGACCGCCGGGTAATTCCGGATTTGAGCCGCGACCGCGTCCGAGACCTCGTCATCGACGGCGAGGAGCATGAGGGCGTCCTGGCGTGGGCCGGATCGGGCCAATGTCATGGCGCTGATATTGACATCTGCCTCGCCGAGTATCAGGCCGATCCGGCCCATGGTTCCGGGTTTGTCCTGATGGCGGGTGATCACCATCAGGGGCGTCGGTGCCATGTCGAGCCAGCTGTCGTCGATGCGCACCAGGCGCGGCTCGCCGTTGGCGACGGTCCCGGCCACGACCGCCTTGCCCGCGTCGCCCTCGACAGTGAGGGTCACGAGCGAAGCGAACGTGCCGGAGTCGGTGGTCTTGCGCTCGGTCACGGCCAGGCCGCGGCTCCTGGCAAGGAACGCGGCGTTGATGAGGTTGACCCGCTCGCTCGTTGCGTTCTCGAGAATGCCACGCAGGGCAGCCGCGGTGAGCTGAGAGGCGTCGTGGGTGGCGAGGTCCCCGGCAACGTCCACGGTCAGGGCCTTGATGCCGCCACGCAGGTACTGGGCGGCAATGCGTCCGAGCGTCTCCGTGAGCGGCAGGTACGGCGCAATCGCGCGGGCCGTCTCCGGAGTCAGCAGCGGGGCGTTGACCGCGTAGCGGGCGGACCGTCCGGCCAGGACGTCGACGACCTGTTCGCAGGCCTCCTCGGCCACGCGGACCTGGGCTTCGGCCGTCGAGGCCCCGAGGTGCGGTGTCAGAACGGTGTTCGGCGCCGCCAGCAGCGGCGAGTCGACCGGCGGCTCCTTCTCGAAGACGTCGAACGCGGCTCCGGCGATCTTTCCCTCGAGCAGGGCCGCGGCCACGGCCGCTTCGTCGTAGACGCCTCCACGGGCGACGTTGACGAGCATAACGCCGGGCTTGAGCTTGCGGATCTGCTGAGGGCCGATCATGCCACGCGTAGCCTTGTTGAGCGGCACATGAACCGTGATGACGTCCGACCTCTCGATGATCCCGTCGAGCTCGACCAGGGCGATGCCGTGCAGGGCGGCCTGGTCGGCGGTCACGAACGGGTCGTAGCCGATCACGTTCATCTCAAGGCCGCGGGCCCGGTCGGCCACGGCCCTGCCGATCTTTCCGAGACCGATGATGCCGATGGTGCGTCCCCGCAGCTCGACGCCGGTGAAGGCGCTGCGCAGCCACTCGCCCCTGCGCATCGACGCGTCCGCGGCCGCGGTCTTGCGGGCGAGGGCCAGCATCAGGGCGATCGTCTGCTCGGCCGCGGAGACGGTGTTGCCGGTCGGGGCGTTCACGACGACGATGCCGGCCCTGGTGGCGGCTTCGAGGTCCACGTTGTCAACGCCGACGCCGGCCCGGCCGATCACGATCATGCGAGAGGCGTGGGCGAGGATATCGGCGGTGACCTTCACCTGGCTGCGTACGAGCAGCGCATCGTAGTCGCCGATGATCGCCGCCAGCTCTGCCGGTGACAGGCCCGTCCTCTCGTCTACATCATGGTGAGCCCGCAGGATCTCGAGACCCTGCCTGGCGAGGGGCTCGGCAACGAGAATCTTCACGTTGTGCTCCTTACCCGGCCAGGCCGAGGGTACGCAAGGCGGCGACCTGGGCAGCCTCCACGGCCGCGCCGGGGGTGATCGGTCGATCGAGCTCGATCAGGGTCTGCTCCAGGACTGCCATCGCGTTGAGGATGGCCGGAACCGTGACGTGGCCGAGGTGTCCGATTCGGAAGATCTTGCCTTTGAGCGCGCCCTGCCCGCCCGCGACCACCAGGCCGAGCTTGCGCAGCTTGCCGTTGAACGCCTTCCAGTCGAGGTCATCGGGGATCCAGGCGCCGGTGACCGTGTCGGAGGCAAACGTCGGGTCGGCGAGCAGCCTGAAGCCCAGGGCCGTGAGGCCTGCACGCACGGCGGCGCCGACCGCGGCATGGCGCTTCCAGATCTCGGGCAGAGTCTCCTCCTCCATCATCTCCAGGGCCACGTCGAGCTGGAACATCACCCCAACGGCGGGGGTCCACGGCGTCTGGCCGGCTTCGGCGCTGGTCCTGTGGGCTGCCAGGTCGAAGTAGAACTTCGGCATCCTGGCGACGGCGGCGGCTTCCCAGGCCCGCGGCGACACGGAGACGAAGCTCAGGCCGGGCGCGACCATCCAGGCCTTCTGCGAGCCGCTGACGACCACGTCCAGGCCCCAGGCGTCGGTCTCGAACGGAACGGCACCGAGGCCGGAGATCGCGTCGACCAGGATCAGGGCTTCGGGGGCGGCGGCCTTGACCGTGGCCGCAAGCTCGGCGATGGGGTTGGTGACTGCCGTGGAAGTCTCGTTGTGGGTCAGCAGGACCGCTTTCCAGGGGCCGCCCGCCTCGAGGGCCCCCCGAACGCCGGCCACGTCGGCTGCCCTGCCCCAATCGAAGGCGAGCCTGGTTACGTCGGCGCCGTATGCCGTCGCGATCTTGGCGAAGCGATCGCCGAATGTACCGATCGTGACCGCCAGGACCCTGTCGCCGGGTGAGAGGAAGTTGACGATCGCCGACTCGAGCCCGCCGGTCCCGGCCGCGGTGACGATCAGCACGTCGTTCTGGGTCTTGTAGAAGGCCTTGAGACGATCGATTACCCGGTTCTGCAGGGCCGCGAACTCGGGCCCGCGATGGTTGACCATCTGGCGGGCGCCGGCTTCGCGTACCGCGTCGGGAAGCGACGTCGGCCCGGGGATGCGCAGGTTGGGCTCGAAGCGGTTCACTTGTTCCACCTCTCTGCGGGAACGGATGTCGCTGAATACTATCTGTCGGCCCGGGTCCGGATTGTGTGGTATATATGACGTCATATGCAGAAGCGAACGACCATCCTCATCGACTCGGACCTGCTGGATCGGCTTGACCGCTTTGCGGTCCGGAACGGGGCGACGAAGACCTCGGTCCTGGCGGCAGCCGTGGAGTCGTACCTGGAGGTACATGACTCGGCTCAGGACCTGTCGTTTCTGTCGGTCGGGCGTAGCAACCACGGCCGGCTGTCGCTCGATGGGCGGTCCATCGCACGTCGCGAGGCCGGCCTTCGGCCCGGGCCGGACGAGGCCTGAGCGATGGCCATCCTGCTGGACTCCAGTGCCGTGCTCGCCGCGGCGGATCAGTCCGACCTGAACCATCGGGCCGCCCTGGCCTGGTTCGGGCGCGTCGACGAGCCACTCGTGATCGGGGCGCTGACCCTGGCCGAGCTGGACCTTCTCCTGCAGCGCGAGCTCGGCCTGCGCGCAACCTTCGCTCTCCTCGCGTCGATAGGCAGCGGTGCCATCAAGGTGGTGGCGCCCACCACAGCGGACCTGGTCCGCGCCACCGAGCTGATGCGCGAGACGACCGAGTACCGGCCACGACTGACGGACGCGGTTCTCGTCGCTACGGCCGAGCGGCTGGGGGTGACTCGCGTGGCGGTCTTCGATCGCCCACCGATCGCGATCTTCCGGCCGAAGCACGTTCGCGCCCTCGACCTCGAGCCGTAGGCAGCCCGCGCTGAGGCGCGGATGAGTGCCTTTCGGTGGCTATTCCCCGCCGTCGTTTCGTTGTTCGTCGGCCAGCTCGCGGAGATTCTGCTGGCGACGGCGCATCCCCTCCGAGCCGGTCGCCATCGGGTCCGCGGCGGGTCGGCCCTCGACGGGCCGTTTGCGGCGGGGGGCCTCCCGGCGCGCTGCGGCCAGGCGCTCCAGCCGCTCGCCGATCCTGACCTCGGCGCCCTGGTCGCCCGGGAAGTAGTAGCGCCGGCCCTCGAGCCCGTCCGGCAGGTACTGCTGGGCCACGTCGTCGCCCTCGAATTCGTGCGGATAGCGGTAGTTGCGCCGGCCGACGCCACTCGACCGCAGATGGGAGGGGACCGGCAGGGAGCCCTTGCCGAGGACGTCGGCCATGGCGGCGAAGTAGCCCCGGCCGACGGCGTTGCTCTTGGTCGTTACGGCAAGCATGACGGTGGCCTCGGCCAGGGCGTACTGAGCCTCGGGCAGGCCGACCCAATCGAGGGCCTGAGCGGCGGCGACGGCCACTTCGAGGGCCCTCGGGTCGGCCAGGCCGATGTCCTCCGAGGCTAGGATGATCAGGCGCCGGGCGATGAACCGGGGGTCCTCGCCCGCTGCGATCATCGCCGCCAGCCAGTACAGGGCCGCGTCCGGATCGTTGCCGCGGATGCTCTTGATGAAGGCGCTGACCGTGTCGTAGTGGCCGTCGCCGGCGCGGTCGTACGCCAGAATCCGCTGCTGAGCGGCGGCCTCGACGTCCTCGAGCCGGGGCGCGACACGCCCCTCGGCGTCGCGCAGCCCCTCCGAGTCGGCGATCGAAACGGCCCCTTCGAGAACGTTGAGGGCCTGGCGGGCATCCCCGGCTGAGAGGCCGACCAGGTGCTCGAACGGCTCTTCGGCGAGGGCTACGCCACCCGCCGGCCCCAGACCTCCGGCCAGGCCGCGCTCCGGGTCGGCGAGGGCGCGGCGAACAACCGTCGCCACTTCATCGTCCGTCAGGGGCTCGAGGCGATAGACGCGCAGCCGGGATAGCAGGGCCGAGTTGACCTCGAAGTAAGGGTTCTCGGTGGTGGCGCCTATGAGGGTGATGGTGCCGTCCTCGACATGGGGCAGAAGGGCGTCCTGCTGAGCCTTGTTGAAGCGATGGATCTCGTCGATGAACAGGACCGTCTGCATGCCGTTTAGCGCCAGCCGCTCGCGGGCTTCGCCGACGAGGACGCGAATCTCGGCGACTCCGCTCATGACCGCGGAGATCGTCACCAGCCGGGCCCCCGCCGCCTCCGCCAGGACTCGGGCCAGGCTGGTCTTGCCGCTGCCGGGCGGTCCCCAGAAGAGGAGCGAGCCGAGATGGCCGCCATCCAGCGCTCGGCGCAACGTGCCGCGTTCTCCGATGAGGCTCGCGTGGCCAACCATCTCGTCGAGCGTGCGAGGGCGCATCCGGGCTGCCAGCGGCCGACGCTCCGGCGGCGGAACGAACGCGGGTTGCTGCTCCCCGGATTCGCCGGCCGGCGTGGTCTTGACGCGGTGCGCTGGCATCGGTCGATCGTACAGGCTCGCCGGCCTGCAGGCAGCTGCTACCTGGAGGGTCAATGCCGCCGGCGGACGGGTCCGGACCGACCGCCGCGACTCGGCCGATCTGGCCGGCAAGAACGAGCCCGGTTCCGCTAGGTGATGGTGACGATGCGGACTATGTCGATCAGGACGTAGAGCACGGCGAGGACTGCGGCCAGCGACCCTCCGACGAGCACGATCCTGCGCACGTCACGAACCACGTAACCGTATTCCTCTGCCGCCCGAGCGGCGAGGAGGCCCTGGCCGGCGGGGCGGCCGGGGCGCGCAGGCTCATCGACTCGAGCGCGGTCCCGCACGCGAGCCCGGCCCGCCTCCGCGGCCCGGTCCTGGGCGACGATCTGCGACTCGAGCTCGGCCGCTCGCGCCTCCTCGGCAGCCGACAGGGCGCTCGCCGGCCGTACATCGGGGCGTGACGGGGGTCTGGCGGAGCCGCGCCTGTCGGCGTGTCGCTGGCCGGGACGGTTCGATCCGCGGGTGCGCTTGGCCATCTGGTGTGAAGGGCCTCCGTTGAACTTGTCGAGGGTGGGCGCAGGGCGAGCGCCACCAGGTTGTGTGTCCGGGCAGCTGTCGCTCGTGTCGAGGATAACATCTCGGTCCCCAGGGTCGGGTCGCGTCGCGGGAGCCTCGAATGCGGCCCTGCGCCCGCGGCTGGTAGACTCGGGGCGATCGAGTGGAGGTAGATGTGGGCTTCTTATCAGACAATCTGGCTGCCATCGCGCTCGTGCTGGCGGGATTGGCCCTGGTCGCCATGTACCTGTTGCAGTCGTTCCAGGTGACCCGCCTCAAGCGGCGGATCGACGGGCTCACCGGGGGTGTCGAGGATGGTGACCTCGAGACCATCCTGGGTCAGCATCTCGAAACCGTTCATCAGGTCGGGCGCGACCTGGACGATCTCGCGGACCGGCTGTCGGTCCTCGAGAGCACCTCGCGCCACCACTTCTCCAGACAGGCGCTCATCCGCTTCAATCCGTTCCCCGACACGGGCGGCAATCAGAGCTTCGCCCTGGCCTTGCTCGACGAGTCCGACGATGGCGTCATCGTGAGCAGCCTCCATTCTCGGACCGGGACTCGGATCTACGCCAAGGCCGTGACCGGTGGCAAAGCAGACACATCCCTTTCGACCGAAGAGCAGGATGCGATCGACCAGGCGAGGTCCAGGCGGCCTGCGCGACCAGCAACTCCGCCTCGATCCGCGGCCGCCAGGCGCGCAGCGCCGGCCGCCGCGGTGACCGTTCCGGCGACAAAGTCCGCACCGAAGCCGTCGCCGGCGCCCCCCACGGCGGGCGGCACGATGCCCCTCCCGGCTGGAGAGACATCGCCCGCGGCCGAGGCGGCTCCAGCGCCCGCAGCCGAGGAGGCTCCAGCGCCCGCAGCCGAGGAGGCTCCAGCGCCCGCGGCCGAGGCGGCTCCACTGCCGGCTCCAGCGCCCGCGGCCGAGGTGGCTCCAGCACCCGCGGCCGAGGTGGCTCCAGCGCCCGCGGCCGAGGCGGTTCCAGCGCCCGCGGCCGAGGCGGCTCCACCGCCGGCTCAATCGCCCGCGGCCGAGGCGGCTCCACCGCCGGCTCCAGACGCAGGGTCCCCGGCTCCGGCCCCGCGGTCGGCCGCCAGCGAGGCCAACCACGAGACGCTGAACCGGGCCGCGGCTGAAGAAGCCAAAGGCCAGGAGAAGGCGAAAGGTGCCGCGGCGCCGGATCCCGAGGCTGTCCCCGACTCCGAACGCGTCGGCTTCAAGCAGAGGCGGCCATCCGCATCCGAAGCCCGGCGGAAGTAAGCGGATCCCGCCCAGACTGTGACACGTGAGATGTCACTGCCGCCGGCGAGCCTTCCAGGATGACCCGTCAGGGCCGCAGGGCAGCCGCGAGCGAACCGCCCCCACTGCAACAGATCCCGGTCTGGTGGTCGTCGCCCGCTGGTGATGAGCCAGCCGCGGGACCGAGCCAGGGCATGGATGCGCTGCTCCACGGACTGAACGCTCAGCAGCGGCGCGCGGTATGCCACGGCGAGGGTCCTCTACTCGTCGTCGCCGGCGCGGGCACCGGCAAGACGCAGGTCATCACCCGCCGCATCGCCTGGTTGATCGCCACGCGGCGGGCGCGCCCGTCGGAGATCCTGGCCCTGACCTTCACGGACAAGGCCGCGGACGAGATGCAGACCCGGGTGGACGAGCTCGTGCCGTACGGCCACACGGACGCAGCCATCTCCACGTTTCACGCCTTCGGCGACCGCCTGGTTCGCGAGTTCGCGCTCGACCTCGGGCTGCCCACGGACCCGCGCGTTCTCTCGCGGCCGGAGGTCGTGATCTTCCTGCGTGAGCGGCTCTTCGATTTCGACCTGGACCTGTACCGGCCTCTCGGCGACCCCACGCGTTTTCTGGGTGCGCTGGCGACCCTTTTCAGCCGTTGCAAGGACGAGGACGTGAGCCCTGCCGCGTATCTCGAGTTCGCGACCGAGCTGAGTGCGGGCCTCGACGGGGGTCCGGACAGTCGTCGTGCCGCAGCCGGAGCTACCGCCGCTGAGCCTCTACCGGACGAGGCGGCGGCGCTCGAAGAAGACGTGCGCCGTCAGACGGAGCTGGCTCGCGCGTACGGGCGGTATCAGGGGCTCCTGCATGAGGCCGGGTTCATCGATTTCGGGGATCAGGTCGGCCTGGCTCTCCGGCTGCTCCGGGAGTCACCCGCCGCCCGGCTCGAGCTTCAGCGCCGCTTCCGGTACATCCTGGTCGACGAGTTCCAGGATACGAACCGGGCTCAGTCGGAGCTCGTCGAGCTGCTGGCCGCGCCGCGCGGCAACGTGACCGTCGTCGGCGACGACGATCAGTCGATCTACAAGTTCCGCGGCGCTGCCATCAGCAACATCCTGGAGTTCAAGCGGCGCCACCCGCGTGCACGCCAGATCGTGCTGCGGCGCAACTACCGGTCTCGCGCGCATATCCTGGACGCGAGCTACCGCCTGATCAGGTTCAACGACCCAGATCGCCTGGAGGTCCGAAACGGCATCGACAAACGTCTCGTGCCCGAGCGCCGCGGCTCGGAGATCCCGGTCCGGCACGTCGTCTGTGCAACGGGCTCCGAAGAGGCCGACCGGGTTGCCCGAGAGATCGCCACTCGGATTTCGGGTGGGGCGCGGCCCCGGGACTTCGCCGTCCTGGTTCGGGCGAACGCAGATGCGGACCCGGTCCTGCGCAGCCTCAACATCGTAGGGGTGCCGTGGCGCTTCTCGGGCACGTCCGGTTTGTACGCGCGGCCGGAGATCAGGCTGCTTCTGGCGTTCCTGAGAGCCGTCGCGGATCTATCGGCCAGCGTCGACGTCTACGCGCTCGCCGCGTCCGACGTGTACGGCCTGGGCGGTCCCGACCTCACGGCCATCGTCAACAGCGCTCGCCGCCGGAACCGCACGCTCTGGGAGGTGATGGACGAGCTGACGCGACAGCCCGGCCTCTTGCGACTGGCTCCGGAGGCGTGGGCCTCCTTGGAGAGGCTGGTTGCCGATCTGCGGCGCTTCACCGAGCTGGCCCACGCCAGACCCGCGGGCGAAGTGTTGTACAGGTTCCTCAGCGACAGCGGCCTGCTTTCGCGGCTTGCGTCGGCTGAATCGGCTTCTGCCGAGGAGGCGCTCCAGAATGTCGCTCGGTTCTTCGACATCATCCGTGCCCAGTCGGACCTGCTGCCCGACGATCGGATCGTCTTCGTTGCCAGGCACCTGCAGACGCTCATCGATGCGGGTGACGATCCCGCGACTGCCGAGATCGATCCGGACGCGGATGCGGTTTCAGTCCTGACGGTACACAAGGCCAAGGGGCTCGAGTTCCCCGTCGTCTACATGACCGGCCTGGTCGACGGCCGGTTTCCGGCCAGGACGCGGCGCGATCAGCTGCCCCTGCCGGGACCGCTCGTGCACGAGATTCTTCCGGAGGGAGACGCGCATCTCCAGGAGGAGCGGCGGCTCTTCTACGTGGGCATGACGCGGGCTCGTGACGAGCTCGTTCTCTGCCACGCCTCGGACTACGGCGGGCGGCGATCCCGCCGCGTGTCCCAGTTCGTCCTGGAGGCGCTCGACCTGCCGGCCACGGCGTCGACGGGCGCTTCAGCCGATGCCTCGGTCCTCGCTCCGCTCGAGCGGCTGGCCGCGTTCGAGCCGACGGTGGAACCGGTCGAGCCCGGCCGCGAGCCGGTCGAAGGACCGCTGGCCCTCAGCTTCTACCAGGTGGACGACTATCTGACCTGCCCGCTCAAGTACAAGTACGTTCACGTCCTGCGCGTGCCGATCGCGCCGCACCACTCGATCGTGTACGGCTCTGCGCTCCACCAGGCCGTGCAGGAGTTCCACCGCCGGCAGGCGCGCGGCCACCTGATGACGGAGGACGAGCTGCTGGCCGCATTCGATCGGGCCTGGTCGAACGAGGGGTTTCTGACTCGGGAGCACGAGGAGGCGCGTCTGGCAGCCGGCCGAACCGCGCTGCGCCGATTCAGGGAGGGACAGCTGCGGCCCGGGACGGTTGTGCCGGCATACGTCGAGCGCGAGTTCAGTTTCAGCCTCGACGGTGACCGCATCCGCGGCCGCATGGACCGTGTCGACATCGAGCGCCTGCCTGCCGCCGAGGCGTCTGCGCGCAAGGCGGAGGGGGAAGGACAATTCGCGGACGCCATCAATCCGTCGATCCCCGGCCTGTTTGCGGAGCGAGTGACCATCACCGACTACAAGTCCAGCGACGTCCGAGACCCGGCTCGGGCTCGCGAGCGGGCTCGCGAGTCGTTGCAGCTCCAGATCTACGCCATGGCCTATCAGGCCGAGACCGGTCGTCTGCCCGACACGCTGCAGCTGTGGTTCCTCGAGTCCGGTCTGGTCGGGCGGGCCGAGGTCGACGAGAGGCGGCTCGCCAGGGCCCGGGATTCGATCCGTCGAGCCGCGGCCGGCATCCGCGCCCGCCGCTTCGAGGCCACACCCGAGTATCTCGCGTGCGGCTACTGCGCCTTCCGGGACATCTGCCCGGCGAGCGCGTCCCGATGATCGGCGGCATCGAGGCGATCACGTTCGACTTCGGGAATACGCTCGTGCCTTTCCCGGCCGGACCTATGGACGAAGTCGTGTGGGCAACGGCTGAACGGGCAGCCCACCTCGCTGCCTGCTCCACGGACGAATTCGTGGATCTCTGGATCGAGGAGAGGCTGCGTCAATTCGCGGAGGACGTGCCTGCAGGCCGGGAGGCCGACATGGCCGTTCGCGTCGCTCGCGTGATGGCCAGGCTGCGCGGCTGTGCCCCGCCGGGAGGCGGGGAGCGTTGGGACGACACCTCGATCGCCCGGTACTCAGAGCCGCGTGAAGTCGAGATCATCCTCGAGGCCTACACGGATTCCTTCGTCCGAAACACCCCGGTCCCACCGGATGTTGGGCCAATGCTCCGGCGGCTCGCTCGGACGTACCGCCTGGCGGTCATCTCCAACTGGCCTCTCGCTTCTTCGATCGACCGCTTCCTGGAGGCCGCGGGTTGGACGCGGAGCCTCTCGGCCGTGGTGGTCTCTCAGCGAGCCGGCGTTGTCAAGCCACACCCCGAGATCTTCCAGGTTGCGGCGGCAGAGATGGGCATCGCGTCGGGACCCGCGATCCTGCACGTCGGCGATGACCTCGGGGCGGACGTGGCGGGTGCCAGCAACGTCGGCTGGAGGACCGCCTGGGTCAGGCTCAAGCCGCAAGATTCGCCTCTTCCGGTGGCCCCGCCCGCTCCCGGTGCAGAGCCCGACGTCGTGATCGATTCGGTCTCCGATCTCGAGACCGTGCTCGGACTGCGCGGGGGCCCCGATAGGTAGACTGACGCGAGTGGAAGCCAAGGATCGCCTGGGCAACAGCTTCTTCGTCGGCGCGGCCCTCATCGCTTGGGTCGCGGTAGCGCGGCTCGTGACGACGACCTACGCCCGAACCAACGCAACGACCGATCTGGTGGGCGCCGGCCTGATCGGCCTTGCCTGTGGGCTGACCGCCGTGCCCATCCTCTGGCTCCTGCCGTTCGCGCGCCACCGGCGCATCGCTCTCAAGGGCGATTGGAGTCGGGCAGTGCGCCGGGGCGCCTGGGTGGCCGCGGTCGTAGCCCTGTTTGCGGCACTGCGCATCCAGGCCGTCTTGAGCTTGCCGATCGCCGCCTTCGTTATTATCCTGGTCGTCATGGCTGAGATCGCGCTCTCGGCGGATCACTAGGCGCGGGGCTGCAGACGATGGCCGGCCCCCGGATCGATCTCGCGGCCGCCCTGGCCCGTCTCTACGACCTCGACCTGGTCGAGGATCCTGGCGACGTCGAGTTGTACCTTGCGCTGGCATCGCGGACCGGCGGGCCCATCCTGGAAATTGCGGCGGGCTCGGGCCGGGTGGCCATTCCGCTTGCGAGGGCCGGCTATCGAGTCACTGCCGTCGACGTCGACCCGGCGATGCTGGCCCGGGCCGAGAAGAACGCCGCGGAGGCCGGGCCCGAGGTTAGAGCCCGGCTGGAACTGGTCGAGGCCAACCTGGTCGGTCTGAGGCTTCCCGGCAGAGCGGGGTTCCGGCTCGCCATCATGGCCCTGAATTCGATGCTGCTTCTGGACACCCGAGCCGCGCAGCAAGCGGCGCTCGAAACGATGGCTCGCCATCTTGAGCCCGGTGGAGTCGCCGTGGTGGACGTCTGGCTGCCCAGCGCCGACGAGCTCGCCGTCTACGACGGTCGCCTCGGCCTCGAGTACGTACGCGAGGATGCCCGGACGGGCCTTCTGGTGACGAAGAGCACCGCAGCTCAACACGAGCCCGCGACCGGACACGTCCGGCTGACCGCGATCTACGAGGAGGGGGACCAGGGCTGCCCGCCACGTCGTTGGATTCGTGAGGACCGGCTGCGGCTGCTCAACGCCGACGACCTCCGCGTCCTGGCCGAGGCGGCCGGCCTGGATGTTGAGATCGTCGCCGGTGGCTATGACTTGAGTCCCATCGGCCCCCAGGACGAACGGGCAATCCTGGTAGCCCGGAGGCGGGAGGGACCAGCCGCGGGTCCTTGATATAGTCGGCCCCGTGACCCGTAGCAGTTCGAGTCGATTGCTGGTGGCTGAGGATGTGCCTCAGGTCAGCCAGCACATCCGAAACGTGCTGAGCTTCCAGTCTGAGGTCCAGCTGCTCGAAATCCTCACCGACGGCTCCAGGGTGGTCGAGGCGGTGAAGCAGCAACGCCCCGACGCCGTGTTGGTCGACCTGCTCCTGCAGGGCAAGGTCAAGGGCCCCCAGCTGATCGAGAGCCTCCGTGTGTCCGGCCTGGAGGTTCCCGTCGTCGTGCTGACTGTGCCCCAGCAGCCGCTGACGCGCGACCCCAGTCGCGGCGTCGATGCCGTGCTTACCCTGCCGTTCGGCGCAGTCGAGCTGGTCAATACCCTGAGCTACGTGCTGGCGGCCCGCGGAGCCAGGGGATCTGCAGGCTGCCGCGTCGTCTCCATCTTCTCGCCCAAGGGCGGCGTCGGAAAGACGACGATCGCCTTCAACCTGGCGGCATGCCTCGGCCAGATGGGCGTCGCGACGGCCCTCATCGACGGCGATTTCCAGTACGGCGACCTTCGGACGCTGCTCAAGGTGCCGGGTGACGTCCCGTCGATTCTCGATGTCCCGACCGGCAGAGTGCAGGAGTTCGACGTTCGCGGCGCGATGTGGCGAGATCCGGCGGGCGTCGATATCCTGCTCGCGCCGCCCCGCATCGAGATGGCCGAGATGGTCACGGCCCGTGACATCGAGAAGACGATCTCGCTGCTGCGTCGCCTCTACGGGGCCGTCGTCATCGACACGCCGTCGCACCTGTCGGAATTGACCCTGGCCCTGCTCGATGCGTCCGACGTCGTCCTTTCGATCGTCACATACGACTCGACGACGATCCACAACTCCATCGCCGCGGCCGAGATCTTCTCGTCGATCGGCTACGCGCCCGAGCGGCTGCGCTACCTGGTAAACCGATCCGACTCGAGCGGTGGGATCGGCCCCGATGAGCTGGCCCGGGCGCTCGGTCGCCGGCCCGACTTCGAGGTGGTTTCGGATGGCCGCCTCGTCGTTCAGGCCAACAACGGCGGCATGCCGTTCGTCCTTATCAGCCCCGACTCAGCCATAAGTCGAGACGTGCGACGCGTGGCGCAAACGATCGTGGGTCGCACCGCCGGCGTTTCGGTGGCAAACTGAGGCCGTGTCCGACTCGCGTCCCATAGGCGTATTCGACTCCGGCGTGGGCGGTCTGACGGTCCTTCGCGAGATCCTCCGCAGACTGCCGTTCGAGTCGACCGTCTACCTGGGTGACAACGCCCGAGCTCCGTACGGCACCCGAACCGACGACGAGGTCCGGCGGTTCAGCGTTCAGGCCCTCGATGCCCTCGTCGGGCGCGACGTCAAAGCGCTCGTCGTGGCCTGCAACACGTCCACCTCCGTCGCCCTCGGCGACTTTCGCCGACGTTACGACCTGCCGGTGCTCGGCGTGGTCAGGCCCGGGGCAGCAGCGGCGGCGCTGGCAACCCGCAACCGGCGCGTCGGTGTCATCGCCACGCCGGCAACCGTTCGGTCGCGGGCGTACTTCTACGCCATCAAGGACGAGAACCCGGCGATCGAGGTGTACGAGCACGCCACGCCGGGCCTCGTGCCGCTGGTCGAGGCCGGGCGTCTCAGCGGACCCGAGGTGGAGGCGGCGGTCCGGTCGGCCGTGGCTCCTTTGCTCGGCGAGCGCAACGAAGATGGCGACTTCATCTTCCCGTTGCCGCCGTCCGCGAGGATCGACACTCTCCTGCTGGGCTGCACCCACTATCCGTTGCTGGCGGGCGTGCTGCGCGGTACGGTCGGCGACGGCGTGGCGATCGTTGATTCGGCGACGGCCACGGCCTCGTCGCTGGCCGAGCTGCTGTCCGTGAACGCGCTGGAAGCTCCCGGGACGACCCGTGGCACGGCCGCCGACGCGGGCATGGCCGGCCACGAGCCGCCCGGCGAGGTTGCCGGAGCGCCGACCCATCGGCAGCTCACCACGGGTGACGTGGCGGCTTTCCGCGCAGTGGCCGAGCGGATGTTCGGAGAGGAGTTCCCGGACATCGATTCCGTTGATCTGGAAGCCGGCGTGGCGTGAGCAACGACCCCGCGAGCGGAGAGCGGGGCAGGCGGCCGGCTTCCCCGAGGCGTACGTCCGGGCCCGCCTGGGTCCGCGATTGGTCCCTTCAGGCCGGATTCCTGGTTGGGGCGGCGGCCGGTGCCGCCGTGACCGTCCTCGGCCGCCGGGCCGAGCTGTCGGCTCGTCGCGGGCTCATCGACTGGAGTGCGGCGGAGCGCCTGGCCGCGAGCCGCGTTCGCAAAGCGCCGGGCACGCTGGACCCGTTCGAGCTGCGTCGTGCCGAGCCGGTCTACGGCGCCGCGATGGCCGAGATCGTGCCGGCCCTGGGCCTCGCCCTGGATGCCGAGCTGCCGGGGATCGTGGAGCGAAGCGGAGTCGTCGATCGCGAGACCTGGGTCCACGCCAATGTCGCCACGTTCGCCGCGCTGATGAGCAAGATCGAGGGCGAACTCCTGGAGCAGATCCTTCCACCCGGCTCGGGCCTGGTGAAGGCGACGATGGCGATCGCCAACCGGATGGTGACGACGCGCCAGACCGGATACCTGATCGGCTTCATCGGCCAGCGCGTCCTGGGCCAGTACGACTTCGCCATGCTTTCGGCGGAATCGACGCCCGGCCGTCTTCTCTTTGTCGATGAGAATATCCGCCGCACCGCGGCGATCCTGGATGTGCCGCTCAATCCGTTCCGGACCTGGATTGCCCTCCACGAGACGACCCACGCTTTCGAGTTCGAAGCGCACCCGTGGCTTCGGCCGTACCTGGCTTCCCGGCTGGAGCGGCAGCTCTCCTTGATGTCGAGCGGAGTCTCGGACTTGAATCGCGATGCCCTCGGCAAGCTCGGTCGAGCGCTCCGTGGTGCGGGCTCGGGCGAAAACTGGATGGAAGGCCTGATGAACGCGGACGGGCGCCGCGAGTTCGGTGAGATGCAGGCCGTGATGAGCCTGCTCGAGGGCTTCGGCGACTACATCATGGACGAGCTCGGGCGGGAGCTGGTCCCGGACGTGGAACTCATCAGCGCCAGGTTCCATGCCCGGCGCGAGCAGCGGACCGGCTTCGAGCGGGCGATGATGCGGGTGACCGGCATGGATCTCAAGATGGAGCAGTACCGCAAAGGAGAGGAGTTCGTGGCCGCCCTCGCTCGGGCCCGCGGCGCCGAGGCGCTGCGCACGCTCTGGCTTGGTCCTGAGACGCTGCCGCTGCCTGAGGAGGTCGCTTCTCCGTCGCTCTGGCTGGCACGGGTTATGCCAGCATCTTGATCCGAGCCGTTAGCACAGGGGACGCACATGAACGAAGAGAGGCCGGGAATCGCGGGACCGGGACACGGACCTGGTGGCTCGCCCATGGCGATCGCAATCAGCCCGGTCCTCATCGGCCGCGACCCCTTCTGGCCCATGCGCGACAGGATCCTGGAAGCCGCCCCGGCGGCCAGGTTGATTCAAGTCAGCCTCGAAGGTCTGGCCGATGAGTCGCTCGACGACGTTGAGGTCCTGCTCCGCGGCTGGTCGCTGGGCGGCGATCATCTCGATCGGCTGATCGGAAGGGCACCCAGGCTGCGCTGGATCCATTCCGTGTCGGTCGGCGTCGAGTCGGTCCTGACGCCGTGCGTTCGCCTGCGCAACCTGACCCTGACAAACGGTCGCGGGGTCTTCGACCGGCCGATCGCCGAATACGTGATGACCATGATGCTGGCAATCTCCCGGCGCCTGCCCCAGCTCATCGAGCTGCAGCGGGAGCGAACCTGGCAGCCGATCGAAGCAGTGGAGCTTGCCGAAACGACGATCGGCCTGGTCGGGCTGGGCGGGATTGGCCGCGAGGTAGCGGCTCTGGCGCGGCCGTTTGGCCCGCGGGTCGTGGCCATCCGTCGCCATCCAGCCGGCGAGCGAGTGGAGGGCGTGGAGGTGATGGGCGGTCTCGAGGCGCTGCCCGCGCTCGCTGCCAGCTCGGACTTCATCGTTCTGGCGCTGCCGCTCACCGGCGAGACCGAGGCCGTCGTCAACGATGAGGTGCTCGCCGCCGCCAAGCCCGGTGCGTGGGTGATCAACGTCGCCCGCGGCGCCCTGGTCGACGAGCTGGCGATGCTCCGGGCGCTTCGATCCGGACCCCTGGGTGGTGCCGTCCTGGATGCGTTTCGTGAAGAACCGCTGCCCGAAACGTCGCCCTTCTACCGGCTGCCCAACTGCATCGTCACGCCCCACACCAGCTGGTTCAGCGCAGAGGTCCTGCCGCGAACGTTCGATGTCTTCTGCGACAACCTGCGCCGCTACTGCGCCGGCCAGCCACTCGAGCACGTCGTCGACCTGGCTGCCGGCTACTGACGGTCGGAGCGAGAGGGAGAGGACGATCCGGCCCATCACCAGGTGGCGCGCGTGAGGGTTGGGACCGACTAGCATGTGCACGGTAGTGAATCTCCCGGAGGAGGCCAGCACATGCAGATAGCCATCGTCGGCCTGACCGGCTCGGGGAAGACGACCGTCTTCAACACGCTCACCCGGGGCCACGCGCAGACCGGCGGCTACGGCGGAATGGAGCTGCACGTGGGGACCGTGAAGGTCCCCGATGAGCGGCTCGACAGGCTGGCCGAGATCTTCAAGCCGAAGAAGATCGTCCACGCCGACGTCACGTACTTCGACCTCGCGGCACCGCCGGCCTCGACCGACGGTAGAGTCGGGACCGAAGAGCTGCCGGCAGACCAGCTGGCGCGACTGCGGGAGGCCGACGCACTGCTGCATGTCGTTCGGGCATTCGAGGACCCGGCCGTGCCGCATCCGGAAGGGCCCGTCGATCCCTGGCGCGACCTCGAACGACTCGATCTCGAATTCACGCTGGCCGACCTGTCGGTGATGGAGAAGCGCATCGATCGCCTGAAGGCAGCCGGCCACCACGGCACGGCGGCTGAGCGCGACGCCAACGACCGGGAGCTCGCGTTGCTGGAGCGGCTCCACGGCCCGCTGACCCAAGGCGGGCCTCTGCGGGACCAGCCCCTGGCGGCCGAGGAGGAGAAGTCGATCCGGGGTTTCCGCTTTCTCACCCAGAAGCCGGTCCTGGTCCTGCTCAACGTCGGCGAGGCCGACCTTCCTCGCGAGGCCGAAATCGTCGCCGGGATAGCAGGGCGCTACCGTCACGAGCGAGCGCTGGTCGACGCGCTCTCGGCCAAGATCGAGATGGAGCTCGGGGAGCTCGAGCCCGAAGAGGTGGCCGTGTTCATGGACGAGATGGGCCTCAAGGAATCGAGCCTGGACCGCGTGCTCCGGCTCAGTTACCGGCTCCTCGGCCTGATCTCGTTCCTCACCGCCGGGCCGGACGAAGTGCGCGCCTGGCCCATCCCCGATGGCTCCAACGCGGTCGATGCAGCCGGCGCCATTCACACCGACCTGGCGCACGGCTTTATCCGCGCCGAGGTGGTCCCCTACGAGGACTTGTTGGCGCTCAGGACGATAGCCGAGGCCCGCAAGCACGGCAAGCTGCGCTCCGAGGGGAAGACATACGGCGTCAAGGACGGCGACGTCATCGAGATCCTGTTCAGCCGGTAGCGGATCCCGGATCCTGCGACTGCCCGGGCCGGCGGCCGGGGTGCGGATGGGTTGCGTGGCTACCGGGGTGGCAGACGGGTTCCGGGGCTGCCGGGGTGCGGATGGGTTCCGTGGCTGCCGCCAGAGCGCGGGCTTGCAACCCCGTCAGTTCGGCCGGGGGTCCGGCGACTGTTTGGGTCGAAGGTGTGGTGGCCGCCCGGGATCGCTACTGGCGAGATCCCGACGATCGACAGCCCCGGCCGGTGTCCGGCCGCCGAGATTCCGGCAACCGGCGGCCGGTGACGGGCGTCCTGCCGCCGAGATTCCTGCGACTTGCGGCCGCTGACGGGTGTCCTGCCGCCGAGAAGCCTCGCCCTGCGGCCCACTGGTGCCCCGGCTGATGTCCTGCTGCCGAGTTCCCGCGTTGTTCCTCAGCTTTACCTGGGGCGATGCTATGTGAGGGCGGAGGCCGAAGGCGGCTCGGGATTGATGGCAGTCACGGCTTCGGACGAGCCGCTGAGCGTGGACGGGCCGGTGGGCAACGGGAAGCGAGATCGTCCCACCCCTGGGGATCCGCTTTGCATTGCCCGGGGTGAAGTTGGGCAGAAACGAGTCGGGCGGTCCGCCCCGGGCCCGCTGCACGGCAGGACCCGCCCCGGGCCCGCTGCACGGCCGGGCCCGCTGCACGGCAGGACCCGCCGATCCTGCTTCGCACGACCTCAGTTCGGCCGGGGGTCCCTGCCTGGAAGCTCGACGAAGATGCCCCGATAGTCGGGTGAGTCGTCTTCCTCGTCCGAGTCGAGACTCGCCAGGTAGTTGTCCTCGTCCTCCTTTGAAACGTTGACCGACGCGGTCAGACGGTCGTCCGAGATCGCAATGAACTCGTGGTCGCGCTCCAGCTCCTCGGCGATGGCCTCGATCAAGGTGTCCTGCCCGAACGAGTCCTGGACCTCGCGTCGGATCGTCTGTACGAGTTCGAAGAAGGAATCGGCGTCCATTTCCTCCTCGCGGACAAGGAGCACGTCGACGAAGATGTCGTCGTCGCCCTCGCGAAGCTCGTAGAAGAACACGGCCCGACTCCAGAGGAGAAAGCAACTGAAAGCGCGCCGAGTATACGCCTCGCCTCCGGCGAGCCAGAACCGTGAGAGATTCCACCCTGGCGGTCGCGTCGGGTTCGTCATAGTTGGGGCGGCTTCTCGAGATCTTGCGGACGACGATCCACGAGGCTGGCGGCTGGGCGGCGCGGTCGTGTACTGCTCGCTTGCGGCCGCGCGACTCGGCCTGCGGGTTGGCTGCCTGATGGGCGTCGACTCGCTCGCCGCGGAGGCGAAAGAACTCTCCCTGCTCGAGGCGGCCGGAGTCGACCTGCGCCGGGTCCGGCTGGGCCGTGGGCCGGTGTTCGAGAACATCGAGGCCGGCGGCCATCGACGGCAGAGATGGCTCTCGAAGAGTGACGTGGTCCCCGTCTCAGCTCTACCCGACGAGTGGCGCGGCGCAGCCGGCTGGCTGCTCGTCCCGGTGGCGGGGGAGGTAGGGGAGGAGTGGGCCGCGGAGGCCAGGTCCAGCGCGCCGGGCGGCGCGCGAGTCGGTCTCGGCTGGCAGGGCATGTTGCGCGAGTTCGCCGGCGACGGCTGGGTCAGGAGCATGTCGCCGCGACGGGGCGCCGTGCTGGCTGCGGCAGGGCTCGTGTGCGCCAGCGTCGACGACCTGCCGAGGGAATCAACCCTGGAGGACCTCCAGCGCCTGGCTCCCGACGCAACCGTCGTGCTCACCGCCGGCGTAGGGGGTGGGTTCGTGATGCGAGGCGGGAAGTTGAGGCGCTACAGAGCCCTCCCGGCGGGCAACGCGCCCGACCCGACAGGCGCGGGTGACGTCTTCCTCGCCGCTTTGATGGTCGCCTGGATTCTCACCGGGGAGCTGGCCACGGCCGCGACCCTGCGCTTCGCCGCGGCTGCCGCGGCCTGCTCCGTCGAGGGCGTGGGCCCGGCTGCGATCCCGACGAAGATACAGGTGGCGGCTCGGCTGCGCTCCTAGCGCCGACCTGCTAGGGGGCCGCACGCTCCAGTCGACGCGCGAGCCGCGCGCGACGCTTCGCCAGGTCGGCCTCCATGGCGCGGCGCTGCATGGCGTTGCCGTGGCCACGGCTTCGGTACAGGGCGAGCAGGGCCTGATCGGTCGCCGCCCATGCCCCGGTGAGATCGCGCTCGCGGTGCTCCCGCTCCTTCGCCAGCTCGATCCAGCCCATGCCCGCCAGCGGCCCCGGCGCCGAAACCAGGCGGCTCCAGGCGACGCCTGCTTCGGCGAGACGGCCGCACCGGCGCAACAGTCGGGCAAGCTCGACCATGGCCATTGCCACCTCCGGGTCGCCGCCGTCGATCGGCCCGCCGGCGATCTCCAAGCAGGCGACCGCTTCGTCGATCCGGCCCTCGTGGCGAAAGAGGCGCGCCAGCCGGACGAGGTCGCCCGGGGGCGCCCAGCGCCGGACCTGGCCCTCGCCGTAGCCGCGTTCCAGGTGGGCGAGGATGCGGCCCAGCGTAACCACGTCCTCGGCGTTGTGACGCGCTACCACCCGGACCGGCCCGGCCGAGCCGCCGCGCAGGAACGAGTGGTAGACGGCGGGAATCTCCCACGACGGGATGTCGGGCGCGCGATGGCGGCGAAGCAGGTGACGTTCCACGGTCTGGAGGCGCGCATCGGGCAGGCGATGCCGGAAGAGTCGCCGGACGATCGGCAGCAGGTCCAGGTGCCCCTCGATCGCGGGAGTCACGCGCCGCCCCATGCGGTACCTCGTCTCCAGCAGAGGCCAGTCGAACGCCCGGCCGTTGTATGTGACGAGCCAGGCGCCGGACGGCGTCTCGTCCCTCAGGGCATCGAGCAGCGCGCCTTCCTCCGAGTAGTCCGGCAGCAGCAACTGCACCAGGCGGATCCGGTCAGCCTGCCACCGGCCGACGCCGATCATGAAAGCCACCGTGCCGGCCGCCGACCCGAGACCGGTGGTCTCGGTGTCCAGGCAGAGGAGGGGAGCATCGGGTCCGGGCATCCCCGGCAGAGTGGCAAGTCTTGCCCGATCGATGGGCAGGTAGACCGGCCGAAGCTCCCGGCGGACATACCAGCCACGATGCGTCTCGACGGCATCGGCGTCCAGGGTCTCGGCCAGGCGCCGGGCGAGCGACCCGGGATCAACGGGCCGGGTGCCGCGCCAGACGGGCCGTGGCGGACCGAAGGGCTCGCCCGCGGCGACGACCTCGGCAAGGACGCGGCGGATCTCGGGATCGGCCTCGCCGAGGCGATCGACTCGTGCGACCGCCGCCCTGGCCCGACGCCTCTCCTCGAGGTGGCGCTGAAGGCGCGTCCCGTCGACGGTCACGGTGTGGCCGCCGGCCGGCCCGTGAGGCCCGCGGCCGCCGGCCGGCCCGCGAGGCTCGCGGCTGCCGGCTGCCCGGCCGAAGATCGGGCGGTGCCTGCCGGGCCTTCGCCGGCCGGGGATGGTGCGACGCCGGCGGTGGCGACCAGGGAGCCGAGCAGTCTGAGTGCCAGGGCCTTCGCATCCACGTCCGATTCCAGCCTGGGGCCCGTGCAGGCCGGGCAGCCACTCTCGCAGCCGCATCCGTCGATGAGCTCGGCCGCCCCCTCGACCAGCTCGTCGTGGCGCTCGAAGAGACGCTCCGACAGCCCGACGCCCCCTGGAACCGCTTCGTACAAGTAGATCGTGGCCGCCCTGTTGTGCGGCGATCGAACCTGGCTCACGAGGCCCAGGTCACGCGGGTCGACCATCAGCAGCACCGCGGCGACCGCCTGCATGGCCCTGCCCGCGCCGAGCAGGGCGACGTCCAGGTCGGCCCGGCGCCAGCCCTCGGCCGCGGGACCGAGCGTCAGCCAGTAGGCGGTGGTCTGAAGCTCGATCTCGGGCAGGTGGATCGGACCCCAGCCCAGGTTCTCGTCCGTGCCGAACTTGAGCTTCTTGAACATGCTGACGAGGCTCGAGACCATCACCTCTCCGTGGGCGCGATTCCCGCCGGTCGCCGGCGCGGAGGCGAAGGTCTCGAGCGGCTTGAGCGTGACCGCCCTGTCTGCATACGTGTAGTGGTCGACGTCGACTCGGCGGACGTAGGCCTTGCGCTCGTCCCAGTCGAGCCTGTCCACGTGATACTGGGCCGACTCGTGCATGTAGATCGCGTCTTCGTGGACCAGCGTCTGGGCCGCGAAGATATCGATCTCGCCGATGACTCGGGGTCGATCCGGCGTCGTGTCGATGATCACGACGTTCTCTTCGGCGGCGGCCCGCAGGGAAACCGACGAGGCCGGGAAGTTGTCGCTCGACCAGTACCAGCGGTCGTCGGCGGCACGGCGGACGAGGCCTTCCTCGCCCAGGAAAGCGAGCAGGGGCTCGGCCTCGGCCGGCCCGAATCGCTCGCCGGGCTCGAACGGCAGCTCGAAGCAGGCGGCCTTCAGGTGGCCGAGCAACACGTGCAGGTTGTCGGGGTCCAGGCGCGCCTCCTCCGGCGTCGAATCGAGGAGGAACGCCGGGTGCTCGACGACGTATCGGTCGACCGGCCCGCCACCGGCAATCAGGACCGACACGCTTGTCCCCGCCCTGCGTCCGGCGCGGCCCATCTGCTGCCAGGTGGCGGCAATGGAACCGGGGTAGCCCGCCAGGATCGACACGTCCAGCTGACCCACGTCCACGCCGAGCTCGAGGGCGTTGGTGCTGACCACGCCGAGGATTTCGCCGTCCCGAAGTCCACGCTCGACTGCTCGCCGTTCCGTTGGCAGGTACCCGCCTCGATAGCCTCGGACGCGAGTCCGCGGCCCCTCGCCGAGCCGCAGCACCTCCCGCAGGTTCGACAGCATCAGCTCGACACTGACCCGCGAACGGCCGAAGACCAGGGTCTGGCGGCCGGCGCGGAGGAACGGCAGGGCCCACCTCGTCGCCATGGCCCCGGCCGAGCCGCGCGCGCCCGTGACGGGATCCAGGAGCGGCGGCTGCACGAGAAGGATGTGGCGCTCGCCCGACGGGGCGCCGTTCCTGTCCACGACCCGCGCCGCGCGCCCCGTCAGGAGTGTTGCCAGCTCTCCCGGATTGCCGATGGTGGCGGAGCAGCACACGATCACGGGGTGCGAGCCGTAGTGGGCGCAGATCCTGAGCAACCGTCGGAGCACGTTGGCGACGTGGCTGCCAAAGAGGCCGCGGTAGGTGTGCAACTCGTCGATGACGATGTATCGGAGCTGTTCGAAGAGCTGGAACCACTTGGTGTGGTGCGGCAGGATCGCGGCGTGCAGCATGTCCGGGTTCGTGACCACGACCTGGCCGGCGGACCGGATGGCGGAACGGATGGCGTTGGGAGTGTCGCCGTCGTAGGTGGAGGCGTTGATGCGCAGGTTGGCGGCGCGGCTCAGCTCGCCCAGTTCGGCGACCTGGTCCTGGCCCAGAGCCTTGGTGGGGAAGAGGTACAGGGCGCGCGCCGTGGGATCCTCGGCGAGGGCCTGGAGCGTCGGCACGAGGTAGCACAGCGACTTGCCGGACGCCGTGGGCGTCACGACCACGACGTCCTCGCCGGCCCGCACCGCCTCCATCGCGTCCGCCTGGTGGCGATAGAGCGCCTCGATGCCGCGGCTCTGCAGGCCGGCCCTCAGACCGCTATCCAGCCACCCCGGCAGTGGCACGAGATCGGCCGTGCGCGCCGGGATATGGGCGTGGTGCAGCACCCCGCTCGACATCGACGGTTCGGTCATCAGCTGATGCAGCACGGCCTCCACGCCTGCCGGCTCGTAGTACCGCAAGGGATCTACCTCTAAAGAGAACGTACGTACGAAATATGACACCAGTGTATCAGTGTCCGCAAGCGCCAGCGCGTGTTGACACGTCAGCTGCTCAAAGCTACGATTCTCGAATGTACGGCCACGAGCTGGAGCCTCCGCGGGACGACGCGGGGACGGTGTCGTCGGCGCCGAGACCTCCCGTTTCGTTCACCGGGCGCCGTCTGGCGCTCCTCCTCGCCGGCCTCTTCGCACTCTGGCTGGTGGGCGTCTTCGCCCGTCAGGTCGGGGAGGCGTCAGCAGCAGCCAGCCAGGCCGACCAGATGCGCGCCCGAAACGCGGCCATGGAGCTCGACGTCGCCTCGCTGGAGCGGGAGCTCGCACTCATTCGGGAGCCGGCGTTCGTGTCGCAGATGGCCCGCGGATACCTGCTCGGGTCGACCAGGGAGATCCCATTCACGCTCGATCCCAGCGCGCCTCCGCTGCCGGCAGACGCACCCGGCTCGACCGGGATCAAGCCGGACGTCCCGGCTCCGGACGACAGTCCGCTCGACTCCTGGCTGCAGGTGCTGTTCGGACCCCAACAGTAGGCTTCCGCGCGCTACGATCCGGCCGTGAGGACATCCGCGGCATCCGGTCGCCGTCCCCTGAGGGTTGGCGTCCAGCTTCCGGAGATCGAAAGGCCGGTTCGATGGCCCGAGCTCGCCTCGATGATCCGGGGGATCGAGGAAGTCGGGTTCGACTCGCTCTGGACGGGCGACCACTTTCTCTACCGGATGGCCGACGGCTCTGCCGAAGGGCCCTGGGACGCGTGGTCGGTCCTGGCGGCTGCCGCGGCGATCACCTCGCGAGTCCAACTCGGCCCGCTCGTCACGCCGGTCGGCTTCTACAACCCGGCCGTCCTGGCGAAGAAGGCGGCGACGGTCGATGAGATCTCCGGCGGGCGCCTGGTGCTGGGGGTCGGCGCGGGCTGGAACGAAGTCGAGTTCCGGGGCTACGGCGTGCCTTACGACCATCGGGTCTCGCGCTTCGGGGAGGCGTTCACGATCATCCGTACTCTCCTGCAGGAAGGCGAGATCGACTTTCAGGGTGAGTACTTCAGCGCCCGCGACTGCGAGCTGGTACCGCGCTCGCGGCCCGGCGGACCGCCCATCCTGATCGGCTCGGTCGGCGAACGAATGCTCGAGATCACGCTGCCGTACGCCAGCGCATGGAACGTCTGGCATACCGACACGGGCAACAGTTCAGTCGGCGTGGCGCCGCTGAAGGCCCGCGTGGCCGCGGCCTGCGCCAGGGTGGGCCGAGATCCCGAGACCGTGGACGCAACCGCGGCCGTGCTGGTGCGGATGCCCGGCGGAACGGGCCGGCGTGGAGGCGACTACAGCCCGGGCGCCGTGTCGGACCCCCTCCAGGGACCGCCTGAGGCCATTGCCGAGGGGCTTCGTGCGTTCGCCCGAGCCGGGGTGGCCGAGGTCCAGCTGGTCGTCGACCCGATCAACCTCGAGTCGATCGAGGCTCTGGCACCGGTGCTGGAGATCCTGGATCGGGGCTGAACGTAGAGAAGGGCGGCAGGCGGTCCGACCGCCTGCCGCCCTTCTGGCGACTCGCTACGTGGTGGCCGCGATTACGGAGTTGTGCCGGTCCAGCTGCCGAGGCCGCTGCACAGGTCGAAGCCGAGCAGGCAGGCGGCGCCGTTGTTACCGCTGGTGATGTCGCGGAACGTGATGTTGTTGCCGTAGACGTAGGCCGAGTTCACGACCTGGCCGGAATCCGCGGACCGGGCGGCCCACATCGGCGAGGAGGCGCTGGTTCCGCCGACCACCCACCAGCCGGACTGGCCGCTGTAGCGGGTGCTGTCGTAGACGGAGACGCCGGACGCCGGGTCCGCATCGAGCGAGACGTCGGGCGTGGCGCGCTTGGTGCCGCACTTGACCTGGGCATATCCGGCGAAGCCCGACTGCGCTGCGGTAGCCTTCTCATAAGCGCTGCAGCCGCCACCGCCGTAGGCCCAGCCGGTCTCGGAGGTGAAGGCCCCCTTGGTGAAGTGGAGCGTGGTGCCGCCGACCGAGATGACGTTCGGCGACGCCGACGGCCATTGGGCCGGCAGGCCGCTGTCGCCGGCGGAGACGAAGTAGCTGACGCCTGCCTGGGCGAAGTGGGAGTCGTAGGCGGTCTCGCCGCTGAACTCGCTGGCGCCCCAGCTATTGGACACGTACTTGGCATGAGCTCCGGCGTAATCCTCGGCAGCCATCAGGTTGGAGAAGCTGCTGCTCGAGGCCTCGACCAGGAGGATCTTCGCTCCCGGCGCGATGGCATGCACCCACTGGACGTCCAGGCTGATCTCGAGCGCCCAACTGGAGCTGCTCTGCGGATACCGGGTGGTGCCCGTCTGGCTGACCTTCTTGAAGCAGCCGTTCGCCGTGGTGCAAGGGGGGAGTCCGAACTTGGTGCTGAAGACGCCCAGGTCGCTCTCGGCGGTCGGATCGTCGTAGGCGTCGACGACCGCGATCGTCTGGCCCGTCCCGGCCGAGGCGGACGTCGGGAAGTTGTAGACGGACAGGATCGTCGAGGGCGACAGCCCGGTCGGCGCCGAGGTGATCGCCGGCCGCACCCGGAACATGGGGTTGGCCGAACCGCCGGCGGGAGCGGCTGCCGCCGATGCGGGCACGGCGGCGAGCAAGAGACAAGCCGACACGATGCCGAGAAGGATCTTCATGCGCTGCTTCATGCGTTCTCTCCGTGCCTGTTGACCCGGCGGCTCCACCGGCCAGCGGGCCTAGTTGGCCTCGATACTGCGCGGCAATACCCCCTCCTCGGTCTTCCAATATACAGGGGTCGCACGTGGGCGGCGATGCCCCATTCGTCATGTCCCATGGCGCGGTCTGACGACCGAAGCGGCTGGGAATGGAGCCGCCCGGGATGACGTCGCAGCCGACATTGATGGGGTCGAGGATGCTGCGCAGTCGTCTCGGAACCGCCCCCGTGACGGCGCTGCGAGGCGTTTGCGGCCTGCTCGGTCAGGGCCTATCGGCTACACTACGCCGCGCCACGGCGGAGTAGCTCAGTGGTAGAGCAGGGGACTCATAAGCCCTTGGTCACAGGTTCAAATCCTGTCTCCGCTACCAACGTTCGCCCCAGCGGCCCGAGCCTCTGCCCGGGCCGTCCGTTTCGGGGTCGCTCGGTCGTGACGCGGGCCTCGTGGGCAGACGGCAGTCACGCGGCACGGGCCGAGACCGCCCTTCCAGCTGCCCGGAGAGACGCCGGACGACGGCCCGGTTTTCAGCCGAACCCATGGCCGGGCCCGGTAGTCTTTCAGTTGAAGCCCGCAGCGCGGCCTGCAACGGCGACCTTCGGGCGCAGGCCCGAGGCCCGCCCTGAGCAGGCCGCGAGGTCCTCGGGCGTATACTGCGGCGGCCGGCCGGTCTCGCACCGACCGCCATATCCGGAGGCTCCGTTACACCTTGAACACGCGTTTCATGCGCAACGGGATCGTGATGCTCGTTCTCGTTGCAGCCACCGCCGCACTCCTGTACGCCCTGATCCAGCCATCCCAGCCGACGTCGAAGAGCTACTCCGCCTTTGAGAGCGACGTCAAGTCCGGAAACGTGACGACCATTGTCCGGCAGGACACGACTCTCACGGTCACCGATGCCAACGGAACGCAGTACACGGTCCAGTCGGACTCGCCTCTGGATGGCGAGTGGGCGGTCATCCAGACCTGGAACCCGCCGAACCTCAAGTCCTTGAGCTACACGGTCAATCCGCCGCCCAACACCGGATGGATCATGCTGCTGCTGAGCACGGTCGTGCCAGTGGGCCTGGTCATCCTGTTGATCGTCTTCTTCATGCGTCAGGCCCAGGGCACAAACAACCAGGCCCTCAGCTTCGGCAAGAGCCGGGCGCGCATGTTCCTGGGCAACAAGACGGTCGTGACCTTCGCCGATGTCGCCGGGGTCGACGAAGCCAAGACGGACCTGCAGGAAGTCGTCGAGTTCCTGAAATACCCCGAGAAGTTCAACTCTCTCGGCGCGCGCATCCCGCGCGGCGTGCTCCTCGTGGGGCCTCCGGGAACCGGCAAGACACTGCTCGCTCGAGCCGTAGCCGGCGAGGCCGGCGTGCCGTTCTTCTCGATCTCCGGCTCGGAGTTCGTCGAGATGTTCGTCGGCGTCGGCGCCAGCCGGGTCCGCGACCTCTTCGATCAGGCCAAGCGCAACTCGCCCTGCATCGTCTTCGTGGACGAGATCGACGCGGTCGGTCGCCAGCGCGGCGCCGGCCTGGGCGGTTCTCACGACGAGCGTGAGCAGACCCTGAACCAGATCCTCGTCGAGATGGACGGCTTCGACACGAACACCAACGTGATCGTCGTCGCCGCCACCAACCGGCCCGACGTCCTCGACCCCGCGCTTCTGCGGCCCGGCCGTTTCGACCGCCAGGTCATCCTGGACAGGCCGGACCTGCGTGGACGGGTGGCGATCCTCAAGGTTCACACTAAGGGCAAGCCGCTCGACAAGGCCATCGATCCCGAGAACCTTGCCCGCCAGTCCGCCGGCTTCTCCGGTGCCGACCTGGCCAACCTGGTGAACGAGGCCGCAATCCTGGCCGCGCGCCGCAACCGCAAGGTCATCGGGATGCCCGATTTCAACGAGGCGCTCGAGCGGATCGTGGCCGGCCCGGAGCGCAAGAGCCGCATCATCTCGGACGCGGAGAAGCGGATCATCGCTATCCACGAGGGTGGCCACGCCGTCGTGCAGCGGATCCTGCCGAAGTGCGATCCGGTCAACAAGGTGACGATCATCAGCCGCGGCATGGCTCTCGGCTACACCATGGCACTGCCGACGGAGGACCGCTATCTGCAGTCCAAGACCGAGTTCGAGGACAAGATCGCCGGCCTGCTCGGCGGCAACGCGGCCGAACGGCTGGTCTTCGGCGACACCACGACCGGCGCCTCCAACGACATCGAGAAGGCCACCGATCTGGCCCGGCGCATGGTCACGGAGTGGGGCATGAGCGACAAGCTCGGGCCGCTCGCATTCGGGAAGCGCGACGAGATGATCTTCCTGGGCCGGGAGATCGGAGAGCAGCGCAACTACTCGGACGATGTCGCCAAGATGATCGACGAGGAAGTCCGCGCGTTCATAGAGCGCGGCTATGCCCGCGCGACCCAGGTGCTGACCGAGTACAAGTCCAAGCTCCTTGCCCTCGCCGACAAGCTCATCGCGGAGGAGACGGTCGAATCGGAGGAGTTCGAGAAGCTCTTCGAGGACCTCCCGCTCAAGCAGAACCTGCATGGCATCGTCCCGGCCTTGACCGGATCGGCCGTGCTCGATGCGCCGGTACCTGCCTCGGCTCCGGTCTCGACCCCGGCGTCGACTCCGGCCCCGCCGCCCGCGGCCGCGCCGAATCCAACGCCCAGCCCTTCCTGAGCCGGACACCAGCCCATGAGAGACCAGGCGGCCCGAGACCGCCCGGTCTGGTTGTTGGCGCATCGGCCGGGGAGTTCAATCCGCGTCGAGATCGATACAATCGAGACGTAGCAACCCAAGCTGGAGGGCTCGATGTCGCACGCAACGGCCGGTGGCGCATCCGATGCTGCCCTGGAGAGGTTCCTGGACGATACCAGGGACGCACGGCTCGAATCGTACAAAGCCCTGCTGCGGATACCAAGCATCTCCGGTATCCCCGCCCACGCCTCCGACTGCCGGGCCGCCGCCGAATTCGTCGCCGCCGACCTGCGGGCCGTGGGCATGGAGCACGTCGACGTCGCTGAAACCGGCGGACATCCCGTGGTCTACGCCGATTGGCTTCATGCCGCGGGGAAGCCCACGGTCCTCGTCTACTGTCACTACGACGTCCAGCCCGCGGACCCGCTCGACATGTGGGAATCGCCGCCCTTCACGCCGGTCGTCAAGGACGGGCAGATGCTGGCCCGCGGCGCGTCCGACTGCAAGTGCCACGTCAGCATGCATCCGCGGGCGATCGAGGCCCTCATGCGGACGCGCGGCTCCCTGCCGGTCAACCTCAAGTTCGTCATCGAGGGCGAGGAGGAAGCCAGCTCGGTCCACCTGGACGAATGGCTTGAGGCCAACCGCGAGCGACTGGGCGCGGACTTTGCAGTCATCTCGGACACGAGTTTCTTCGAGGGAAATCTGCCGGCGATCACGATCGGGCTTCGAGGCTTGATCTACTTTCAGCTCGACGTCACCGGCAGCACCATCGACCTTCACTCGGGCGGATACGGTGGGGCCGTTGACAACCCGATCAACGCCCTGTGCGGTATCGTGGCCGCGCTCAAGGGCCCGGACGGCCGGGTTCGCGTCCCCGGCTTCTACGAAGATGTGGCCGAGCTGACTGCCCGGGACCGCGATGGATTCGCGAGCCTGCCCTTCGATGAGGGCGAATTCCGGGCCTCGCTCGGGGTGCCGATGCTCCACGGCGAGCCCGGCTACACGACCCTGGAGCGGATTGGCGCCCGGCCGACGCTGGATGTCTGCGGTATCTGGGGTGGCTTCGAGGGGGAGGGCCCGAAGACGATCATCCCGGCCCACGCCCACGCCAAGATCAGCTGCCGGCTGGTCGCGAACCAGGATCCCGAGAAGATCTTCGCCCTGGTCGCCGACTACATCGGCCGCCTGGTGCCTGAGTCGGTTCGGTATTCGATCCAGCGATTGGGCGACGGCAAGCCCAGTCTTACTCCCATCGACGGGCCGATCACGCAGGCCGCTGCGCGGGCGCTGAAGGCTACCTTTGGGGTCGAGCCGCTGTTCATACGCGACGGCGGCTCGGTGCCCGTCTGCGCCAGCTTCGAGTCGATCCTCGGGCTCTCGACCGTTTTGCTTGGCTTCGCTCCGGCGGACGGGCGGTTTCACGCTCCGAACGAATGGATGTCGATGGCAGACTACGAGACAGGAATTCGGGCCATTGCCCGGTTCTGGGATGAAGTCGGGGGTCTGGAGACAACCTAGCCCGAGCCAGAGGCCGCTCTCGGACTGAGATCTCCCCGGAGGCAGCTGTGACAGCAACCGATCGTTCGCAAGACGCCGGCGCCGATCCGTCCCAGGTCACCTGGCGGCTCGACACCGACGACGGAAGCCTGGTCCCGCACTCGGCGCTGGATGTGCTGATCGATCTCGACGACAACCTGTCGAGCGGCCGATTCGGCGAGTTGCAGCCCATCCCGCTCGGGTTCGGCCTGCTCGACAAGATCATCGGCGGCGGACTGAGGGCTGGCGAGCTGATGCTCATCGGTGGGGCCCAGGGCACGGGGAAGACCACGATGGCGTTGCAGATGGCGCGCAACGTGGCCTCCGGCGGCCAGGCCAACGTCCTCTACGTCTGCTTCGAGCACGAGGACCAGTACCTCCTCAACCGCCTGGTGGCCATGGAGTCGGCCCTCGTGCGCCTGCCGCAGAAGACCGGGGCGATCAAGATCCAGGATGTTCGCAAGGAGATCATGTCCGCCGGGTTGAGCGAAGGGAGCGGCGGGGCCGGCCTGGCGGCCAACCAGAAGCTTCGGCCGAGCCTCGACAGGATCTCCCGCTACGGCCAGAACCTCTTCCTGATGCGCGGCTCGCAGACCGCAAGCACGATCGACAACCTCCGCAAGCTGGTTCAGCAGCATCGGGCCCTGTCCGGTGACCGGCGCCTGCTGGTGATCGTGGATTACATGCAGAAGGTGCCGATGCACCCGGAGCCGAGCACAGAGGCGGAGAAAGTCACCGTCATCGTGAACGGCCTCAAGGACATAGCCCTGTCGGAGCAGGTCGCGATGATCTCCATCGTGGCCGCCGACAAGGAGGGCCTCAAAGCCCAACGCTTGCGCAACCACCACCTTCGCGGCTCGTCGGCGATCAACTACGAGGCCGACATCATCGTGATCATCAACGAGAAGTACAACATCGTCGCCAAGGTCAACATCGAGTTCAATCCGTACCAGGCGCAGCGGTTCCGCGACTGGATCATCGTCACGGTGGAGAAGAACCGGGGCGGTGTCGACAACGTGGACGTGGAGTTCGAGAAGCATTTCGAGTACGCGTGCTTCGATCCCAACGGCCGGGCCGTCCAGGAGAAGCTCATCGAGGAGCGCCTCTACAACGATTGACCGGGAGCGTTCGATGAACGCGGCGCGGGGATTCGGTGAGCGCCGGTCGCCCATGGCGGGACCGGGGCGCGGGCGGGGGTCCTTCGTGCGGCCGCCGGGGGATCCTCCGGGGACGAGCCGTCTCTTCATCGCGGTTCCTGTGCCCGACGACGTCCGTGTCGCCGTCGGCGAGCTGATGGAGGATGTCGCCGGCGCCCCGATCGACGAACGGGCTCTCGGTCAGCCGCGCTGGGTCCGGGTCGACGGTCTGCATCTGACGGTCCGCTTCCTCGGCGCCACACCGGACGTGCGTCAGCCGGCGCTGTCTGCCGCAATGCTGGCCGCCACCCGAGGAGCCGCGCCGTTCCGGGTGGTCCTTTCCGGCGGGGGCGCATTTCCGAGTCCGGACCGGCCGCGCGTTCTGTGGATCGGCATCGACCAGGGCGCGCCGCAGCTGGCGGACCTCGCGCGACGCCTCGACGACCTGCTTCAGCCGCTGGGCTGGGTGCCCGAAAGCCGGCCCTTTGCGGCGCACCTGACGCTGGCGAGGACGGACGGGGTCGCCGGTGCGGATGAGCGGGCCAGGCGACTGGCATATCTCGCTCGCGATGTCAGCCTGTCGTGGCAGGCCGACCGGCTGGTTCTCTACCGGAGCATCCTGGGTCGCGGTCCCGCGCGTTACGAGGCCCTTGCCGAGGCGCCGCTGACGGGGACGAGATGAACGATCGGATGCCGAGGCCGGATTCGTCCGCGGAGGATGGGGTTTCGGAACCGGCCCGGCCCTCGCCGCCGGAAGACCCGCCGCCCCGGCCGGCCTCGGCCCAGCGGTCCCCGTTCCTCCGGCCCTCCCGATGGCCCGCCTTTGCCGGCTTCGGGCTGGTTGCCATCGGCACCTTCCTGCCGTGGCAGACGATGACGTACCCCGTCGGCGCACCCGTCGTCATCAACGGCGTCGCTGGCGCTGCCGCTCCCGGGCTTCAGGTTCTTCTCTTCGCCTCCGGAGCGGCTGTTCTGGCGGGGCTCCGGGCCGTCGCCGACTCGAGAACACGGACCGTCCAGGTCATGCCGGGCATCCTTGGCGTGGTCGCCTTCCTTGACGCCGTGAGGGCATACTGGACTGTCGCTCCCACGTCGGTCTGGGATCCGAGTCGCACCAGCCGAGACGTGGTTGAGATCGGGATGTGGCTGACGCTACTGGGCGGGCTGGCCGCCGCCGTCGGCGGCGTGACCACGTCCATCGCCGTCGCCAGGGATAATCCGCTGCGACCTGAGCCGTGGGAGCGGCCGGCGGACCTCTCGGCGGTGGAGCCACTTCTCAGCTTCGTGGCCGGCGGTACCGCTTCCCTCCTAATCGTCGGGATGCTCGTTCCGTCGCTCTTCGGTGACCTGCTGGGAGCTGCCACCCTGCCGGCGATCGTGTTGGTCGGGCTGGCCCTGGCGGCCGCCCTTCACGTTGCTTTCGGCCGGACGCGGCTCGGCTCCTCTTCGCGCAGGCTCCGAGCACGCAGGCGTGAAGCCGGTACCCCGGACTTCGTCGAGCCGGTTCGCCGGACGCGCACGCTCTGACCTCCTCTTCCGCGTGCCGATCGGGCCCTGGGCTCGACACCCGACGCTACCGCCGGTGAGTCTTGCATTACCCCGCCGGTAGCCGGTAGGCTTGCGCGGCTACAGTCGTGTTGGGGCGACCTCGGGCACCTAGCAGCCATTGCGCCGTTACCCGGCGGGAGGAGTCTGATGGTCGAACGCACCCGTTTCATGCTGAACGAAGATCAAATCCCACGGACCTGGTACAACATCTCGGCGGATCTGCCCGTCCCGCAGGCGCCGCCACTCCATCCCGGCACCCACCAGCCGCTTGGGCCCGCCGATCTCGCCCCGCTGTTCCCGATGGCCCTGATCCTCCAGGAGGTCTCGACCGATCGGGAGATCGAGATCCCCGAACCGGTTCGCGCCCTGTACACGCAGTACCGTCCGAGTCCCCTTGTCCGCGCTCGCCGGCTCGAGAAGGCGCTCGATACGCCTGCCCATATCTACTACAAGAACGAGAGCGTCAGCCCGGCAGGAAGCCACAAACCCAACACCGCGATCCCCCAGGCCTTCTACAGCAAGGAAGAGGGCATCAAGCGCATCGCCACCGAGACCGGAGCAGGCCAGTGGGGCAGCGCGCTCGCTCACGCCGGCGCGATGTTCGGGCTCGAAGTCAAGGTCTATATGGTCAGGGCCAGCTACGACCAGAAGCCGTATCGGCGCCTGATGATGGAGGCATACGGCGCGAGCGTCGTTGCCAGCCCGAGCATGGAGACAGCGGCCGGGCGGGCGATCCTGGCCGAGCATCCGAACAGCACCGGCTCTCTCGGCATCGCCATCAGCGAAGCCGTCGAGGATGCCGTGCAGCGTGAAGATACGCACTACTGCCTGGGCTCCGTCCTCAACCACGTCATGCTCCATCAGACCGTGATCGGCCAGGAGTCGATCAAGCAGATGGAGATGGCGGGCGAAGAGCCCGACGTGATCATCGCCTGCGCCGGCGGCGGGTCCAACTTCGCCGGTATCAGCTTCCCGTGGCTCGGGCTCACTTTCCGTGGCGGCCGCAAGTACAGGATCATCGCCGTCGAGCCCGAGGCCGCACCGAGCATGACCCGGGGGCGGTATGCCTACGACTACGGCGACACGGCCAAGCTGGCGCCGATGGTCAAGATGTACACGCTCGGCCACGACTTCATCCCCGAGCCGATCCACGCCGGCGGTCTGCGCTACCACGGCATGTCGCCGCAGGTCAGCCTGCTCAAGCACGAGGGCTTCATAGAAGCCCGCAGCGTCCATCAGCGCCCCTGCTTCGAAGCGGGGATCCAGTTCGCCCGAACCGAGGGTCTCATTCCGGCGCCAGAATCGACGCATGCCATCCGGGCAGCGATCGACGAGGCGCTCGAAGCCAAGAAATCCGGCCAGAAGAAGGTCATCCTCTTCAACCTGTCGGGCCACGGCTGCTTCGATCTGACGGCCTATCAGAGCTATCTCTCCGGACAACTCGAGGACTACGAGTATCCGGCGTTGGAGGTGCAGCGCGCCCTCGAGGCCGTCGAGGCGTAAACCGAAACGGCGCAAGCCAGGGGAGCCGCACCGGGTAGTGCGGCTCCCCTGATTCTGGCTCGCGCCGAACGAATGAGCCGGCCGGATGAAGTGGAGATCGGAACCAGGCCGCCGCCAGCTGCCCCTGCGCTGCGCGGGGCGGCGATAATGGTTTCGTGCGAGTCTCCATCGTCGGTTTCGGCCTGATCGGCGGTTCCATTGCCCGGGCCCTGCGCGAGCGGGCCGAGCCAGGCGGGTGGACGGTGGCGGTCTGGAGCCGCAACGCCGGTTCGGTCAAGCGTGCCCTTGAAGAGGGTGTTGTCGATCGGGCGCCGGCGACCCTCGGAGAAGCTCTCGCCCTCGCGGATCTCGTGGTCCTTGCGGCGCCGCCCGTATCCTGCCTGGAGTTGCTGGCCCAGATCGGCGGGCCCCTTCGAGGCTCGCTGCCGGACGACTGCACGGTCACGGACGTAGCCAGCTCCAAGACCCGCATGGTCGCCCTGGCGGACGAGCTGAAGCTGCCATTCATCGGGGGCCACCCGATGGCCGGTCGCGAAGTCGGCGGATACGGCGCTGCCTTGCCCGACCTGTTCGTGGGACGCCCGTGGGTCACGGTGCTGGGTCGATGCGCCCGACTGGGTGACGGCGAGCGTGTCGGCGAGATGATCGAGGCCTGCGGCGCGGTCCAGGTGCCCATGCACGCCGACGCCCATGACCAGGCCGTGGCAGCGATCAGCCATATGCCGCTGGTAGTCTCGGCGGCGATTGTGGAGGCGGTGGCCGGAGGCCCGGGCGAGCTGGAGCGCGCGGACTGGAGGGCGGCCGAGTTCCTGTCTGCCACCGGTTGGGCCGGGATGACGCGTCTCGCCAGGGGTCGGCCGGACCTGGGCGCCGGCATCGCCGCAACAAATTCCGACGCCCTCGCGACGCGGCTGCGGGATCTGCGCGCGGTGATCGACTCCTGGCTGGCGGAGCTCGAGCGAGACGGCGGGCCCGACGTGAATGCGCTCCTCGCTCGTTTCGAGTCGGCTCGGCAGCGACTGATCGATGCGGATCGACGATGAGCGGCGCCGACGAACTCGTCTATGCGGTTCCCCGCGAGGCGCTGTTCGACCGGGACGCGCCCTGGCTCGGGGTCAAGCGTGGGCGCATCCATGGCCTTCTGGATCGCGCCATGCGTGCCGGTTCGTACGTTCCACGGTCCGCGGCCGAGACCGACAGGTCGCTCAAGCAGATCATCCCCTATCTGGTGCTGCGCGACGGCGATCGCTTCTTCCTGATGAAGCGGACGAGGGGCGGCGGCGACGCGCGGCTCCACGACCACTACACGATCGGAGTTGGTGGACACCTGAACCCAGGCGACGGTGGCATCCTGGGCGGTCTGGCTCGCGAGTGGAGCGAGGAGCTCGATGCCGGCTTCGTTCCCGACTTCGAGTTCGTCGGCCTGCTCAACGACGACACCGTCGACGTTGGCGTCCATCACCTCGGCGTCGTGTATCTCGCGGACGCAGCCGGTCGACCGGTGAGGGTCCGGGAGACGGAGAAGCTGAGCGGCTCGTTCGAGCGGCTCGAGGTGGTGCGCAGCGTCTACGACCGGATGGAGACGTGGAGCCAGCTTGCCCTCGACGCGATGGTCGGGGCCGATCTCCCGCGACAGCCCCGGACTGACGGCGCGGAACGCCACATTCCTGAGTGAACCGATCGGCCCGGTCCGGAGTCACACAGACGAGCGATCCACTCGGGTCGCCGAAAGAGCGTGGCATGTTCGTCAAAGAAGCCTACCTGGGCGGCGATGCCGTTCTGGGGCCGGCTCGGCCCGCCATCGCGCGAGGCCGAGCATTCGACACGGTCTTCGTGGCGGCTCTCGAGGCCGAGATGTCGAAGGCCTACCGCCTGGCCGGCTTCTTGCTGGCCGACTCGGCCGAGGCGCAGGACGCCGTCCAGGAAGCCTCCGTTCGAGCCTGGCGTGGTTGGGCCGGACTTCGCGACCGCGACCGGTTCCACCCCTGGTTCAGCCAGATTCTCGTCAACGTCTGCCGCACGAGGCTCCGACAGCGGGCGAGGAGACGGACGCTCAACGTGGACGACTTCGATTTCGAGAGCACCGACCCGTTCCGAGCGGCACTGGCCCGCGACGCAATAGGACGGGCGCTTGGCTCGCTCAGCCAGGAGCTCCGCATGGTCGTAGTGCTTCGCTACTGGGGAGAGCTATCGCTGGCCGAGATCGCCGACCGCCTGCGCATTCCCATCGGCACCGTCAAGTCTAGACACCACGCCGCCCTGCAGGCGCTGCGCCGCCGGATAGAGCCGGTGGGAGGGGAGAACCCATGAACGACTCCGAGATGGACGACGGGCTGGACCTTGAGATGGATCGGCGCCTGGCCGGGTTCGCCCGCAGCACGCGCGAGCTTGCTCTGCCCGACGCGGTCGCAGGGCTGCCGTGGACGGTCCAGCTCGATCGACCGCGGACGAGCCCGTTCCGATTCCCGGCCGCGATCGGCGCCGGTGTCGGCGGCTTCCGTCGGGCAGCCTTCGCCTTCGCCCGGTTGGGAGTGACCCTGGCCGTGGCCGGGTCGTTCCTGCTCCTGGTCGGCCAGGCGCGCACCGGCGGCAGCAGCGCCGCCATAGTTCCGCCCCCCTTCAATCCGGGAGCCTCCGGAAGCAGCGCGGCGGCAAGCCCGGAAGTGGTGGTCGTGCCCACGAGCGGTGTCGTGGATGACGTGATGGCGGATTTCGTGACCGGGGCGGTTCGGCAGGCCGAGTCGGACGGGGCCGCGGCGGTGATCGTCCAGCTCGACACGCTCGGCGGCAGCGAAGACGCAATGCTGCGCATCGACGCGGCCCTGCACTCGAAGATCCCAACGATCGTCTGGGTCGGCCCGTCGGGGGCGAAGGCCGCGAGCGCCGGCACATTCATCACGTTGTCGGCGAACCTCGCCTACATGGCCCCGAGCACGAACATCGGTGCCGCCTCTCCGGTCGCGGCCGGCGGCGCGGACATTGCCGCCACCTACGGCCAGACCGAGGCGAACAAGGTGATGAACGATGCCATCGCGACGATCCGCAGCATCGCCCAGGAGCGCCACCCGGACGCGGTCGCCTGGGCGGTCTCGACGGTTCAGAACGCCCAGGCGTATACGGCACAGGAGGCGCTGTCGGCTAAGGCCATCAACGGGGTCGCCGCCAGCATCGACGACGTCCTGGCTCAGGCCGACGGCCAGACGGTCACGACCATGAGCGGATCGGCGACCCTGCATACCAGGGGCGCGACGATAGTCACGATCAACGAGGGCCTCGTTCAGTCGTTCCTGCACGCTCTCGACGACCCGAACATCGCCTTCATCCTGCTTGTCATCGGCGTGCTTTGCGTGGCTCTCGAGCTCTTCCACCCCACGCTGTTGATGGGCCTGACGGGAGCGTTGTTCCTGGCGCTGTCGTTCTACGGGTCGGGCAGCCTGCCGCTGAACGTCCTGGGGGTCGTCCTTGTCGTGATGGGTATCGGGCTGCTGGTCCTCGAACCGAACCTTCCCAGCCACGGCTTGCTCACCGTGGCCGGAATCGGGTTGTTTGTCGTCGGGGCCGTGGCGTTCTACGGATCGCCGGGTCCATATCTGCCCACGGTCGCCGTCGCCTGGCCGATCATCGGGATCATGACCGCGATCGCTGCCGCCTACGGGCTGCTGCTTGTCGGGACGTTGATGCAGATGAGGCGGCAGCCTGTGCCCGCGGGCGCCGGGCTCGTGGGCATCGACAAGGTTGTTGGGCTCGTGGGCGAGGTCCGCGCGGACCTGGCTCCGATCGGTACCGTCTATGTCGGCCGCGAAGCGTGGTCGGCGAGGACGAGGGACGGCAGCGCGCTCGCGAGGGACGCCAGGGTCCGTGTCGTAGGCCAGGAGGGCCTTATCCTGATCGTCGAGAAGGTGAACTAGCTTTCGGGCCGGCCCCATGCCGGGGTAATCCAATCGGTAAGCGGGCCGCGAGCGGCGGCCGAAACAGGAGGTACGGCGATGGACATTGGCAACGTGACCCTCGTGGTTGCGATCGTTCTCGTGGGGCTGCTGATCGTAGCGGTCGCGCTGTCGGTAAGGATCGTGCCTCAATGGGCAAAGCTGGTTGTCTACCGGTGGGGTCAGACAGGGCCGCAGCTCGTCCGCAACCCGGGCCTTCGGTTCCTGATCCCGGTCGCCGACAGGGGTGTCAGCGTCGACCTGCGCGAGCAGTTCATCGAGGTACCGCGCCAGACGGCCATCACGAAGGACAATGCCCCGCTTGCCGTCGACTTCCTCATCTACTGGAAGATCGTCGATCCGCTGATGAGCCAGATCAACGTCGCCAACTTCGCGGGGGCTCTCCAGGGCATTGCCGCGACGTCGCTCCGATCGGTCATCGGCGACATTCCTCTCGACGACGTGCTGTCGCAGCGGGAGAAGATAAACGAGACACTTCGACTCAAACTCGACGAGGTGACCGAGCGCTGGGGCGGCAAGGTCACGACCGTCGAGATTCGCGAGATTCTGCCGCCCCCGGCGGTTCAGGAGGCGATGAACCGCCAGCTTTCGGCAGAACGAACCCGGCGCGCGGTGATCACGGAGTCGGAGGGTACGCGTCAGGCCACCATCAACGTCGCCGAGGGCGACAAGCAGTCGGCGATTCTGCGTGCCGAAGGAGACCGGCAGGCCGCGATACTGCGGGCCCAGGGGTTCAGCAACGCACTTCAGACGATCTTCGAGGCGGCCAGGGGGATCGATCAGAAGACGATGACGCTGCAGTACCTCGAAGCGTTGAAAGCGCTGGGTAGCGGGCCGGCGACGAAGTTCGTCATCCCGCTCGAGTTCACGCAGCTCATCGAGCCGATCGGTTCGATGGTGAAGACGGGGATGAGCAAGGGCCCTGACGCCAGGCCCTGAGACCGCGAGGCGCATCGAACCCTCCAAGCCGGGGTCGCGCGTGGTGCACCGGACCCGGCTTGGAGGCGGTCGGGTGTGGCGCGTCGCCGTGCTGGGCCGGCGGCGGAGGCCGGGTGTGAAAGGTCCGCCAACTCGGGTCCATCGGGCTGCCTATAATCTGGGCGCTCCTGTCGATGGCCAGCACCAGGGAGCCTTGCCGGGCGAGGCCGACAGCACGCGGGCGATCGAGTTTCTGCGCTTTCGGGATCAGGGATGGCCGTAAGAATCCTCATCGTCGATGCCGACCCGTCGGTCCAGCGGGCTCTTGGTGCCGCGCTGTCTCAGGCAGGTTTCGAAGTCCTCACCTCGGGCAACGGTCCCGAGGCCTTGGGCATCGTCAAGTCGAACAAGCCGGCTCTGCTGCTCGTTGCGGCGAGTCTGCCCGACGTCGACGGTTTCGCCGTTGTGGCGCGGCTGCGCGAGGAGGACGTGCCCTCGACTCATACTCCTGTGATCCTCCTGCTGGCCGAGGACGAGGCCGAGTCTCGCAGCAAGGCTCTTCGATCGGGCGCCGACGACTATTTGATAGAGCCGTTTCATCCGGCGGAGCTGATGGCTCGTACGCGCAGCCTGCTGGCCCGCTATCCGCCCGGCGATCAGCGCCTCCAGACCGCTTCGGGAACCGGCCCCGCCCTCCGTGCCATGACGCCTGTGTCCCAGAAACGCAAGCCCGCCAGGGTCGTTGTCTTCTACGGTAGCAAGGGCGGCGTAGGTGCCACGACCATCGCCATCAATAGCGCGGTGGCGCTCCACAGGCAGCTGGGGAGGAGCGTCTGCCTGATCGACGCGAATCTCCAGTTCGGGGATCACCGCGTCTTTCTCGACCTCGGGTTCGACGGAATGAGCGTGGTCGATCTGGCGACCGCTCCGGCGGTCGACAGCGACCTGATCAAACATGCCCTGGTCAAGCATGAAACGGGTGTCGAGCTGCTTCTCGCACCGCCATCACCGGAGGCGGCAGAACTTGTCGCCCACAATGCGCTGCCGGACATCATCGCGCAGTTGTCCGACGAGTTCGACTACATAGTCGTCGATGTCGACAGGCGTCTCGACGAAGCCACTCTCCGAATAATGGACACGGCCCAGGTCATCTACATCGTGATGACGGCCGATTTGCCCTGTCTTAAGAACGTCCGCATTGTGCTCGAGACGATCGGCCACCTTGGCTACTCCGAAGACACGGTCAAGCTGGTCCTGAACCGATCGAACGCTTTCACCGGGATCAACGTCAAGAACGCGGAGAGCGCACTAAAACGCTCCATAGATTTCGGGATCGTCAATGACTATCGCACGGCAATCTCGTCGCTCAACAGCGGGGCGCCTTTCATGTCGACGAGACCGGACTCGGCTATCGGCAGAGACATCCTGGGGTTCGTCAAGGCGATGGAGAAGGGCTTCGCCGATCACCCGCCCGTAAGTCGCGCCGGCCGCTAGAGCAGTCCGTCCAGGGCGCGAACTGGTGGATAAGTCGCCGGTGAGTGGGGCAGTCTAGCGTGGCTGCGTGCTCGCATTCCTTCTTTCGGCGACGCTCCATGGATTGGATGGCCGGCCGATTCGTGTCGAGGTGGACGTAGCCCCCGGCCTGCCAGGGTTCTCGATCGTCGGTCTCGCTGACACCGCGCTGCAGGAAGCCCGGGAGCGTGTTCGGGGCGCTATCCGGAACAGCGGCTACGAGTACCCACCCCGCCGGATCACGGTCAACCTCGCCCCGGCCGACCTTCGGAAGAGCGGCGCCTCGCTCGATCTGGCGATCGCCCTGGGGATCCTGGTAGGGTCCGAGCAGGTGAAGGCGAGCGGCCTCTGGGCGGTCCTGGGAGAGCTCTCGCTGGGTGGTGAGCTACGCTCGGTTCCGGGCTTGCTGCCGATGGTCGTGGCTCTGTCGAGGCGGAGAGTGAGGCGGGTCGTGGTGCCGTCCGGTGGCCTGGCCGAAGCCAGGCTGGCCGGCGGCATAGATGTGTCGGCGGCTGCGACGCTGGCCGAAGCCGCCATCTTGCTGCGTGAGAGTCGGCGCAGCAGAACCCGCAGCAGGCCGCCACGAGTGGAGCTCGCCAGTAACGTCGGAACAGAGAGCGGCCCGGAGGAGAGTGGGCTCGTCGGCGGCACTGGCGCAGATCCGGGTCCAGATCTGGCCGAGGTCCGGGGTCAGCTGGAAGCAAGACGCGCTCTCGAGCTGGCCCTCGCGGGCGGCCATTGCATGGTCATGATCGGCCCGCCGGGCTCCGGTAAGACGCTGCTCGCGAGAACCGTGCCGGGGCTTCTGCCGCCCCTGGACGACGACGAGGCCCGGATCGCGACCGTCATTGCGTCGGTCTGCGGATGCGTGCCGGTGACGGGCCTGGTCCGAACTCGGCCGTTCCGGTCACCTCATCACACCATCTCCTACGCGGCCATGGTCGGTGGCGGACCGCGCATGTCTCCTGGCGAAGTCACCCGCGCCAACGACGGGATTCTGTTTCTCGACGAGTTGCCCGAATTCGACCGCGCGACATTGGAGGCGCTGCGCCAGCCTCTCGAGGACGGCCGCGTGGCGATCTCCAGGGTTGGCCGAGCGGCCATATTTCCGTCACGGTTCCAGCTGATCGCGGCGATGAACCCGTGCCCGTGCAAGTGGGAACTACACACGGGAACCGGTAGGTGACGACGGCCTTGGCGGTCTTTCGCCCCTCAGAGACGTCCGTGTGGACGACGATCCCAACGAGTAGCCGGACGATCTCCTGACGCTGTTCGTCGGAGAGTCCGGCGTCCAGGCGGGCGCGGACGTCGGCAAGCAGGTCACGGGCCTCCTCAGCCACGACCTCGGCGCGTGGAGCCTGTAGGGCGGCCACGCGGGCTTGTAGGGCAGTCCGCTCGCGCTCGATGCGGTCGAGTTCAACGTCGAGTTCGCCATCTGGAAGTCGGCCGCGGATGTTGAGCCCGATAGCCTGCTTGCGCTGACCATCGAGACCTTCGAGTGCCCGGGTCAGGGTGATCGACTCCGCCTCGGCGATGGCTCCCTGCGCCTCGCGCTCTCGAGTGCCATCGAGTTCATCAAGAACATCACCCGGGTGCCGAAGGAAGCGTTCGACTTCGGCCCAGACGCGTGGCTCGATGACGTCGGTCCTGACCGCGGTGCTCGGGCACCGACCCATGAGTGGTCCACGTGCGACGAGCTGGCCGCCACAGCGATACCAGCCGATGTCCTTGGACCAGGAGCCGACGTAGGTGAGGCCACAGATCCCGCATCTCATCGCCCCTTTGAGCAGGTAGATGCGGTGGGTGTTCTTGGTACAGCGGCGGTTGCGGGCGAGGGTGACCTGAGCCTCGTCCCACAGGGCGGGGGAGACCAAGCCTTCGATGGGAGCGGAGATGACCTCGCGGTCGCGCTTCTTGGTCCGCCGGCCGTAGGAGAGCTGGCCCCGATAGACCGGGTTGGTGACCATGTTCCGGACAAGCCCGGCTCGCCAGATGCTCTGTGTCTTGCGAGCCCGGACCCCGGTCCCCTCGCGAGCGCAGGCGGTCGGAACCCCGAGGGTATTGAGCTCAGCTGCCACCCGCCGGCAGCTCCAGCCGTCCCGCGCGATCCAGTCGTAGATCCGCCGGACCACGTCAGCGGCCGAGAGGCTGCTCCACATGGGCGACTGGTCGGGCACCAGGCGGGCGGTCTGCTTCTTCCCCTCGACCCGGTAGCCGAGAGCGACGACGCCTCCGCAGTAGCGGGCTTCTCTGGCGGCGCGGTTCATCCCCTCCGCGGAGCGGCGCAGGAACACGCGGCGCTCATTGGCAGCGACCGCGGACTGGATGTCGAACATGAACTCGTCTGGTTCGCCCTCGTGGGCGCTGACCAGACGAACGCCAGACTCGACCAGACTCCGCCGGGCAAGGGCGAGACCGATCAGGTCGCGACCGAGACGGTCGAGCTTGTAGACCCAGACTTCATCGAAGACTCCCGCTCGAGCGTCTGCCACGAGCCTGGCCCCACCCGGACGTTCGGCAAGCGGTATCGTCCCGCTGATGCCGTCATCGGTGTAGTCGCCGACGATGGTCACCTCAGGCTCTCGCTCAAGGCGGCGGTGGACCTCATCGGCCTGGGTCCGGATGGTGCCCCTTTCGGCTTGATCGTCGGAGCTGACTCGCAGGTACACCGCCACCCGCCGGACCGCCGGTACCGTTGCTGCCACGGTCATCGGACACCTCCCTGACCGCTCCTGGGAAGCTGCTTCGGTAGGCCAAGCACCAGCCGGAGAGCCGCCAGCATCGCCTCGCGGTCCGGTGTCCATACACGCTCTAGCTCAAGCGGTCGTGCAAGTCGACGCCGGGCCGCTGTGGCGGCAGGACCCGTTGGCATCTGGGAGCCGCCGCTACTCATGGCTACCCACCGCGTTGGCGACAGCCGACTCAGGGGTGCCAACCAATAGGCCTGCTAGCTCGCCTGCGTCGACTGCCTTCACCTGGGCCAATGCCAGCAGAAGCCTGGCAAATGCCTCCGGATCGAGACGAAGCTCGTCGAGGGCAGCAGCAATGGTCAGCCGGGCCCCAAGGCCCTCGAGGTCTCGACTTGGTCGTCCCGCGCCGTACATGGCGCCGGTATCACACGGGGACGATTGGCGGTCACGTCAGCGAATCTGTCGACAGATTCAGTGTCGTGTTTTGGGCCAGAGTCGTTCGAGGCGGCGCTGGTCGGGCATCCAGTCTTCGTCCACCCCGAGTGCCTTGCGCAGCTTCACAAGGGCTGGATGGTCGCCGCCTTTGACCAGTCCAAGCAGGGAACGCGGCGTCAGTGAAGGATCTTGCGCGGCAAGTAAGGCCAGGGCCCTTCGCAGGGCCACAGTGTCCCCGCGGGTCGCTCGCTTCTGGCCGCCGGCGTAGCGAGGCCTGATTGAGGCGGGGCCCGTCCGCTGGGCTACGGCCTCGGCGAAGGCAGCCAGATGGGCCTGGAAGCGGGCATCGCGGCCGTGGCGGCTCGAGTTCGTGAGTAGGTGCCCTGCTTCTGCAGCCTCGCGGTCGACTGAGCCAGGTGGCCAGATGTTGAGCCGGGACACAAGATCCGCCGCAGGCAGGGTGAGATCAACATCTAGCAGGGCGAGCTGGGCTAAGAGCCTGTGAATCTTTCGGCTCAGAGGATTCCCAGGCGGGCTCGTCGCAGCTACGATTCCGCTCATGGACGACACCCTCTTCGCGCTCCCGCCCACTGAGCCAGAGCAGCATGA